>NZ_CP045369.1:3831000-4138000 GCF_009363535.1 Microbulbifer sp. THAF38
ATGAATGCCGCCTAGCCTGAAATTTATCGCCATTGCCAGTCTGTGCGCCCTTCTCGGAGCCTGCACACTGGTTAAGTTTCCCGGTGTGCACCGCATTGAGGTACAGCAGGGCAATATCATTACCCAGGAGATGGTCGACCAGCTGAAGCCCGGTATGACCCGCCGCCAGGTACAATTTGTTCTCGGCACTCCGCTGCTGGAAGACACTTACAATCCCAACCGTTGGGACTATATCAACCGCGTTCGCGACAAGAAGGGCAAAATCACTCAGAAACGCTTTAGCGTTTATTTTGAAGAGGATTCCCTGGTGGCCACCAGTGGCGACTGGCAGCCGGCAGGCTGGCCTTAAGCCTCAGGGCCCTCAGCGTCTTTCTTTTTCTCGGCCAATCGCTTGGCCTTCTCGGCGCGCTGCTTGCGCGCCTCCTTCGGGTCAGCGATCAGCGGGCGATACACCTCAACACGGTCGCCCGGTTGCAGCTCATAGCTTTCCGCCGGCGCCAAACCCTTACTACCCAACACCTGACCAAAAATACCCATTTTGGCAGTGTCCGGGTCCACTTCCGGGTACTCTTTGGGAATACCCGAACGAATCAGAGCCTCTCTTGCGGTAGTCCCCTCTTTTACCAGCAAGCGCATCAAGCGCTGTTCGTGTGGCAACGCGTACACCACCTCCACCGAAATCGTTTTTTCTTCCGTCATTGGGGCTTCCCGTAAATTTCCTCAGCGCGCGTACACATCACCGCCACCATTTGATTGGCCAGATCGCTAAACAATTTGCCCGCAGCCGCGGCGATTAAGCGGCTTTTCATAGAGAAAGACAGAGAGAAAGTCACCTTGCAGGCACTTTCTGCCAAGGGAGTAAATGTCCAGTGCCCGGTAAAATTCTCGAAAGGCCCATCCACCAGGGTCAGAGTCATACTGGTTGGACGCATCAATTGGTTGCGTGTGGTGAAACTCTGGCGAATTCCCGCACGCGATAAATCCAGACGTGCCTCCAGGGTTTCTTCATCCCGGTACAGAATTTCGACACCGCGGCACCCCGGTAAAAACTGTGGGTAACTGGCCACATCATTGACCAGATCAAATATTTGTTCCGCGCTGTACATCACCAGCGCGCTGCGCTCTATTTCAGTCATTCCTGTTGTCTAATCCAGTCCGCCAGGCTAAATCGCCTGGGATTGTCGTTCGGCCGCTAATTTTGCCAGTCGGCGCTACTCAAGCAAGACAATTCCTGTAACAATCGCATTTTTTGCCGGCGGGACAAACCCGGCCCCGTCGGAATAACAAAAATGACAAGCTGTATCTGATAAAAAATAATAGCGAGAGTACTATGACCGCAGTGAGAGAGCATTTTGGGTCAAGGCTGGGCTTTATCCTAGCCGCAGCTGGTTCCGCAGTTGGCATTGGTAATCTGGTGGCATTCCCCGTAGCGGCCACTAAGAGCGGAGGCGGTGCTTTCCTGCTGGTCTATGCACTCTTCGTTTTCCTGATCTGTCTGCCAGTCATGATGGCGGAGCTGGCTCTGGGGCGCCGCTCTGATAAAGACCCGGTTGGCGCCTATCGCCAGCTCTCCAACGGTTCACATTTATGGCGCATTCCCGGCTGGTTTGCCCTGATCACACCTTTTATGATTGCCGTATTTTATTTGGTGGTCACCGTATGGGTACTCGGGTACCTGGTTGAAACCGTCACTGGCAACCTCAACCTGCTCGCCACGCCCGATTTCTTTATCCACTTTATCAACACCCCCAAGGTATTTATTTACCTGGTGGTATTAATGCTGATTATTAATGCCATTCTCGCTATGGGCGTAAAAGACGGTATTGAGCGCGCGGCAAAAACCCTCATGCCGATGCTGTTTGTGATGCTGCTGGGCTTGGTCATTTTTGTTCTGACCCTGGACAACGCCCTCTTGGGAGTGAAGTACTACCTGGTACCAGATTTCAGCAAGATTGATGGCAATGTAGTGAGCAAAGCCATGGCCCAGGCCTTCTTCTCGCTGTCCCTGGGTATGGGCATCATGATCACCTACGGCTCTTATATGAAGAAGCGGGACTCTATCCCCGGCTCCTCCCGCGCCGTTGCCATCACTGATACTCTGGTGGCATTTACCGCGGGCCTGTTGATTCTGCCCAGTATTTTCCACTTCAACCCGCAGATTGATCCCTCCGAGCTGAGCGAATCCTCCGCCGGTATGATCTTCCTGTTTTTGCCGAAGATCTTCCTCGCCCTGCAGGACAGCATCGGTTATACCGGAGCCAGCGCAGTGGCCGCCGTGTTCTTCTTTTTGGTACTGGTGGCCGCGATCACCTCGCTGGTTTCCATTATCGAAGTACCCATCGCCACCCTGCGCGACGAGCGCGATATGGAGCGTAAAACAGCCATTTACTGGGTTGCCGGAGTACAGTTTGTACTGACCATCGCTTGCGCCGTCTCCTTTGGCATGGTCAACTGGTTCACTGAATTTGTACAGTTGGCCGGCGTTAACAAGTCCTTCTTCGATCTGGTAGAGATCATTTTCTACGACACCATCCTGCCTCTAAACGGCCTGCTGGTGTGTCTGTTTGTGATCTACAAGTGGAAGAAAGCCAACTTTGACAAAGAGCTGCAGGAAGGCGACTCCGCCTTTGCCGGCTCTTTCTCACAAAAATACGTAAACTTCTCCCTGGGCACCTTTATCCCATTGATACTGCTGTTGATCTTTATCAACACCGTGGCCCTGAAGTTTTTTGGACACAGTTTTATCTAGTCATTAGAAGTTTTCATGGCCAAGAAAAAGAAAGCGCAAACATCCAATACCATCGCCCTCAACAAGAAGGCCCGTCACGACTACTTCATCGAGGAGAAGTTTGAGGCGGGCGTTGAGATGCAGGGCTGGGAAGTGAAAAGCTGTCGCGAGGGCAAAGCCCAGCTCACCGACAGCTATGTCATTTTCAAAAATGGCGAAGCCTGGCTGCTGGGTTCCAATATCCAGCCCCTCGCCAGCGCCTCCACGCACTATGTGACCGAGCCCGACCGCACCCGCCGCCTGCTACTCACCAAGCGTGAGCTATCCAAGCTGATCGCCGCCGTGGAGCAAAAAGGCCACACCGTGGTTGCCACCGCGCTGTATTGGAAAGGGCATCTGGTCAAGTGCGAAATCTGCCTGGCCAAGGGTAAGGCCATGCACGATAAACGGGAAACCGAGAAGAAACGTGACTGGAACCGCGAGAAGCAGCGCCTGATGCGCGCCACGCACAAGTAGTGCACAAAAACCATTAGAAGAATAATTACGGGATTTAGTATGAGTGCACCCCGAGGACAATTCAGCTCGAATATTGGCTTTTTGATGGCCGCCGCCGGGTCCGCCGTAGGCCTCGGCAACATTTGGGGCTTCCCCACTAAAGCCGCCAGCAACGGCGGCGCCGCCTTTGTCGTGGCCTATCTGTTTTTGGCCTTCGCCCTCGCCTACCCAGCGTTGATGGCCGAACTTACCATTGGCCGCTACGCACGGCGCAATATGGTACAGGCACTGCGCGCCATCTCAATTGGCCCAGTCAGCCGCTTCTTCGGCGGCCTCACCGGTTTTGTCGGTATCTTGGTAGCCTCCCTGATTCTGAGCTTTTACGCCATTGTGGCCGGCTGGATGGTGGCTCACCTGGCCGAGCCTTTCGCCGCCCTGTTTGGCGCCCAGGAAGCTGTCCAATGGCTCACTGAAAACAGTACCCAACGCAATCTGATTTTTACCGCAATTTTCAGTGGTCTCACCATGCTGATTATTGCCAGCGGCGTGGAGAAGGGCATTGAGCGCTGGTCCACCCTGTTGATGCCCTCGCTGATTATCCTGCTGCTGCTTTTGATCGCCTATGTACTCACCCAGCCCGGCGCCTTTACCGGCCTGGAGGTGTACCTGATGCCAGACTTCAGTCACTTCACCCCGAAGCTACTGATCTCTGCTATGGGCCAGGCCTTCTTCTCTCTGTCTCTAGGGGTGGGTACCATGCTGATCTATGGCTCTTACCTGAGCCAGCAAGAGAGCTTGCCGCGCCTCGGCGCCCTGGTCACTCTGATCGACGTGGGAATCGCCTTCACCGCAGGCCTGCTGATCCTGCCCGCTATGTATGTGGCCCAGGAAGCCGGCACCCAGATCTTCGCTGCTGACGGCGCCCTGATTGCCGGGCCCAACCTGATCCTGCAGGTGTTGCCAGCGCTGTTCGATACCATGGGCGAAGCTGGTGTATTCGTCGCCATTGCCTTCTTTGCCCTGATGGTGATCGCCTCCCTCACTTCCTCTATCTCTATGCTGGAAGTACCGGTGGCTTTCTCTATTGAGAACCTGGGCATCCCCCGCCGTATTGCCACTCCGGCTGTGGGCCTGGTGATCTTTGCCATCAGCAGCACCATTATTTACAACTTCGACAGCCTGTTTGGACTGGCAGTCAGTATCAGTACTGAATACGGTCAGCCCCTGCTGGGTATTGCGCTGTGTATCTTTGCCGGCTGGATCTGGCGCCGCGACCAGCTGCTGAGCGAGCTGAAGAAAGGCCACGAAGATATTGAGCACACCCTGTTCTGGAAGATCTGGCCCTGGTATGTGCGCATCGTGTGCCCACTGCTGATTCTGGTAGCCTTCGCCCAATCGATACTGTAACGCCTTTTCTAACTGTCCCGGCGGCCACCGCTGCCGGGACTCCCCACTCGCCCCCTACCCCCCCTCATCAAAGCTCCCAAAAACTCCCTGGCGTATAAAAATTTATTGTAATGCCCGAGTTTGAGGTATACTTAGATGACACACGAGAGTGTTTCTTATCGGGGATGACTTGGATTCGACGCCGGTGACGAAACCTTGGGTGCATGCCGTGATGGCAGCGAATCACGTAAATCCAAAGCTGTATTTTATTAGTTGCCAACGACGACAACTACGGTGCCCAACTCGCTGCGTAAGCAGCTTGTGAAGCACTAACTAAGGGTTCGTCCCTTAGCAGTCTTCAGCAAGGTTCCAGTATCGCGCTGTAGACTGTTATATAGAACTGGATCGCCGCAAGCCATGTCCGTGGGCAAGCGGTTAAACAACTTACGGGATCGCCCTATACGTCCTGACCGCCGGGCTGTAATGGGTTAAATCAATTGACGGAGCTAAGCATGTAGAGCCTCTGGCAGAGTGCTGACGGACGCGGGTTCGACTCCCGCCATCTCCACCAAATCGCTGTCTCAGACAGCCCACGAAAGCCCCGCAAACCCAGTGTTTCCGGGGTTTTTGCTTATCTGGACCAACCTACGAGCAGGTTTGCGCCACTGCCCCCATCAAATTGCCGGAGGGCAAGAAAGTACGCGGGATTGGCCCGGCGCACTCACCGCCACCAAGAAAAACACCTGGCAGCAATGACAGACCCAGCTGAAGTTGGGCGCCTACTAACTGCCATAGGCAAATACCAGGGCACCCCAGTAGTAAGAGCAGCCCTAAATCTATCCCCTCTCCTATTCTGCCGCCCTGGAGAATTGCGAAAACTTGAGCCGACGGATATCAATTGAGATGCCAAGCACATAGAACTGCCCAGCGAAAAAATGAAAATGGGCCAGCTGCACATTATCCCTCTTGCTGAACAAGCTCTTGCCTTACTGCAAGAACTGGAGCCGCTAACAGGCCATGGCAAATATATTTTCCCATCAGCTCGAGGCCAAAGCCGTCCACTGTCTGATAACGGTGTGAGGACTGTGCTCAGGTTACTGGGCTATGACAATGAAACCATGATCGCCCACGGCTTCCGTGCAATGGCCCGTACTCTAATCGACCACGACACTCGGCAGATTTGATTTAGAATTCGCGTATTCATCAAGGAAAAAAATGAATGTGGCACATGCATCTCAAATCAGAGAGGTAGAACACGTTCTTCAATGGATATACGAGGATAAAAGGATATGTCTATCAACGAACATGCAACCAAGGTACAGGTGAGTCGACTGATTAACACCGCGCTGGTAGCGATTAAGAATAAAGACCCAAGATTTGATCAGACTCTGGTTCACACCTTGGATCAACTCAACTTAATTAGCCGCAACCTAAATACCGCCAAGCATAACGTACAGCACTTTGGTGGAATAATGGCGAGCGGCGCTCATGGACAAAACGCCTACCGAGCCAATCAATCCATGAACTCGAAGCTTAGGACCCTCTCATCACTTGAAGCCTTCCTCGCAGAAGAATGGAAAAAGCTTGGTAAAGCAGTTGACGCATATAGGAAACAGCTACCATGGGATGGCAAGACCGAATTGGAACTCCTGGATATGCTTGCGGGAGAAATCGAGTCGTTCGATAAATTACTTCAGAAAAACGTCATCCAGATTTCAAAGCACCAGTCCAATCCACATCAAACAATGACCATTCAAAGAGAAGTCACCCAATTAAAGGCAATGCCCGCTCATACAGCACCAAGTATGCTTGTCTTAATTACCATCGGCCTTCGGTTATTTGCGATGTACGTCGGCTCTAAAAAGTGACTAGCAATTGATAGTCTCGATTTCCCTTTTAGCAGCTCGCTAGGCGCAGGACGTTTTTCATCCGACAGGATCAATGCCTGTCGGAGCCTTCTAAGTAAGTGGGGGTTACTTTGCTCTAGTGGTGGGGTTATCTTTGGTTTTTTGTGATTGAGCCAAATAGAAACCAAGCAAATACGATAGCTACAGCAACTATTCAAGTCCCTCCATCTCCACCAAATCGAAAAAGGCCAACCGCGTGGTTGGCCTTTTTTATTTCTAAGTCACGTCCAGAAAACCTTCAGCTTCAAGAGCTAAACAAGTTCCTTAACCAAGAAGTTGACACCATCAAAATGCAACTATCCCGCATTGCATACACTACTTATTAACTTCTTTTAAATCCGGCTTCCCATCGGGATTATCATCCCGCATTGCATCTTTACCCCCACTCAGAAGCCCCGTCTGATCCACATCTTCAGAACCTGATAACAGCTCTTCAGCACGCTTTTTGGCGCGCTCCTTTCTTCACTTTTCATATTCAGGAGTGCCCTTTAGGGGGCGTTTTTCATTGGTCATACAATGCTCCTCCAACAGTAATCACCATAAGAGTTATAAGTAAAGCCCTTGCTTGAGTAATAGTCGCGTACATTTTCGTTAACAGGCTTCATAATACGAATCTCATGAGCGCCTATTTGTTCTGCATATTCCTCCAATGCCAATAGCGTTAGAGGTAAAATCTTCGCACGCTGGGGGTGGTTATGTGGTGTCGCTTCAAGGGAGTCTAGCCGAAGTCGTGCCCCACTCTATGTGGGGCGCCCCAATGACAGATGAGGATGCCAAATACTCAGTTCAAAACGCTTTGGGTTGGTAAATGGATACAAGTCATATTCCCTGGACCAGTTCCAATCAAGCTTTCTAAGAGGGCTATCTTCCCAGGACTTGGCTTGCACCAACGCCCGAAAGTTGATTTTATTATTATGGGAAGAATATTTTTCTGAAAAGGAAGCAAAAAATATAGATATTAAAAATTTCGTAGAAGGTATCAAGGAAATACACAAACCGACAAACCATTGCTTCCACAAAGGTTATGGGATCGTACTGCAAAGAGTAAACTCACTTATCGCAGAATATGTGCTGGAATTTTTTGCAGAAAATCACGAGCTATACCTATGTGTTCATGACTCATTTATTGTGCGAGAATCAAAAAGCGATTACCCACAAAAAGCCATGGACATAGCCCATGATTATGCACTTAACAACATCATGTCTTGACAAGATGAGTCTTAGCTCAGCATAGCTGCCGACTTGCCAAATGACCGATTGCTACCTTTCTGTGCTGCTCCTGAGCTGCCTGTACTACGCATACTGACCGATCGTGGTACCGAGTACTACGGCAAGCTGGAGCAGCACGATTACCGGTTGTACTTGAATGTGAATGAGATCGAATACACGAAGACGAAAGCTCGCCATCCGCAAACCAATGGCATCTGTGAGCGTTTCCATAAAACGATTCTACAGGAGTTATACCAGCCCTCACTACGGCGCAAGATATACGGGTCGATCGTAGAGCTGTAGGCGGATCTGGACGAATGGCTCACGCACTACAATAATGATCGCGCCCACCAAGGCAAGCAGTGCTGTGGCCGGACTCCAATGCAGACGCGCGAGGATACCAAAGATATCTGGTTGGAAAAACTCGTAAACAGAACCTGACCTGACAGAACACCTTTTAAAAACCGGTAACTGTCAGATCAAGTCTGAACTATTGTAAATCAACCTCTTCTGCTCATTAGACCGAAAAGCACTCTGAAATTAAGGCTATTCAACAAGATCCTCATAAGTCTGCTCAAGAACATATTGCTTCAGAAACTTGTCAATTCGTATATTCAACTTAAAAGGTGGTATAACCTGCTCATCTAGTTTCTCGAAGTAGGCTTTCGCTTTGTCCCTATCCACCGTTGTCTTTAGTGCGTCGAAGCGACCAAAATTGTTCAGATTCTTCTCATCTACATTGTCACCCATTAAAGTGGTAAGAAGGTTTTTATCCAAACCTAACGCACTCACGATTGCATTGAGTTGGGCGTTTTCAGCGTTATTTTTGTAGTCGTTGATGTAGTCCCTGAAAGTGTGACCCTCAATTAATTGTGCGTCGCCGCGCTGCAAGTCATGCAAGAAGAGTTTCGCGTACTTTTGTTCGGATTGAGTGAGCGTTGAAAATGATTTATGCAGTTCGTTTAAGGTTACCTCTACATTTTCTTGATCCTGATTTAGCTCTTTTAAATATTTCTCAAAGCGGCTGTTCATGTAATCAGAGTCAATTTTACCGGTATCGATTTCGGTAAGATGACCGCTAATGTCAAAAGGAACGTCTCCTCCTGCACCACCACCTCCACCGGTTCCTGCGAGTTCTTTGTAACGAAGAACCAAGCTCAAATAGGTTTGCTCATCTACGGCTAGTGTTACTTCACGCTTGTCATCATTTTCATCAAATGAATAAGTCAGTTCATTCCAATGAAAGCCTTGCACCTTGGCGGCTTCTAAGTGTTGATTGAAGTCTTTAAATAAACCGGCAAATTTCGCGCAAGCATCAGAGTCTGAAGACAACTTTTCAAAATTCGAAACGCCCGCATTAGCAAACAATTCGGTGATTTCAGCTATCAGTTCATTCATAGCTTCGAGATTGTTTTCCAGACGGTCTACAAACAAACCGATGGGTCTATCACCTGAATAGAGTTTTACTGCGGCCTCAATATGCCGTTCCATTGTATGCGGGTAGCGGTAATAGCGAATAGTCCCATGGGGTTTATCGGGGCCAAATAAACGGTTGGTGCGCGAGAATGCCTGAATAATGTTTTGATACTTGATTACTTTGTCTAAGTACAAGGTATTAAGCCATTTAGAGTCAAAGCCAGTCAGCATTTGGTCAACAACAATCAGCAAATCCAACTGCTTTTCAGGTTCAGTATGTATACGCTCATAAGGTTTTTTATGAGCAAGTCGTGCGGCTAGGTCTTTTTTGAATTTAGCGTATTTAGCGAAATCGAAGTCTTGGCTATAGCGTGCATTGTAATCAGCCATTATTTCCTCTAAGCCATCACCTTTAAAAGTGGGGCCACGGCCTCCGCTGCCGTCGTTATCGATATTAGGATCAAACAGTGCGGATATTTTTAGCTCAGGTTTAGCGACTTTTAAAAGGCGGTAATAGTCAATGGCTTCCGCAATACTGTTGGTAGCCAATATGGCATGAAACTTATTGGCTTGGCTGAGCACATCCCAGTTTTGCAGAATATCTTCAACCACCTTGGCTTGGTGCGTATCCGTTAAATATTGTTCTTTTGGCACATAATCTTCTATGCCTTTTACGTATTTGCCCGTTGTGTCTTTATGGCCCGCCATCTCGACACCGTTCATAAAGTGGTTAAATTTTTTCTTTTTAGCTGGTGTAGATAGTGCATCGGCTACGGACTCAGCCTTAGCTTGTTCTAGGGCAACAGCTTGGCGAAGGTCTTTATCTTTAAAGGTACTGACTTTATAGGGATCAAAACCCAACACATTGCCGTCGCGTATACCATCGGCAATGCTGTAGCGGTGCAACTCATTACCAAAAACAGTATTGGTGGTGTTACCGCTTTTTTCGTTTTCTTCCTGAATGGGTGTGCCCGTAAAACCAAAAAACAAGGCTCGTGGGAATGTGCGCTTAATAGTGATCAGCATATCGCCAAACGTGGAGCGATGGGCTTCATCAATAATAAACACCAACCGCTTGGCGCGGATTTTTTCAATATCTGCCGAGTTGGTGGCGGTTCCTTCGTCGTCCACTGCCTCAAAAATATTACTCATCTTTTGAATCGAGCTAACGATCAAGGTTTGGGCGGGGTCACTACTTTTGAGTTTGGTTACTAAAATATCGGTATTTTCGGTAGCCTGTACCTCTTCGCCATCACCTGCAAAGTTGTTGTATTCGGCGAGTGACTGGATGCCCAGTTCAATGCGATCCATCAAAAAAATCACCTTATCGGCATCTTTCGACTGAGCAATCAACTGTGCCGATTTGAAGCTGGTCATGGTTTTACCTGAGCCAGTGGTATGCCATACGTAGCCACCGAGACGATCTGAATTGTTTGCGCTGCCGCCTATTTGTTGCCAGTTGGTTTTTGCCACTTTATCGGAGATAGCATTGGCTGCGTAATATTGATAACTGCGCATCACCTTAAGAACCCCATCGGTATCATCGGCGACGGTATAAAAACCTATCAACTGATGCGCCATGGGGATAGAGAGCAGTGTCGAGGCGATGTCTTTCCAGTGATTGACGGGTTCGTTGTTAAAGTCTGCCCAATTGAATTGGTAGTCTGGATTCAATTTTCCATCCGGCCCAAGGTTGGCGAAATATTTAGTCTCTTCTGGCTCCATGGCCACAAAGATTTGGATTAGCGAAAATAGCCCATTAAAAATGCCTTCAGCGCTGTATTTTTCAATTTGGTTGACTGCTTGGCTTACGGGTATTCCTGTGCGCTTAAGCTCAACATGGATCACCGGCATGCCATTAATCAATAACAACACATCACCGCGCCTATCGTTACGCAACGGGCTACCACGCTCAAACTTAGGCTGCTGAACAATTTGGTAACGGCTTTGACCAGCGGCAATCTCTTGGCGATCATAAATTTTGAGGCTGACTTCTTTGCCGTAGTGTAGTTTATCGGCAGGATTGTCTCGCTTAATGGCGACGGTTTTACCATTAATAAAACCATTGAGCTTCAGCGGTGTTCGAAGCTCCTTAATTTGCTCAATAATTTGCAGCATTTCCGTATCGGTTAACGGCACATCATTAAGGCGGTCTTGCTGCTTATTATTTTCGAATAATATATTTGCCCAGTTTTGTAAAAGTTCAGCTTCGGTCTTGTGCTTTAAAATCTCGCTCTCCCACCCTTTGTGGGTGAGCACCTCAACAAATGCCTGCTCAAACTGCGCTTCTGTTTTAAAAGTGGTCATCCTGGAGCTCCCTGCTAGACAAACATTTTGCTCAAGCAGGCTTGCTTGATGTTATTGAGTTTAGTGATTTGTTGTTGGTGTTGGTTAATCAATGCGTCGAGTTTTTGAAAGTAGTTTCCGATGGCGGTTTGCTCTTCCTTTGAAGGGATACTGACTACCTGACCTTTCACAATATCGGAGTTGAGGTTAACTTGGCTTCCCGGCTGGCCATACTGTTGCCAATCTTCCTCGAAAGATTTCAACCATTGATACATGAACTCAAGCTCAAAAAGCGGTTTTTTAAATATTAAAAAACCATCGTGAACACCAGTTTCAACATAATTGACAACCGGTTTTCCTACACTTGCAGCGATACTCAAAAGCAAGTGCGGCTCGAATAAGACGCGAGTTTTCTCTTGACCAAGTTTTGAAATTCTCTGCTCTAAAACATGAATTCTGCCATCTTGTTCAGTCACATCTCTAATTCGCAACCACCCAACAGTTGAGCTATTGTCGAACCATTTAGGGTCTTCAATAGGGCGAGGGCTAGCACCGCGAACAATTTCCGCTAATTCACCTAGCTTTTTCTCCACCCACTCCCCTCTAAACCCTTTAAAACGGACTTCTGGGATAGTTTCGCCTTGTTTTGGGAACATCTTTTCCAGCATGGCTTTTTTAATATTGCTGAGCTTTTCGTGCTTTTGTTGATGCTTATTGATTAGGCTGCCTAGCCGGTGGAAATAGCTACCGATTTGGGACTGCTCTTCCTTATCGCAAGTATTAATTGGTGTTGCCTTAGCCTGCTTAATCGTATAGTGAGCAATCGTTCCCGTATGAGAAATGCTTTTGATATACTTTTTAAAAGTTTCACTAAACAGGAATGTATAAAAAAAGTAACCATCGAACTTTTTATCATTCTTAAACCAAAGTAAATCAGCATCCTTAAAATATAGAGGCTCGTCATTTGGTACCAAAAAGGGAATGCCAATCGAGCCGCCACCAGTAACAAGCAGATCGCCACTGGCGACTTTACCAATTTTTCCAGTTAGCTCTTCATAAACATCATAAGAAATAAAAGCTTTAGCGTTTTCCTGCCCTTTATATATGGAAACGACATCACTGGTTCTAAAAAATGGAACCCCAGCTTTAGTCCATTGTTCTTTGTGAACTCGCGCGGCAGAGCGAATGTCAATGAGTTCACCTAAGTCATGTTGCACCCACTCATCATTAAAACCGTCGAAACGAATTTGAGGAGTATTCTTATGCTCTCTCATCTTATTCGCCCTTCAACAGGTTTGTTAGCTCGGCCAGTCCCTGCATATCAAACTCATTGCCGGTAAGTTCGCCCGTCATGCCTGACAACTCTTTTTCAACACTAACAATTTCTTTAGCTACCTGAGAATAGGTCACAGCGTATTTATCTCCTAAGGCTTGTACTTTAGTGGTGAGCTGTGTAATGACGTTGTTCGGCATGGCGGCAAGTTCGCGACTTAATGGCGCTATCCATTTTAGGTGCAGTATCTCTTTTACTTGCTCGTCCGTTAAACCTTCTATGGTGGCTTTGGTTTCTAGGTGTAACGCATTCGCTTTCGCCTTAATATCCGTCTTAAGCTCAGTTTGTTCAGATAACAACTTATCTGCGTTTACGATTTTTCCTTCATACGTTTCAGGATCGAATTCAAACCCTGCTCTTAGTACTTGTAGATAAGCGTTAACCTTGGCTTTTCCATAGGTGCCATCTTTATTGGCTTCAATTTTATGCCAGTCGACTTCCACATGAGCTTCGATAAAGATCAGCTTTTCAGGCTTTTTGGCTTTATCATCAAGCAAGGCGACATATTCATTGAGCGTTTGAATTTCTTCTGAATCAACATCAGCGTATATCTCTTTAATTGCTTTGGTTAATTCAGATTTAACGAAGGCGTCATTTTTGTCATTAAGTATGGGCGAGTCTTTTTCTTCTTCGGTAAATGACTCAATTATCTCTTCAATTTGAGAGATCACTTCCGTTAACTTTGTTTCTTGGCTTTCTAACGCCTGTAAGTCTTCGCTTAGGTAAGTTTGCTGCACTAATTCAAATGGCAATATATGGCCTTTCCAGCCGTCTTGAACTTCTACATCTTTGCCATTTTTTTTCTTTATGACCATGTTGGGATCAACTTGTTTGGTCGCAGCAAAGCCTTCGGTTTGCATCATTTCCAAGTCGGCACTAATGACTTGCCATTGGTTGCTTAGATATTGGTAGGCTTGGTATTTATCGATTAGTGGAACAGGCGCAAGTCGCTTAAATAGATCAGAACTTAACTCGCTTTCCTGCTGGTTTCGGGTAACCGTTTGCCAGTTTTTTATCAGGGTTGTGTTTAAACTGTCATCATGGCCTTCAAAGGCTTGGTTATATGTAGCTACGAACGATTCCACTTGCGGATGCTGGCTAATCGTGGCGTTAACTGCTTCTTTCGCGATAGCAAGTTCGCTATAAGCCTCTGACTTAGAAACAAATAAAGCGCTGCGTAATTGCGGTAAAGCTTGCCAAAACTCTTCAAGGTTTGATATTTCTCTGTTGGGTATACCGCCTAGCATAGTGGCGTGTAAGTCCCAGCTTTCAGGCGCTGCCGAAGAATCTACATAGCGCGGAATATTAAGGTTATAGCCGTTATCACGGAGGACTTGTTTTTCCACGACCTCCGAGAACTTATGGTGATCCTCTCGATTGATTACAGCATCGACGATGCGTTTGATATCACTGGCTTGCAGCTTGTTATTTTTTCCCTCTTTTACGAAATGCTTGGAGGCATCAACGATCAGCACATCGCCATTGGTACGTTTTTGTTTGAGCACCAAAATTACAGTGGGAATGCCGGTGCCAAAAAAGATATTGCTTGGCAAACCGATAATCGCATCAATATGGTTATTCTCGATGAGCTGTTTACGAATTTCCCCTTCCTCACCACCACGGAACAATACACCATGTGGCAATACAATGGTCATGATCCCATCGGGTTTTAAGTGGTAAAGATCATGCAGCAAAAATGCAAAATCGGCTTTGGTTTTTGGGGCTAAGCCAAAACGAGAATAACGCGGATCATTTTCTTTATGGTTGGGATCCCATTTTTGCGAGTAAGGCGGATTTGATACCACAGCATCAACATATAACGCTTGGTACGAACCCTGTGGATCGCTTTCATCAAAATACGGCCAATCGTCTTCCAACGTATCACCGTTGCGAGTTTTGATGTTACTGGCCTTTATGCCACGCATGATAAGGTTCATACGGGTCAGGTTGTAGGTATTGGCTTTTAGTTCTTGAGCGTAATAGGTAATACTATCTTTATTTTTCGCATGTCTTTCGACTGCTTCACCGATATTAATCAACAAGGAGCCAGAGCCTGATGTGGGGTCATAAATTTCAATAGTGTCTTTGTGTTTTAGCTCATGCGCGATGATATGGGACATAAGTACCGACACTTCGTGCGGGGTGTAAAACTCTCCAGCTTTTTTACCAGCATTTGCAGCAAATTTTTCAATCAAGTATTCGTATATGTAACCCAATACGTCATAGCCTTGCTTGCCATTCATGGGGATACTCTTAATGAGGTGCAGTAAGTCGCTGATGGCTTTGGTACGTTTCCCTGCACTTTCACCAAGCTTACTCAATCCTGTTTCTAACGTGGTAAAAATACCTTCAAACAATTTCTTGTGATTGGGGTGAATCAAACGGCTAAATGCTGATAATGCATCGCGCACATTTGACTCATCAAAGTCAGATTTAGGGTCAACCCAAGTAGAAAAAAGATTGTTATAGCAAATAAAATAGCCAAGGTTGCTTTGGATAAAAGCAACGGTTTCAGCATCGTCTTCACTCAAAGTTTTGATTTCTTCGCTTGTCATGCCTTGAGTGGTTACGAACTGTAAAAGTTGATCGCTTAGGTATTTGTAAAAGATAAAGCCAAGTATGTAGTCTTTATATTCATTCGCTTCAATTTTGGAGCGCATCTGGTTAGCTGATTCCCAGATTTTGGCGGCGAGTTGTTGCTTGTTCAAACTCTCTGTCCTCTATATCTTAAATTCTGTGCAATATCTGATGTACTTGCAATTAATGTAGGTATTAAGACTCAAAGAAATCTTCATCGATTTTCTTTAGATACAAAACATCTTCGTTTCGACAACCGATGTTATATCTAAGCATTAACTTGGCTAACTCCACGCCATCTATTAACACGATTCGACTGCCTAAATCTTTTGCCGTTTGTGCTGCCGAAGGACTAAATGTTGAAGTGGTAATAAAGATACCTTTTTGCGCCTTTTTAAGGTTTAGTGCTCCGAAAAAGTCACGTATATCACTCGCACCTACGTTATTACCTTCCGCGTAGCGTTTTGCCTGTACATAAATTTGATCAACACCAAGCGGATCTTGATCAATTACTCCGTCCACACCATTATCACCGGAACGACCTAAAGCACGCCCAGCATCTTCTACTGCACCGCCGTACCCCATTGCCAATAGCAATTCCACGATCAGTTCTTCAAAGAATGCAGGTGTTACTGTTCGTACTCTTTGCAAAATATCTGTTTGAAGTGCTGTATTGATTTTTTTGTAGGCTATTCTCAGTTCTTCATCAGGAGTGGTTTTGGCCAAATCTTGGTCTTGTTCAACGGTAGCTTTGTTGTCGTTCGACAGCCCCTGAAAAGCTCTGAATTCATCGAATTGCTTCAGGTAGGTGTTATCAATTGTCGCCGAGGTATTTATAAGAGCTTCTTTGCCTCGTTGAGTTATGACGAAGTATCCTCGTCGTGTAGCTTCAACAAGCCCAGCTTTCAGAAGATACGTTTTTGCCCAATGAACTCTATTCGCAAAAATGGCCTGTTTTCCACTGGGTAAAAGCTCTTCCCTCTCCTCGTAAGTCAGCTTGAATTCGCCTGCTAGCATGTCCACTACGTTACGAATACGGACTTCTCCCGCTTCAGAGCATTGGAGTACCGGCGTCATTAATGTTTGATAATCAGGTATCACGACAATTCCTTTCAGTCTTGGCTCGCATTCTTTTGTTCTTCGATCCACTGGTCAATATCTTCACGCTTGAAGCGCCAGCTCCCCCCGACCTTGAAGCCCGGCAATTTGCCTGCTGCGGCCAGCTTATAGGCTGTTTTTTCGGCGAGTTTTAAGTACGCCGCGACCTCTTTTAAGGTCAATATTTGATCATTCATAGCATTTCTTATCTCCATGCCATAGGGGAGAATATGGGAAAATCGAGGAATCGACAATAATAAAGGGCTTTTACTAGCCAGCTTTCTACATTAGATTATTCTGAGGAAATCAATAGCTTATTAGCTCTGAATGCCTCACCAGCCAAGCAGACTGTAGTGAAACATCGCGATGGCTCCATGGGTGCCCCCGCCATACGCGGCTTTATCGGCGCCCTGCGGGAAGGAGATTCCGGCCTATTCGTCAGCACCGGCGGTTTCACCCGCGAAGCCCGCTACGAAGCCGACCGCTCCACCTTTCCCCTCACTCTGGTAGACCTTGATGACCTGGCCGATTTAATCGTCAACCACTATGAAAGCTTCGTTTTGGAAGGCCGGGCACTAATGCCGCTGGTGCGAATTTATTGGTCGGTGGATTAGATGAGATCTAATCTACTGCCGCAATTAATAAACCTATGAAAGCCTCTAACCCCTTTATCGATCTTTTTATATTTTATAAAATAAAAGAAATGGAAAGCTTATTGTACTTTAGTACAGCTTCACCGCTCGGCGCTTTGCCTAAGACATAAATGCACATGTACTTCATAGCGAATAAAGTAGTTTTCCTATATCTAGGAAGTCCCAAAAAAGGAGATAGGGGTGGGAAAATCAAAACCTTATGTTTTTCAAAATCAACTGAAAACATTGGCATCTATTGAAGATCGAATTAACAAGCTCATTGCCCAGCACAGAGACATGAAAGGTAAGTCTCAAGATGTAATGTTTAGAACGACGATTGAGCCACACTCTCCTACTGTATATCACACGGAAAGTTTAGGGAAAAAACGTGTAATCTTTGGCGATGAGCAGTCACAAGGTGGGCTAAAGGAAGGGGATTACCTCTTGTCAGAAAGTAACCCTGACTGGGTATTACCAAGCAAGACTCATGGCCTTTCATTTTCTTCAACATTTAATCAAACAAAATTTACTTTAGATCTTTTAGGCAGATTCCAGAAAAAAGGCACAAAGATAAGCGTGGCCTATTGGATTTTAGAAGACAGTACAAGCATACCTAAGGGGCTTGGATTCGAAGTTGACCCAAACAATAGCGAACATTTCTTCCTTGTTGTAACCGAGAAAATGCTCGTTTCACAACTTATTGAAAAATTGAACTTTATTTCTCAGAGAATGGCCATAATGAATGATCTAGATCTTGAGGCTTACAAGAAATGATGGAATTTAATGAATACGAAATCACAGCCAAGCAAGTCGCTGTTCATTACTCAAAAAAATTGAAAAATCAATTTGCTGAAAACATAGTACTCGGTAAGAATGACATTGCTTCAGCCGAAGATGCAAAGCGGTTAACCCAGTTTTTTTGGGATATGGCAGACCAAGCAGCTGAAGATTACCAGGCCGACGAAGAGTTAGAGCTTGAAGTAGACCTTGAGAGCTGCATGGAAAGACTAATGAATATCTTCATCGGCTATACCAAAAGAGCAGGCTTTAACCAACAATGGATTGAGGAATCCAATAGGATTAACGGCTCATAGCTCTCATTAAAAGGATCACTATTTTGGGTTCCATTTTCAATGAGCCATTGCCATTCGGCAAAATGAGCTCATAAAAAATATAGGCGCCCAAATAATCTTATTGGATTTTATTAAGTTTTCTCCAGCGTCAAAGCTGCGTAGAATCGAGTGATATTTATTAAGATTCTGGGCAATGATAAAACCGGCTTCTACAAGCCAACAGCCCAAGATAGAACAAGAACACCGAGAATTTTCTAAAAGATCCATTCCCCAAAGGAGAACGGTAGCGTGACGTAAGAGTAAGTAAAAGGCGCTGACCCAAGGTGCGGCAACACCCGGGGCCAGCTAACCAAATTGATACCATAGTTATCAAAGTGGCTCCATGAATGGTACGCTAGAAACCCGCTCGTCTTCAATAAAAGGTTGCACATTCAGCAGCCTGAGGCGACTCCCCAAGCACTGGGAGTCTAGCGCCCGCCTTTTCTTCTTTTATGCCTACCGTTCTCGCGCCCCTCCTCGTCTTTCCGACTGCTTCTTCCCAAGCTTTCCCATTGTGGAATAGTCATCCCATAACTTGCTGACCAGAAGGAAATACACATGTTGATTTTAAAACGCCGGGCCGGAGAGAATCTTAGGATTGGAGCCAATGTCTCAGTCACCATATTGGAGGTTAAAGGTAATCAAGTGAGGATAGGAATAAACGCTCCCAAGTCTTTACCTGTTCACCGAGAGGAGATTTATAGACGTATTCAAAAGGAACAAGACATGATCAATGAGGATTGACGAGAAAGTGAACGTTGCAGCTGGGTTTCCTCACTTGAAATCTAAATTTTTTATAAGGCTCCAACCATGACCCCTGAAATATAAAGAAATTTCCCACCAAACTTGTATAAACCACAAAAATTCACCACATCTTTGAGCATACCGACCATCAATGACAATGTTATATTGAAATCAATAATGATTGATCCGCCTACATCTGATATTTTAGTAGGGCTGTAATCACATCAATGGATTAACCGACCAATAAGATATTTATTAACGTGTAAGGAATCATATTCTTAGCCGCTAGTGTAAATACGTCTATTTTTTGGCGACCGCTCCATTGCAAGTAAGACAGCAAGATTTACAAACACAATTAAACTGGAAGTAACCGTGAAGCTTATTCTGAAACTCTTCGCATTCACTGTATTGATTTATCCTCTCCTTACTTCTGCCGAGCTCGCTGAGAATAGCTTAGAACCGAAGGAAGAGGTGGATTTCGCTAAGGATTATCTCAACAGGTTTCTGCAGGGGGACTTCGACTATGTAAAGAGCCTTATTGATCCAGTGATATCCGACGAGCTTTCCCCTGAACTACTGGAAAGAATGCTCGGCTATGTTCCTGAAGGAAAGCTACTCTCCACCGAGCTAATTGGCTCAGAGGTGAAAGCCACCAGTAGCACTTGGACAGGGAATTTCGTCTTCGAGTACCACTTTGAAGGTGGCTGGGCCTTGGCTAATGCCGCAATCAAACGAGCGGGAGGGAAGACCACCATTATTGGCCTCAATGTTTACAGAACATCGGCATCGCAAAAGGAGTTAAACCGCTTTTCTCTATTCGGCAAGTTACCTTTACATTATCTAGTATTAGCGACGACTTTTCTTGTCCCGATATTTATCCTAGTAACACTGGTGATCTGCATTAAAACCCCCATTCAACAGCGCAAGTGGCTGTGGATTCTATTTATCCTATTTAGTGTTGGAGCTATAAAGCTTAACTGGACCACTGGGGCTTACCAAATAAAGCTCCTCAGCTTCCATCTTTTTGGTGGCGGAGCAGTATCTGCGAGTGAGCATGCTCCACTAATTCTTACCGCAGGATTCCCATTAGGCGCCATCGTTTTCTGGTTCAAACGCCGCAGCTTGATTGGGCAGATTAAGAAAATCGAAGAGAAACATACCGAGGTTAAAGAAGCCGATACCTCAATCTAAGGCACTATAAATAGAAAATCTCAATAAAAAGAGCTAATAGCGGGTAACAGGAAAACCCTGTCTCACTGGGTAATATTTGATCTATCCCTGAGCCCGCTTAGCCTCTCTCGTAAGATCGGCCACACACCTATAGGATACCCCGGTATGACTTAGGTTGTATGTGTCATTCAATGTTGTGATGCCGAGCTCTTCGTTACTCCCAATTGAAAAGCCCCATTGGTGAGAACCAACTATAGATTCATTTCCTAGTCCCCAATATCCTACCCACTTGATTACTCTGCATATCGCTATAAGATTCCACGCTTAATTTTTATGAGGCAATACTGTGCTTGTGCCTCATAGAAGATGTTATTTAAAAAGAACTCAGGTCGTAAAATGAACAAGTTTCTCGCCCTTATCACCATTGCCCTTGCAACCACTTCCTGTATGAAACTCGAAGTCAAACCGGGCCGGGTTATTGGAGATACCGTGGATGCAGGCAAAGATGCCTACCAAAGCATTCAACGCAGTCGCCGTGGCGAGGAGGAGAGAGGCTTCTCTCACAAGACCAGTTTCGATTCTGCCATTTCTAATGCAGCCAATATTGCTGGCTGTAAGGAAGAGCTGTTGGAGGTCGTTAGTATTTCAGACCTGGTTGTATCCCAGGTGATTTCTGAGTCTTCAGAAGTATTGGTTAAAGACGGCGATAAAACCATCCACTGCTCAATGCAGGTGGTGGTGCGCCCTAAAGCTTAAGCTCGACTGCAAACTATGAGACCCCCAATGGTTTCTTGAGAGCGATAAGAATGAAAAATGCGGTGCTCGATTGGTTTGGACCGGATTTCGGCAAGCTGAATCCACTTTTGCAAAAGCTGCATAGAAAGGGGGCTAGGCTCAATGGTGAGGTGGATATCCGCTTTGGTTCTGGTGTTGCCGGCTGGATTGGTCGACGAGTGGCTCGCAAATTGGGGGTCCCCGCAAAGGCTGGCAAGGTGCCTTTCTCTGTGGAAATCCACCATTCCGCCAAAACACTGATCTGGTCCCGCACCTTTGCCGACAGCCATACCGTTACCTCAGAATTTCACCCAGTAAAAACTTATCAACAAGGTGGTTACTGGGTTGAGTCCACTGGACCAATCAAAATACAGCTTGGGGTTTCCACTGAGGGTGGCAACTGGCAATGGTTGCAACGTTCTGTGTCAATTTTTCGACTCCCAATTCCAACAATATTACGGCCAAAGGTTTCTGCTGGAAAAGCAATTGTGAATGGGCTCTACCAGTTTGAGGTGAAAATCTCCTTACCGGTGCTGGGTTTTCTCTTCGGTTACTCAGGCACGCTAAAGGAAGATGTTGAAGAAACGATCGGGTAGATCCGTGCGGTTAACTATGCACTTGCCGTAGGAAAAGGCACAGGATAGTCTCGATCAAAACGATAAGAGCAAGTTATGGAAAGTGAACTGCTATCACTCCGAGCAGAGCTAGCTCTGCTAGAGAGAGACAATCGCCGCCGACTGGAGACCTTCGAACGGCGGCTCTCTGCCCTTGAAGCACAACTTAGGCGGGGCAAAACTGAAAACAAAGAAGTCTTAGCAGGAAGCACCGCTGAGTTAGAGGATGATTTAGCCCTGCTTATGGGCACACCTACCAAGCCCCGCCGGGTCATTGCGCAAGCTCAGCCAGCAATCTTAACCCCCACTAAGGCACCTGCTGAACCCAAATCACCGTCTCAAAAAGACAGAAAAGCATCAGCAACCACACCATGGTCACAGGAAGGGTTGGCCAGCCTAGTAGCACCAGCCCTGGAACCACTCAACCGCGTGTGGGAGCCCCTTATGGGCTTTTATCGCCACTACCAGCGTCAGGGTAAGGCTCCGGTATTCTTTATGACCGCAGCCGGCATATTGGCGCTGGTGTTTGGCTTCGCTTATTTGCTGCAGTTCTCTTTCAACAACTATTTGGGCCCAATTGGTAAGGTTACTCTGGGCTTTCTAGTCGCAGCAGCAACAACCTTTGGCGGTGTCACATTCAGCCGGCGAATGCCTCATATGGCCGACTACGGCTCCGGACTAATAGCACTCGGGGTGATTCTTCTCTATCTATGTGGGTACTTTGCCGGGCCCTACTACCAGTTGGTACCTATCCCCATAGGAGTCGGCCTGTTGGTAGTGACAACAGGCCTCTCCTACTTACTCGCCCTATTATTTGAGACACGAGTGGTGTCCATGGTGACCCTGCTGGGCGGCGCCACCATGCCTTTGGTGGCGAATCATTTTGATCCATCGGCACTGGTTTATCTCAGCTACTTATTGGCACTCGCCCTTGCCATGCTGCATTTATCCAGGCAAATACGCTGGCCACAGCTTGCAATGGTAACTATGGCGCTGAGTGCCGGCATTTTTGAGTTTTCGATCTCAAACCTGGATGAAACCGCCTCAACCTGGGGGCCACTGCTGATATTGCACGGCTTCTTTTATGGCTTTGCCCATTACGCCTTACGAGGACTGCGTACCGAACTGATAGAAACCAAAGGGCTGGAGCGAAAGCGCCTGATTATTATTGCCGCAAACCTGCTGTTATTTATCCACATCAGCTGGTCGTTGGCCCCCAGCAGCAATGCGCTGGGCATAGTGTGGCTGCTTAACCTTCTACCCTGGATGGCGCTGGCCATTTATTCACGCTGGCTGTTTGGCTACAGCGCCACCAGTGTTTCCGCCCGTGTTGTACAGAATATGGCTCTACTACATGGTGGATTGCTGGCAGGTTTGGCCATCCTGGCGTTGTGCAGTCCCGCTTTACTGGGAATTGTCTGGTGCCTTGAAGGATTGTTGCTGATTTTTCTCGGTGCCCGTTTTGGCTTTATCAGTGTAAGAAGCGAGGGTTATATCGCCCTTACTGCCGCAGGCCTTACCATGCTGTGGCAAGCTCTGGCCTGGGTAGCTGGAAGTGTTGTTCCCGCACCGATGTTGCTTTCATTAAGCGCAGACGCTGGCTGGGGTAACTGGCTGGTACTCTGTGCTGCTGCCTTCGCATTAACCCGGCTATTACGGCACTGTGCAGACCGGATCACTCCTGCAGAACACCGTTTAGCCACTCTTGCAGATAATGCTTTTGCGGTGTTTTTATCCACAAGCTTCCTGCTATCAGTCGGAATCCTCTGGCCCCAAGGCATGTGGCTACTTGCCCTGTTACCAATGGGCTTTTTGATCTGGCGTGGCCAGCGCACTGGCTCAGCATTTTGTGAATGGTTGGGACTCAGCCATTACTTACTGCTGTTTGTCCCATTGCTGGCGAGTGCATCGATTGTGGGTAACTTACATTTCTACGATCAAATACCTTATGGAAAGATCGCCAGCGTGGAAGCCTTCCTCAGCTTGTGGATGATTGCAGCTCTGTATAAGTATCTGGATATGCAATCCACAGGCTTCTCCCTGGCACTCAATTTGCGCAAGCTGTTTTACGCTCTGTTGCCAATATTTTTCCTACCGACGGTGATTTATAAAGCCAGCGATTACTTCCCCATTGCCGTTTGGTTATCTTGCGCTATAGCCCTAGGGCTTTATACATGCCTAAAACTGGAAGTATTAAAACAGGAACTGCGGATCTTAATTGTAGGCGCAAGCTTTGTAGCAGTGAGCGGCTGTGCCCTGCGGGAATTTGCCGACTGGCAAGGCCTTGCTATGAGTGGGCTGCTGTTGGGGTTAGTATCACTGACTGCGTTGTTGTGGATCGGTCAAGGGTTGCGGCGAAAGCCCGTTGGCAAGGATTGGCAGTTGGCCCTGCACCGTGCACTCAAGCCACTCCTTCCTTTGGCTTTTTACTATCTCGCGGCAACACTGTTTATTATTAGCTATGCGCTAAGCCGGGACTTTGCACTGGCCCTCTTACTTTGCCAGCTGTACTTCGCCAGTCTGTATGTTTTTAAACCCAAATTAGCCCCACTGCGCAATCAGTTGACTCCACTTTATATGTTGAGTCTGCGCCTGTTTGAGTTTATTACCTTGTTACAGGTTGCAGCAGTAATCACCAATTCCAATAAGGCGCCAATGATCGGGATTTATAATTTAGTGGCCTTGGGAATTGCTTCGCTGCTGGTTTATCAGCGTTTCTTCGCCAATAGAGCCGTTTGGCCCGATCGTAGGCTGTTTAACCTGTGGGCATTGCACCTCACAGCAATTCCACTTTATATCGCTCTGCTGGCACAAATACTGGAAACCATGTGGCTGCCAGCAATATCTTTTGCCCTAGTGGTGCATGCAACACTACTACTATTCCAGACCCTGAAACCAGGTACTCAAAAGTTACTGAAGCTCTCACTCATGTTGTTCGGCATTGCCGCACTTAAAATTGTGCTTTGGGATATGCAGGATTTTTCTCTGATACAGAAAATTGTGGTCTGTATGCTGGTAGGGCTCTGTATGTTGGGGGCAGCATTCCAGTACCAGAGATTCTTATCGACTAAAGAAGAAAGCACTTATTGACATAACTTTTTACAAAATTATAAATGGGCCTCCTAGGCCCATTTAACTTTTTTCATTTCAATAATTAAATAAATAAAAAAACAACTAGCAAATTTATGCATCCATTTAAAAAATCTAGAGAAAACAGAACCAATTTATCCAATCAGTTAACCTGTTCAACATTTACCCCATAAATTGATAATATCTATCATTAATTACGCCACAAAACTATAAACTGTAAATTTTTCCTATGAAATTGATAAATTACAGCAAAAAATGTTGCCTCACAGATTGAAACGTATAGAAAATCCGTACTAGCAAGACAACAACACTATCACTCTAGCATTCAAATAATGAGTCTTTGCTTATATTGAACTGTCTGCTTAAAACCCTATTTTTCCATCAAATCTCTGGAAGCCGGGGTAAGAAAAAATCAAGCTAATAATATTTATTGCTTCGAACTTTTAGTGACCAACCAGGCAATATCAGATTGCCAAAAGGAGAATTTATCGTTCGCGCCAGCGCCGCGCGGTCGTCCCCAATGACGACTCCGATACTCTGTATTTAAACGGCAGTGCATTACACTCATTTTTTCAGCGAGCATATCAACCATACGGCGCAGAACTACTTTGGGATTGTACTCGGGGCTGAGTCACTGGCCAGATGGAGGGTAGATAATTCCTGGGGGCTGGCTGGGGAAGTTGGTACTGGTGTTGCCTTTGGCAGGGACAGCCGCTGGCTGTTCAATACGACTATTTGGTACCTTGATATTGATGCTGAAGCAGAGATTCACTTACGATCCGGCCTTAATGTTAGATCCCGCATCCATCTGGATATAGACGTGGATTGCATATTGATCCCTTTGTTTCTCCTTGGGGGCTGGATACCACTTCTGAGATCCTAGCCACCCAGTTTTACCCCTTTCATTCTGCTAAACAGAATGAACAAGCCTAAATAGACTAATTTTCATTCTGTTAAATTTAAATAAACTGCCCCCTAACGACAGCGATAACCCACTTAGAGCACGGCTCTATCGGCCTTTTCACAGTTTAAGGAGCATTAAAATGACCACTTCTGCTTTATCCACAGCCCAGCCCAGCGCTAACCACAAGCTATTTGCGGGCATCGCAGATCTAAGTGGGCGTATCGGCCTGGCGGCGATATTCTTACTTGCTGGCGTGAACAAGATTCAGAACTATGAGGGCAGCGCCCAGTACTTAGCCATGGGCGGCCTACCAGAGTTTCTGCTGCCACTGGTGATTTTGTTTGAGATTGGTGGCGCCCTTGCGTTGATTGTGGGTTTCCAGGTGCGCCTTACCGCACTAGCCTTTGCCGGCTTCAGCTTGCTGACCGCGGTAATGTTTCACAATAATCTGTCCGATCAGATGCAGTTTTTGATGTTCTTTAAGAATCTGGCTATGACCGGCGGCTTCCTGGTAGTGGCCGCTCATGGTACCGGACGCTTTAGCCTAGACAGACGCAGAAGTACCGTTTAGTAATGTGCCGAACATACGATTACCTTCTATTCGCTTCTACTACCTTACCCTGGCTGCCTAGAGCCGGTTACCAGCGATACTGATTCAGGAGAAAAACATGGGACTTTTAGTAAACGGCCAATGGCAAGACCAGTGGTACGACACCAAAGATTCTGGTGGTGCCTTCAAGAGAGAGGCGGCCCAACTGCGCAATTGGATTACCAGTGATGGCAGCGCCGGACCCAGTGGTAGAGGGGGCTTTAAGGCGGAATCCGGGCGCTACCATTTATATGTTTCCCTGGCCTGCCCCTGGGCCCATCGCACGCTGATTTTCCGCAAGTTGAAAAAGCTGGAGGAGCATATCAGTATTTCTGTGGTAAGCCCGGATATGCTCGAACAGGGCTGGAGTTTTAATACCGATGAAGGCAGCAGCGGCGATGCGCTGTTTGGCTATCAATTCTTACACCAGCTATATACCCGCAACAAGGCCGACTACAGCGGGCGCGTGACTGTACCGGTGCTCTGGGATAAACATCAGAACTGTATTGTCAGCAATGAGTCCTCTGAAATCATTCGTATGTTTAACAGCGCATTTAATGAAATTAGTGGGGATACTCAGGACTTTTTCCCAGAGGACAAACAAGAGGAAATTGAGAACATTAATCAACTGGTATACGAGAATATCAACAACGGCGTATACCGCAGTGGTTTTGCCACCACCCAGGAAGCCTATGAACAAGCCTATACTAATTTGTTTAATGCCCTGGATCAGGTAGAAAACCTTTTAGCCAAGCAGCGCTACCTCGTTGGTGAAGAAATTACCGAAGCAGATTGGCGACTATTCACCACCCTAATTCGCTTTGATTCGGTCTATCACGGCCACTTTAAGTGCAATCGCCAGCGTCTGGAAGACTTCCCCAATCTGCGCAACTATGTGCGAGAGTTATACCAGTGGCCTGGTGTTGCCGATACTGTCGACTTTCACCATATCAAACGGCATTACTATTTTAGCCATACCATGATCAACCCAACCCAGGTGGTCCCGGTAGGACCAGATATCGACTATAGCCACCCTTTTAACCGCACCACTGGCTAACCTGCTCTTTTGCAATGGTCACAAACGCCGACTCTCTTTTTGTTGATTGATGACAGCTTGGTAATTCACTGGCATTGATCAACAGCTGCTTGCACATTGCCTGCACAATTGCCCAGTAAACTGGTTTTGAGAATAAGCAGTCACAAATAAAGAGAACAACATGCCAAAAGACTCCGGAGCCTCTCAATTCGGTGGCCAGCAGACATGGAAATTTAGTCAAGGTGATTACGGCAAAATCACAAAGAAGCATCCTCACACCAAGGGCGGAATCTGTGAGGCATTAGCGGTAAGTTGGATTAGCAAAGCACTACAGTCCGGCCTTCAAGATGCTCTTTCCACCGGGGGTAGTATCGATAGCACAAAGATGGCCGTTGTGGCACAGCGCTTTGCTTCCATGTATCGATTCAAGTTTATGAATGGTACCGAGGGTCGCCCCAGTAATGCTCATGAAATGATGCGGGAAACAACGCAATATTTAGTGTCTCAGGGTTTTGAACATTTACGTCAAGTGGGTAATGGGATCGCGACAAAGAAAGTCAGTCCCTCTTTGGATGAGCAATTTACCACGGCATTTGGCGGCTTTGAGTCCAAAGAATACTTTACCCAACAATCTCAGACACTTTTTTGTATGCTGAGAACGGCAGGAACCGGGTGGGGCCACGCCATGGCATTCCGTGTTACTGCAACCACCGATAAAATCACTTACTTTTTCGACCCCAATAAAGGCGAGTTCAAGTTTTTGCGTTATACCCAATTTCGGAAGTGGTATGAGCAATATCATCGCCAATCCAGTATTTATCGCACATCGCGCGCAATTGGATTTGACGTGTTTAAGCATAAGGACCGGTAAATAAAGAACCAACCACCAGTATTTACTAGCCTTCAACTGAGCTAGTTCACAGTTTGATACGGCACAGGGACGTGCCATCGTCTTGCAGTTTCCTACACCTTCTCTCCTATAAAAGATTTCTCTCTATCACTGGCTTCCTTCCCTGAAACAAAGATTCCTTTAAGGTATTCGAGCGTTATCGTCTGATATTTTCACTATTATTCGGTTTGGTCGAATAATAAGATATCCTTCAAGAGAGCATCTATCAGCGAGAGAAAGACCCATGCAAAAAACCACCCTGGAACAATGGAGAATGTTTAAGGCCGTTGTAGATGCCGGCGGCTTTAACCAGGCAGCCTCCGTAGTTCATAAGAGCCAATCCAGTATTCACCATGCGGTCACAAACCTGGAAAGTGCACTGGGTATCAAGCTGTTTGAAGTAGCCGGACGTAAGGTAGTACTCACTGAGGCAGGCCGCCTGATGCTGCGCCGTGGCAAGTTCCTGCTGGAAGAGGTCTCCCGTATTGAGGCCATTGCAGACTCCCTCAGTGATGGAGTGGAGTCGGAGTTACGCATCGCCGTAGATGGAGCCTTTCCGCAGAAAGTGGTCTTCCAGGCTTTAGAAAAAGTGTCGGGAATCTATCCTCAGGTCAATATTGATATTATCGACACAGTTTTATCCGGCACTAACGAATTAATCCAGGAGGGCCTTGTCGATCTGGGCCTTTCTGCCTTTACCATGGACGATAGCCTTAATGATGAAATCTGCCGCATTGAATTTGTTGCCGTCGCTCACAAGGCGCACCCATTACTCAGGTTTGAGCGTGAGCTGACATTTGAAGATCTTAAGTCCTACCGGCAAATTATTGTGCGAGATTCGGCGGTGCAGACAAACCGGGATTCCGGCTGGCTAGGGGCGGAACAACGCTGGAAAGTGGGCAGTTTGCGTGCCTCTCTGGATTTAATCGCACAAGGTATGGGATATGCCTGGCTGCCTATGCCACTGGTGGCGGACTTACTGAATGACGGCACCCTGAAACTACTACCATTGAAAAAAGGCGGGGCGCGCTCGACCAGTTTTTATTTAAACTTCAAAGATCAGGATAAGTTGGGACCCGTGGCTCGTGAGTTTATTGGAGAGCTCCGCCTGCTCACCCTGGAAATGCCGACTTCTGAACAATGATGTCGGTGAATTTTTCCTCAATCCATTCTTCCCTCTATTCTTTCCTCCTCTCTACTCTTTCCTTTTTCATTCTTGCTTTTTCTCTCACCTCTTTTAGCGGGAGAAGGCGCATAAGATAAGCTTTTCACTAAACCCCATTCATTCTAAAAGAGCGAATTTACAGTCCATTTTTAACTGATATTTATTCAGTCTTCCGCCAGCTATCATGGCCCTAACACTATTTATTACCTCACAGATGAGGATTAGGCTATGTACTACTTCAGACCTTCACAGGAACGTGGGCAAGCCCGTTTTGGCTGGCTAAACAGCAAACATACCTTTTCTTTTGGACACTATTACGATCCCAAACATATGGGATTTTCCGCGCTACGCGTAATCAATGATGATACGGTGATGCCTGGAGCCGGATTTGATACTCACGGACATCGGGATATGGAAATTATTTCCTATATCCTTCAAGGTGCGATCGAGCATAAGGACAGCGAGGGTAACCGCTATGTAGTACCAGCTGGTGAGATCCAGAGGATGAGCGCAGGTACCGGTATTACCCACTCGGAATACAATCACTCAAAGTCAGATCAGCTGAAGTTCCTGCAAATCTGGATTGAGCCAAACCGCCGGGGTGTGCAACCCAGCTACGAACAGAAGTCGATCACACAGCACGGTAAGTTGACCGCTCTGGTGACCCCCGGTGGAAGAGATAATACCCTTTCCATACATCAGGATGCCAGTTTATACCGCCTACAATTAAATACCGGGGAAACCATTACATTAGACGCTCTTGAGCGCCCCGGCTACTTACATGTCATTGATGGCGAAGCCAGTGTAAATGATAAATCGATACTGGCATCGGGAGATGGTCTGGGTCTATTCAAAGAAGAGATACAACTTCAAGCTGCAAGGGATGGTATTACCGCACTGTGGTTTGATCTGCCTGCCAACTGAGTTTGGCTCTAGCATCCAACAGCAAGCGCACTACAGATTGTTATTGATACTTTGTTGTTTAACTCTCAATAGACGAGGTATCTCCTTTTTTAGTCACCCGTTGTGTTCACCAACACTATGTGTTCCTCACCCAGCTGAGTTCCTAAAGAGTTATTTAATGGCATGAGCGATAAAACGCTTGACCTCATCAATAGGCTGCGGCTCCTTTATTGCCGGGCTAATAAATTGCGGTGCACGTAGATAACCTTTATCGATCAATCGAGAAATAAGAGGCAGACATTCTATCGAGACCTTACCGGCCATCAGGTTATTGAAATCCTCGCGGGTTTCCATCGCATTTAACATCTGATGAAAACCCTGTAGGTAAAGATAATCCTTGGTAAAGCCACCGCCTCGATAAACCCGGGTAGTAATCGTAAAGGCCAGGTTTTCTTCTACCTGATATTGTTCTTTAAGCAGGATAAAAGTGCGCTTAAAGTCTCTATCTTGCAACATGGATTGCACCGCAACCACCCGCAGTGCCAACACTTTTAATCTCGGTAAGGTGAGATAACCGGCCAGGTATTCACACAGGATTGCCAACCCTTCCTGGGAGGTTGTATTGACCGGACAGCCAAGTTCAAGCACTCTCAGCGGTTGACTACGGGCGTTTAGGGTCGTCACCAGGTGGACCCCTAATTCGTGATGTGCTAGGGCGGATACCTCTGTTTCTGAGACACTGGCATGGGAGTTGATTTTTACCGTACTGCCAGCGACCAAGGCATTGGCGATCATGCGATCATCGGTGCGGATATCGTAGGTGTAGCCCTGTCGATTGGCAAAGTCACTGAGAAAACGCATCATCTCATCGGCATTGAAAAAACGATCAGCACTGGGTTCAAGATCATCGGGCAAATGCAAGATAAAATCTGCGTTGTTAATATCTTTATCCGTTGGCTCACCAAAGTAACGCAGGGAGTCATAGACAAAGTCCGCTGTGCCTACGGAGCGAAACTGGTCCAGTTTGTCGACATATGACTCGACAATATCGCTATAAAGCTGGGTTAAATCCTCATCTGGCAGAGTCTCGACTGGAAGGGCATAGAGTGCTCGCTTACGTTGGAATATTTCTACTTCGTGTTCGGCGTAAACAAACTGTGGGTTAGTGGAAAAATTTGTAGAGAAAAAATCCTGTTTTTGTTCCCGAAAATTTTTTGGTTCAATAGCAGAGAGAATTTCTACCCCGCGCACCAATTCAAATAATTTTTGATCAAGGGCTTTTAATTCAGGATGTTCACTGGGAGATTGATGCACGTTTTCAGCCTTTATCGTTAAATTTTATGGTCGAAAATGGGGCCTTTACCAATTGTTACTATCAGGATTTCAGACACCCAACCCTCTCATGCTTATATAGCCATTGTCCACCCGGCATAGCGAGGCGCCATGCCGATTTCAGGTTGTCCTCACTCGTCTTCCAGACTCAGACTTCCTCAGTAGCTACCAACACACATACCATGCGTAAAGCATCGCATCCGTTCTCATAGTAACCTGGAAGCTGGGCTTTGATTTCAAATCCGCTGTCCTTATAAAGCTTTTGCGCAGAGTGATTATTGATAACCACTTCGAGTTGCCAGTATTTATAGTTATTACAGTTTAAGTATTTTTTAAATGCTTCGATCAATGCCCTGGCGAGCCCCTTACCGCGGTACTCCTGCCGTACCGCAAGAGAATAAAGACGCGCCGGGCGAGGTAACTTGGGCGTCAGACAAATTCCATAACCAACGATAACACCCTGAACTTCTAGTAACAGACAGCAGGCTTTTGCCTTTATCAGCAAGTAGCGCATTTGCCTTCTATTCAATAGATCTGTAGTAAAACTGTCATGCTCAATAGAGAGCAGATGATTTAGATCACCGATCTGTGCTGGGCGAATAGAGCATTGTTCCACAGGCATCTAGTGCGCCCCACGCAATTCCAAGCGACGAAGAAACTCCGACATAATTTGCATGTAAAGCTCTTCCCCCAAATATTTATCTTCAATACCTTGATCAATATTGGGGTTGTCATTTACTTCGATCACGTAGGCGTGATTATCCTTCAATTTAATATCTATACCATACAGCCCTTTTCCTACCACAGCTGCGGCTTTCAGTGCAGCGTTCAATACACTACGAGGGGTTTCAAAGGTGGGCAAGGTGTCAAAGTTTCCACTCGTGTGCCGCTTAACCCCATGGTTGTAAATCTGCCAGTGATTACGTGCCATATAATATCGGCAGGCATAAAGCGCGCGGCCATTTAACACACCAATACGCCAGTCATAATCGGTATAAAGATATTCCTGCGCCAAAACAAGCGCCGAGTTTTTAAAGAGATCCCTCAGTTTGTCGATAAGCGACTCTCGATTATCGACCTTAAAAACCCCTCTGGAAAAAGATCCTTCGGGCAATTTTAAAACGATCGGATAACCCAACTCTCGCTCCAATTGATCCAAAGTACCGGGATCTGCTCGATTGACTACCAGAGTCTTCAGAGAAGGCACTTTTTGATAATGGAAAGCATCGTGTAAAAAAACCTTGTTACAGCAGCGCAGGATGGAGTCTGGATCATCGAGCACCACAAGACCATTTTGTTCCGCTTCACAAGCCAGACGGTAGGTATGGTGATCGATCGCCGTGGTTTCCCGTATGAACAGAGCGTCATACTGGTTAATTTGGGAAATTTCATCCGCCGTAACCACATCCACCTGTATCCCCAGCCTTCTGCCAGCCCGAATAAAGCGCGAGACTGCGGCTTGGTTGCTCGGCCGGGAAGCCTCCTGCGGATTCACCAGCATCGCCAATTCCCAGCGGTATTTCTTCCGGCTGCTCTGCTTTCTCCAGCGGATACGTGCGTATTCCCCCAGCACTTGCCAACAAAAATGGCGTTCCTCTGCGTTTAGCTGAGCCAAGCCAATACGCTGAACCAGGATCAGGACATTCCCTTGATCGGCACTTAAGGTAACTTCCAGCAAAGGCACTGGGTACTGTTGGAATATTGTGGCGGCTAAGGTCTTCAGGCGGAAGTCTTGCACCTCTCCCATACAGATCAATGCGCGAACGGGTTTCTCATCACGAAAAATCTCTTGGTCAACGCGCTCAGCCTTGATCCAGATGCCCTGTTCACCGCCATTACGCAAGGTATTGATGACCCGCACAGAGGGGAGAACATCGTGTCGGCGCGCCTCCGCCAAGAGGGAGCAGTAGTAGCCCTGGCTCAGATAACGGCGGGTATCGCACAAGTTAATTATGCGTATCCGCTTCTCATGCAGTTTGGGGTAATCGCGGAGGTAATCTTCAAACGTCAGGGTATTGGCTGGCAGGTCGGCGACATCCAGATCGTCATCGACCACAAGCAGAGTAGTATACATAGTCAGAACTTATCAAAGCGATGCTTGAGCACATCAGGAACTGACGGGGTGGGCACCAGCGTAAACACTAGTAAAGGCCTTCGACCCTTGAAGCTTGGGTCGATTTGGGCGAAGAATACTCGCGGCAATAGCTGAGAACCAAGCTTTTTTTAAGGCCCTCTACCATGGGCCTTACTAGCCCTATTTATTGTTGAGCAGCCGATTGGTATAGGGCAAAGATGAGAACATATTTAAGGGCGGAATAGTGTTTACAGTACTAAAAAAAGCATACCAGAAGACCAGCTATCAGAAAGCTGGAATAGGTGTTCATAGCCAGTAGCAGCAAGTCCAGAGGCTTTACCCTGGAGCGACTTTTTAGTGAACCTCACCATTAGCACAGCTCTCAGACTCCCAGTATTTGCTACCAAGTTCATAGTCTCCTGGTTCTGTGGCCCTGTGGCACTGGGTACCCCTAAGAACACCAAGCAATAGAAAGCCCATTGAAAGATTCAAGTTCATTAGGCACTCACTGAATAGAGTTCTAATAATCCCAGCACTAGATTTCTACGCCTGTCCTATTGCCAATTCCCACCTAAAATAGGTCGAGGCAATTAAGGATGGAAAAATGGGTGCAGTGAGCGACAGGGAAGGTCGCGAGAGTGAACAGGCCACACCGGGGAGATGGATATCACTACTCTCACCCGTAGCTCCGGCTATTGTCACCATTTTTTTGATGGCGCATATGCCAGACATCTCCGCTGGGAAGGAATTTTCCTTTGGTGTTACCTGGGTTGAGGCACTGGGAGTTTCCCTACAATTTTATGTCGATGGCCTGAGCTTCCTTTTTGCGCTGTTGATTAGTGGCATTGGTGTTTTTGTTGCTATCTATGCCGCCTCCTATATGCGCGGTGATCCCGATTTGCGCCGTTTTTACACTTACCTATACCTTTTTATGGTTGGGATGCTGGGTTTGGTGCTGGCGGGCGATTTGATTACCCTATTTGTCTTCTGGGAAATCACTACCATTTCCAGCTATCTGCTGATTAGTTATAACAATACCAGCGCCATTGCCCGCCGCTCCGCTCTACAGGCTTTACTGGTCACCACACTGGGGGGACTTTGCTTACTTGTGGGGTTGCTATTACTTGCGTACGTGGCAGATAGCTTCGATCTACTGCAGGTATTAGCTGCCGGTAAGACGGTGCGGGCAAGCCCACTTTATTTACCGATCCTGATTCTGATATTAATCGGCGCCTTCTGTAAGTCTGCACAGTTGCCCTTTCATTTCTGGCTGCCCAATGCCATGGCCGCACCCACACCGGTGAGCGCCTATCTGCACTCCGCCACCATGGTAAAAGCCGGAATTTACTTACTTGCGCGTATGCACCCGGTATTGGCGCACACCGAGTATTGGGAGTGGATTTTAACCTGTACCGGCGCCGCCACGGCGGCAGTGGCTGCCTTAGCGGCACTGCGCCAAACCGATCTAAAGCTGGCCCTGGCATACACTACCCTGATTGCACTGGGTACCCTGACCATGTTCCTGGGCTCAGATGCCTCGGCCGCTGTGGCCGCCGCCATCACATTTCTTATTGTGCACTCCTTTTACAAAGCTGCCTTGTTTATGGTGGTGGGCATCATCGATAAACAGACTGGCACGCGCAGCCTTAATAAATTAGGCGGACTCGGCCACTCCATGCATATCACGGTGATTGCGGCTTCAGCGGCTGCACTTTCCATGGCCGGCTTTCCGCCTTTTCTAGGCTTTATTGGCAAAGAGCTTAAATACGAAGGCGCTTTAGCAGTGGCCTCAGAACCGGCCCTGGTTGCCACAGTGGCAGTTTTTGTCAATGCCGTCACGGTAACCGTGGCGGGAATGGTGGCAATCAAACCCTTTTGGAGGAAGAAGCCACAACATATAACCCATGTTCAAGAGGCGCCACCAGGCATGTGGATTAGCCCGTTAATTTTGAGTGGCCTGGGGCTTACTTTCGGTATGGCACCAGATCTCGTTGGCGGCGGTTTGGTGGAACCCGCGCTGAGCGCAATTTTAGGTGTGCCAGAGACCATCAAGCTAAAGTTGTGGCACGGTATTAATATCCCTCTGCTGATGAGTATTCTCACTTTTGTTTTGGGAGTCATCATGTATCTGGGGCTGCGTCGTATGCGCGCTTGGTTGGCCTGGGATTTCAAACATGCGCCCACCAGCGCCGACGAAATGTGGGATAAGTCCCTGGATTTACTTAAAGCCTTTGCTGCGTGGCAAACCCGTATTCTGCAAAACGGCATCATGCGACGCTACCTGACGGTGATTTTCACTACCATCTCCCTAGTTCTCGCTTATGCCCTGATTCGCGGTGGGCAATTTCCCCTGGAGTACGCTTGGCCACGCCTGAATTTGAAGGAATGGGCGGCTTTGTTGTTGACGGTGGGGGGAGCCTATATGGCGGGTTCCGCGCGTAAACCGCTGATCGCTATCTGCGCCCTTGGCGCCTTGGGTGTGGGCGTCGCCCTGATTTATTTATTTCTTGGCGCACCGGATGTGGCCATTACCCAACTTCTTGTGGAAACCCTGTACCTGGTGCTAGTGGCGGCAATCCTGCCGCGGCTGCCGGTGTTCAATCCTGGCCGCAAGGTAATATTCCGTCCACGGGATGCCACACTCGGGGCTATATTGGGCTTGCTGGTAACCTTTAGCCTGTTGGCGGTACTTCAAACGCCACTCGATAGCCCAACGACTGAGTTTTTTGAAAAAGCCTCTGTGCCCGAGGCCCATGGCCGCAATATCGTCAATGTGATCTTGGTCGACTTTCGCGCGCTGGATACCTTCGGCGAAATTATCGTTGTTTTTACTGCAGCCGTAGCGGCTGTCACTCTGCTCGGTCACCAGTTGCGACGAGGTAAACAGTGAACTCGCTGATACTGCAAACCGCAACCCGAGTGCTGGTGGCACTGATACTGGTGTTCTCCATTTATATGTTACTGCGCGGGCATAACTATCCAGGTGGGGGGTTTATTGCCGGCTTAATTGCCGCCTCGGCATTTGTTCTCTTTGCCATGGCTTGGGGCGTGGAGGCCGCACAAAGCGCCCTAAAAATTCCGCCGAGCAACCTCGCCGCAACTGGCGTATTGATCGCACTGCTCTCAGGTATGCTGTCTCTATTTTCCGGCGAGGCGCCATTTTCAGGACAATGGCTACAAGTTACCGGCAATAAAAATTCCGGCGGTCTCTCTCTCAGCAATGTGCTGATTTTCGATATTGGCGTTTATTTGGCGGTGCTCGGTGCAGTACTGACTCTGATTTTTGCCCTGGAGGATTCCAGATAATATGGAAGGTCCACTCGCTCTCGTTGTTGGCATATTAATCGCCACCGGTGTCTATCTGATGCTGGCCAGGAATTTACTGCACTACCTGTTTGGGCTGATATTAATCAGTAATGCTGCCAACTTGGCTATTTTTGTCGCAGGGAGAGTCACTCGTGCCGCGCCACCATTGATTCCGCAGGGTATGGAGGTTGCCCCAGGACCAATCGCCAACCCCCTGCCGCAGGCATTGATTCTCACCGCGATTGTGATTGGCTTTGGTTTGCTGGCATTTGCCCTGGCCCTGATCGCCCAGGCCTATAAGGTTCTCGGTACTCTGGATGTAGATACCATGCGTATCGCCGAGCCGATACCTCCCAAGGGAGAAAAATCTCCTTGAGTTGGTTACTGGCACTGCCTTTTTTGATACCGATTCTCACCGCCCTCGCCACTTTCCCGGCACGCGGCAGAAAACTTCTTTGTGGCTTTATTTCAGTTGCCGGTTGTGCCCTGTTACTGGCCGCGACCATCGCCATATTGGTCCTGGTGGAAACCGGCGGTACCCGTGCCGCGCAAATGGGCGATTGGGCTGCGCCGTTTGGCATCACACTAGTGGCCGATCGACTGAGTGCCATTATGCTGCTGATCAGTGGCATCGTTGGCTTCTGTGTTTCCCTGTTTTCCTTATCCGATATCAGGAAATACCGAGTTAAACTGGGTTTTCACAGTTTCTTTCAGCTTTTACTGGCCGGGGTTTGTGGGAGTTTTATTACCGGGGATTTATTCAATCTCTATGTCTGGTTTGAGGTGATGTTAATCGCCTCCTTCGCACTACTGGTGATTGGCGGCGATCGTATCCAATTGGATGGCGGCATTAAATATGTCGCATTAAATCTGGTATCCACATTGCTAATGTTGACCTCTATCGGAATGACTTATGGGTTGACCGGCACCTTAAATATGGCCCAGCTGCATATCTCTCTGGCCGCTGTGGATAACCCCTCGGCAGTTTCTGCCCTGGCGGTTTTATTTATTTGCGCATTTGGTATTAAGGCCGCGATTTTTCCGTTATTTTTTTGGTTACCCGCTTCTTATCACGCCCCGCCCGTAACGGTAACCGCGGTCTTTGCCGGCCTGCTGACGAAGGTAGGGGTTTATGCTCTGATACGCACCTTTACCCTGATTTTTCCCAGTGAGCTGCAATTCCCCCATAGTATTTTGTTGGGTACGGCATTACTTACTATGCTCACCGGGGTATTGGGTGCGGCGGCCCACTACGAATTTCGCAAGATTCTCGCCTTTCATATCATTAGCCAAATCGGCTTTTTGGTACTGGGCCTTGCGCTTAATTCCCCACTGGCCCTGGCCGGGGCAGTCTTTTATATGATTCACAACATCGTTGCCAAGACTAACTTATTTCTTATTAGTGGCACTGCCAAGCGCCTTACCGGTAGTTTCGAATTAAGTGAAATCGGTGGTCTTTACCGGGCGAGCCCACTGCTTTCTTTCTTTTTCTTTATCGCCGCCTTCAGCCTGGCAGGATTTCCACCACTTTCGGGCTTCTGGGCCAAATTGTTGTTAGTCAAGGCGAGCCTGGACCAGGCCGCTTATTTTGTAGTTGCTGTGGCCCTGATCACCGGCATCCTTACGTTGTTCTCTATGAGCAAAATCTGGGCGGAGGCATTTTTAAAGGACCATCCGAAAGATTATTGCCAGCGCCTGCAAGATATCCCCCGGTATGAACGCTATGAGCGCCTGCTACCTGTAGCGTTTTTGGCTTTGATCACCCTGGTACTCGGTTTAATACCTGGCCCATTAATTGATTACTCCCTGGCGGCCGCCAGGGAGCTATTAAAGCCGGGGGAATATATTGAGGCGGTACTGGGGCTGAAAATCCAATATGTCGGAAACCGCTGATTATGCGCGTATTTTTACTTAATCTAATCTTAGCTATCAGCTGGTCGGCCTTAACCGGCAATGCAACGCTGGCAAATTTCTGTTTTGGTTTTTTCCTTGGTTACCTCGCATTGCGGGTTTCCCCCAAAATTCCTGAGGGCACCAAATACTTTCAGCGCCTGCCTCGTTTAATCCGCCTAGCCAGTTTTTTTCTACAGGAGTTGGTGGTCTCAAGCTTGCGCGCTGCCTACGAAGTACTTTCACCAAAACTTCAAAGCCGCCCTCTGGTAGTGCGAATTCCCTTAGAAATTACAGATCAGACACAGATTTTTATACTGGCCAATCTGATATCACTCACACCGGGGACCGTAGTGCTGGAAATTACCCAGGACAACTCTGAACTATTGGTACACACCATGTTCGTGGATGATCCAGATATTTTCCGCGAGGAAATCCACCAAGGTTTTGAAAAGCGGGTGCGGGAGGCTTTTTCCTGATGCACAGTACTATCGTTGATATCAACGCGCCATTAATTGTGGCTGCCATTAATATCTCTTCACTCATTTTACTGCTGGCATTGGCCATGTGTTTTATGCGTATCTTTCTCGGGCCGACCCTGGCGGATCGGGTTGTGGCCCTCGACGTACTCAATATTCTTGCAGTGGCCTACTGCGCATTATTAGCCATTGCCTCTGGAGAGCCGGCCTATCTGAGTGCGGCTATTGCCCTGGCACTGGTGGCTTTTCTGGTGAGTGTGGCTTTCGCCCGCTTCATTGAAAAAAGTGGAAAAAAAACTGTTCTACACGAGGGAGGCGGCAGTGGTTTTCGATGAGATTTTTATCGCCACCCTATTGCTGGTGGGCAGCCTGTTCGGTTTTAGTGCGGCCTTGGGCCTGTTGCGGATGCCGGACTTCTACACTCGCATGAGCACTTCAGGCAAGGCCGCCACTCTTTGCTGTGGGCTTTTACTGGGAGGTGTGGCCGCAATGTTCCACGATACCCAGGTAACCGCACGCGCAGTGGCGGCGCTGCTGTTTTTGCTCTTCACTGTGCCCATCGGGGTGCATATGATTGCGCGGGCTGCCTATCGGGTAGGCACCCCTATGTGGCGTGGCAGGACCGCCAGCCCCCGCTTCAAAAACCCGAAGAGGGACTTAAAGTAGATCCTGCCCAGGTGAGTCAGTTACTGCTGATAGAGATCAGCAATCATCGCCTCACAGCGCTGAGCCAGCTCTTCTGAACTGTCATCCACCAGAATCACATGGCCCATCTTACGCCCGGGACGGAGCGTCTTGCCGTAGAGCCAAACACCCTCATTCTTGTCTGTTGGCGCTCGATCCACACCGAGCATATTGACCATGGCAGCGGGCCGTGGGCAGTCGGTGTCACCCAGTGGCATATCCAATATCGCACGCAGGTGATTGGCAAATTGGCTGGTGTCCGCACCCACTAAAGTCCAGTGACCACTGTTGTGGACCCGTGGCGCAATTTCATTCACCAGCAAGCCTTCACTGGTGACAAAGCACTCCACTGAGAGTACGCCTACATAGTCCCAGTCATCCATCAGCTTTTGCAGATAGGCACGGGCACTGGCTAATAATTGTTCATCCTGATAGGGCGCCTTGGAGAGTAACAGCGTTCCTTGGCGGTGCAGGTTCTCAGTCAGAGGGTAGGTCTTTACTTCTCCGGAAACAGAGCGGGCACCGATCAGGGAAACCTCACAGGAGAAATCTACCGAGGCTTCCACCACACAGGGCAGATCTTGAGCCTCTTTGATAGCTTCCTGCAGCTCTGCCGCATCCTTCACCCGCCACTGGTTCTTACCGTCATAGCCATTTTCACAGCTCTTGATAAATGCCGGATAACCGAGCTTATCCAGGGCATTCAGTAATTCACCGCGTCCCCTTGCCGGCATGAAAGGCGCAACCGGAAGACCGCTCTCAGTGAGAGCCCGCTTCTCCCTCAAGCGATGTTGGGCTTTCTCAAAAACATGGGGATCTGGGTAAACTGGACAAAAGCGCTGCAACTCTCTCAGCAGTGCTACATCCACCTGTTCACGCTCGGCAGTGATCACCTCAGGGCAGCCGAGTGCCTGAAATAAATCCTCGCCACTGCCCGCCTCATCCAACCTGACGACTGTGCCGAGCCCTTCGACACAACCCGCGTCCTCGCCCTTCTCCGCCAGGAAACTAAATGTAATACCGAGGGGCTTACCCTCTTGTGCCATCATCTGCGCCAGCTGCCCACAGCCGACAATAGCGATATGTCTGGTTACTTCACTCACTAACTTCACTCCACCGTTAGCGGAACCTGGTCAGTTTGACGCTCGCGCCAGGCGATCAGTCGCTCCTGCAGTTCAGTATCGCCCAGGGAGAGCATCTGTGCCGCCATCAGGCCTGCGTTATAAGCCCCAGAGGCACCTACTGCCTGGGTAGCCACGGCAATACCTTTGGGCATCTGTACGATGGAAAGAAGGCTGTCCATTCCGGTCATAAAACGGCTTTCAACAGGTACGGCAATAACCGGCAGCGGGCTCATAGCGGCAATCATTCCCGGCAGGTGGGCAGAGCCACCAGCTCCGGCGATAATCACCTGGGTGCCGTTTTTGTGGGCTTCACTGGCGAATTCCACCAGGCGCTGGGGGGTTCTGTGGGCGGACACAACCGCAGTGGCAAAAGGAACCTCCAGCTCGTTCAGGGGTTTGGTGGCATTGGCCATGGTAGGCCAGTCCGATCGCGACCCCATAACGATGGTGACTTTTTCAAAGGGCAGTGATTTCACTTGCGGCTAACTCCAATGTTGAACAAACGCCAGGTAGACGGGAATCGCCACCAGGACATTGAAAGGGAACGTTATCGCCAGGGACAGTGTGATGGACACGCTGGCATTGGCCTGCGGCAGAGCCACAGACATAGCTGCAGGTACCGCGATATAGGAGGCGCTGCTACCGAGTACCGCCAACAGGAAAATTCCTCCCGCCGACAACCCCAGTAATGCTCCCAGGGCACCCCCGGCCGCACCGCCTAGCAGGGGCATAAATATACCAAAACTCAGCAAGAACGCACCCTGCCCGCGCACATCTGCGAGTCGCGCCGCCGCGACTCTCCCCATTTCCAGCAGAAAAAGAGCCAGCACACCGTGAAATAACTGACCAAAAAAAGGCATGACTGCTGCAGTACGCTCACCGGCCCAAGCGCCGATGGCGATCCCGCCAAGCAGGAGAAGAACCCCCTGATTGCAGGTCAACTCATGGGCCAGGCGCCCCTTATTGCTGTTCTGCATCGACTTCCGAGCCAGGAGAATTCCCACCACAATAGCCGGAACTTCCAGTAGAGCCACGAATAAGGGGAAATAGGCTTCGTAATCGATGCCCTTCGTCTCCAACAGGGCCACCGCCACAGCATAGGTGGCTACACTGACCGACCCGTAGTGGGCAGCAGTAGCCGCTGCATCCAGCCGACTCCATTTGCCTATCCAATAGAGAAGTGGGAAGGCTAACAAAGGGAGTAGTGTGCCAAAGGCCAAAACCGCAAGAGATTGAGGAATCAGGGTTGAAGCGGAATAGGTACTGAGCGCCGCACCACCCTTGAGGCCTATAGCCAACAGTAGAAAGATCACACAGCTTTGGTAGAGACCGGTGGGCAGGCGCAAGTCACTACGTACCAGCTGCGCCAGGGCCCCAAGGATAAAGAAACCAACTACAACATCCAGCTGCATGATCAGTGCTTCCCGCGCTTAGAGCTTTCGCGGCGCTCAGAGAGCGGGAGGCGAATTCTCTTGGGAACCCGCTTCATTAGCCCGTACCCCACATTGGCAAGCAGCACCACCAGCCCGACCAATATTAGTGCAGCGGCATCGATACCAACCAGCGCCAATACCCATCCAATGGACATGACTAACAGGCCTACCAAGGTACCAAAGTAAAGTTGTGACTTGTGCATACAGGGTCCCCCTCCCATTCCCATAGATTGAAGTGGGTGCATTATCACTAGGTAGATTGATAGGTAAAAATAGATAATTATTATGTTATATATCATCTTTTATCTATGATTGAGAAAAGTCATGCTAGCCAGCAGAGCCCACTCCCGCATCGGCACCGTCAGGCAGTTGGAGATTTTACTTACGGTATATGAACAACGCAGCATCAGTGGCGCCGCCAAAACCCTGCACCTGACTCAGCCCAGCGTATCCATGCAGCTGGCCAAGCTATCCAGTGCCGTAGGCTTACCCCTTTACTACGCCGTGGGTAAGCAGTTGCAATTCACCGAGGCCGGGCAGACCCTGGTGGACAGTGCCCGAGAAATCCTCAAAAGCTATGAGTATCTGGAGCTAAAGCTAGCCAGACTGCGCGGTCTAGATACGGGGCGCTTACAACTGGCGGTTGTCACTACCGCCAAGTACTTTATTCCCCATTTGATTGGCGAGTTTTACGAACAGCATCCCAAGCTGGATATTCTCTTTCGCGTGGGTAACCGTCAGCAGATCATCGACTACACCGGTGAGGATGAGGATGATTTTTATGTGTTCAGCCACCCTCCCAAGAACCCCGATCTGGAATTGGTGGAATTCCTGCCCAATCGACTGTTGGCTATAGCGCCGGAGAAGCACCCGCTAGCAGGCAGAAAAAAGATTCCCCTTGAGGAGTTTGCCAGCGGTCCCTTTCTGCGACGCGAGGAGGGGTCCGGCACCCGTCACGCCATAGAGCGTTTTCTGCAGGAGAGACATATCGATCTCAATATCCGCATGACCATCGAAAGCAATGAAGCCATAAAGCACGCCGTAATGTCAGGGCTTGGGGTATCTATTCTCTCCGAGCACACCCTCGCATTTGGCGGACATTCAGGGCTCGCCATTTTAGAAGTAGAGTCTCTGCCGATTATTACGCACTGGTATCTAGCCAGGCGTAAATCCAGACCATTATCCCCAGCAGCCGCAGAATTCCTTGAGTATGCCCGCAATCTGGAGACAGTACCGGAAGAGAGCGGTATTGCCTGGCCTTTGCCTCCGAATCAATAGCCTTGGATAAAAAAACACATCAAAACTTATATTGGTCCGGCTACCACTTGCTCAAATTGCACATTCAAATTACACATTCAATTTACACATTCAATTTACACACCCAAATTAAATGTCAGGCGACGGTAGCCTAGATCTCCCTGAAAAAAATCCCGACTGAATACTCGTCAAATTTTCGGCGTACCTGCCGAATCCTGCTACTTTTTGGATACCTATTGATGAGTCCAAAAATCATCCGTAGGGCTATAGCCAAAAAGGACTGTATGTAACAGTAAAAGACACCATCCGTCATCGATTTTCACAGAAGGGTATAATGATGAAAATCCAGGGAATAGTTTTCAGATTTTTAATATTTCTTTTTGCGACCAGTACAATTAACGCCAAAGCCCAGGAGGATTGGCGCAACATTGACTGGGGCGAATTTATGGTGCGCTTCGGTCTCAGCTATATTACGCCCAATGATGCTGGAACCTCCCTAAAATACCGGGTTTTACAACATTGGGATTTATACAATTCAACCTGGGAAATAGACACCGCCCAAACCTGGCAAATTTCCGGAGTATGGCGCCCTTCGGATCGCTGGGGAATCGAGTTGATGCATATTAACGGTGCCTCATACGATGTAGTCCTAGATAACTTTACCGGCAACCCAGGCAACAGCCAGATTAAATTGGGTGATTTTAAGACTACAAGCACTCTTGCCTTTGCAAACTGGTATTTTCTTGACCCATCCTATATTGCCCGCCCCTATCTCGGCGCGGGAATTAATTATACGGATTACCATACGGTATCCATAAGCCGCCAATTTGATGAGTATCTGATGGACTCTGATATGTCAGTGGCTCCTGGTTCATTCAATATGGGACACTCTTGGGACTGGGCCCTCCAGGGTGGCGTCGACTTCAATTTTGACTTTCGCCAATTTCGCTATCCTTTATTAATTAATCTGGCGGCTCTTTACTACCTGTCAGATACCGATACCACGATAAATTTCCCTACAGAGCTGGGGTCAGACCGCCTATATGCGCACTTCGATTACGATCCCTGGATTATCAATATTGGGATTGGCACTAAGTTTTGAAACACAGGATTTCGTATATGAAACTATGCGCCGGAGTCACTGTGAAAAAAATAAATTCAAAAACCCGATCTACAGACATCTTTAATAGCCAACTACTGATATCAATGGCTGCATTGGGAATCATCGCGCTTTCTCCAGTAAAGGCCACGGCGCAGTGTACACCAGACAATCTGGGCTCCGAAGGGCCGGATCAAATTATCTGCGACGAAGAAAATGACGCAGAAGAGGCCGATGTCGATGGATTAGGTGGTAATGACACCTTGGAGTTAAATGGTGGCACTATCAATAGCGCATTTGGCGGGAATGGTGACGACGCCATTTATATTAAGGGAGCAGTAATCAACGACTCTGTATATGGAGGGGATGGTAACGATCTTATTGTGTTGGATGAGCGCAGTAGTGATGTAGGCGATTACATTAATGGAGGCGGTATTCATGGGGGGGGCGGTGATGATGACATCCAAGTTCTAGACGGCCTCACATTTCATGTTTGGGGTGGCGCGGGTAATGATCAAATCACCCTGGATGGCGGTTTTATTTTCAACTATTTAGATGCCGGTGAAGGAGATGATTATATCCACTGGGATGAAGGCATCAGTAATGAAATACGCGGTGGTCCCGGCTCAGATAAACTAGTCATCGACTCTTATTCCTTTGAAGGAGATGCAGTATTAGATGGCGGCGATGATCTCAGCGCAGAAGACGGAGACATCGATACACTGATATTCAAACTCGATTATCGAGTGGATGGTAACCAGCTTATTAACTGGGAACGAGTCGTTATTTGGGGTAGTTCAAAAATTATTTTTTCTGGGAATTTGAATGTGGGTGGCGGCCTGGATAATGACAATAATCCACTGGGCTTACACATTAAATGGGGTGGCCAGGCATTTATTGATACCGAGGAATATAGAATTACTGGCAACGTGGCTAATGATGGCACTATCGACTTAGTCAATAAGAAATTTAATACTTTAATCATTCAAAAAGATAGTGACAATAATTACGGTCACTATATTGGCGATAACGGACGCTTGTGGATGGATGTGGCACTTAGTGATAGCACTGCTAACAGTGATCAACTAAAGATCCGGGGAGATACAAGTGGCACTACTCACGTAACGGTTTACAACCTCAATGGTACTGGCGCACGCACTCAGGATAACGGTATCAAATTGATATCTATTGAGGGGGACTCCACTGACAATGCCTTTATTTTAAGCGGTGACTATATAACCAAAGATGAGCAACCCGCGACAATTGGTGGAGCATACGCCTATACACTGCACCAGAATGATTTATCGGGAAACAATGATGGAGAATGGTATCTGCGCTCTACGATAAGTAATTCAAGCCATTTCCCCGAAGGCGGTATGGCTCGCTGGCAACCCGCTGCAGTAATGTATGAAACCCTTCCACAAATACTGCGATCCTTGAATATTCCCACCACATTGCGTAGTCGTGTGGGTAACCGCTACTGGGTTGGCAGTAGTTATCTCGACGTCAATAGCACCGATTATACTAGTTCACTGGAAACAGCCATTGATCGCAAGGGGATATGGATACGCAGTGGTGCACGCTATATAAGCACGACACCCAGTGAATCCACCACTTGGGCGAGCTGGGATCAAACATACTATCAGCTCCAAATTGGTGCTGATCTCCCCGTCGACTTGTTGGTTCTCGGCACTACTCCTATTGCCAGTTTGGCACTGCATTATGGCAACTCGAAAAATTCCGTAGAGTCTTTTTTTGGGGACGGCTCCATTAATGCCAAAACATACGGCGTCAGTAGCTACCTAACATGGTATGGCTATCAGGGTCTCTATGTTGATGCTCAATTCAAGCTAAGTTGGTTCGACTTTGACTTTGACGCAAAAGATTTACGCACACTCCGCAACAGCAGTGAAGGCTACGGTTACGGTCTGTCTCTGGAGGGAGGATGGAGCTTCAAGCTCTATGATTACTATTCGATTACCCCCCAGGCACAACTGATTTACACATCTGAGGAGGCTGAAAATTTTGAAGATACCTATGATGTTAAAGTAGGCGATATTAATAACAATGGCCTTTTATTGCGCCTAGGAGCCACTTTTGAAAAACGTAAAAGCCAACGTAAATCCAGTAGAAAAATGTACGGTTCCCTACCTCTGGAGCGCTTTGGATACTATGTCACTCCAGGGCTGATCTTGAATCTTGACCAGGAAACCGACCTGGTTGTTTCTGGAACAAGACTTTATCAGAAACCGGATACCTGGTATGCGGATTTACGTATGGGAGCCAGTTATGAAGAGTGTGGTGACCACTGCTCTATCTACACCGAAGTCTTTTTCAGCAGCGGCCTGGAGAACCTTGGGGATAGCTTTGTTGGAGGACTGGAGCTTGGGTTTCGATATAAATGGTAGTTAGTCTAAGTCTATACCTCAACACTTGAAAAAATCCAACTTCACTAAAATAAAAAAACGCTAAACCTTTTAAAAAACAGGTCCAAAATGAAGACTGATAATATATTTAGATAATCATAAATCACAAATAGTCTAAAATCTTATATTCAGAAAACACTCTTCTGATTTTATAATCGTTCCCATACTTACCCTTTAGATTTTCACTTTGTAAGCGTTGAACTTTAGCTCCTTCTATTGTCAGAAATCTATCCCTCCAAGGACGAAAGTCCGGTACTCGCGCAGCTCTTGTGCCCTGCCTAATACTCATCGCTTTAAGCCAAATATCATCTGCCTTAGGGCACAACTTTAAAAACTTCTCACTATCAAAGGCATCCTTATGCAAAGCATTAGGATGATAAAGAACTCCACCAACACCTGTGGGAAATACCCGATGGCAAGGCTCGATATTAGATTCCCCACTCCATTTATCCCTCTCAGTACGCCATTTTTCGTAGGGAAGAATATTGCCTTTTTTATCCACTTCAATACGATGAGCGCGATGACAGTAAATATTGGAAGGATCGCGCAGGTAGGCCTGATAAAGCATATCGATCATATCCGGTGGATATAATACATCATCATCCACAGTGATAATTAAACTGTTAGGAAACTGATTAAAAGTATAAAAGTACTTATTGTATGGGCCAAAATCCTCCTTAACAAAGAAAACCTCCAACCCTCGCTTTTGTTGCTTCTGTAGCATTTCTGGGAGCTTCCGATCTGGAAAGTCCATCGACGATAACCATAATACGACTGCATCTGCCTTTAGTGATTGCTGGAATAGACTCTCTATACACAAATAGACATCGTGAATACGCTTATCAAAGGAAGTTAAGGAGACAACAATTTTATCTTTCTTTGTGTTGCCAACCCCTGGATCATTCCCCATCATGGCCTGTTGACTGAGCAAGTGAGAGCGTACCAGAGCCTCTAACTTCATGTTATTACCAAGATCATGGCGTTTTAGTTGTTTTTTTAAGAAATAATTAAGCATGACCTGACACTCCCGCCAATTTATTTATCTACCTACAGCTAATTCAGGTGCTCCTACCACGCCCTGATTAAAAAATAAGCAATAGAAATTTTATTAGTTTGCCTGTTATATTCACTTTGCCCTGTAACAGATGCCTTATTTATAACAGAAAATCTAAATTGCGAGAATATGAGAGATAGTTCTCATGAAGGAGGGAGTAAAAGTTTCCCACCTTCAGTCTTAAAAATTCCATTAGCACTTAGTCACGGAAACTAGAATCAAGGCGATCCAACTTCCTCAACAATCCTGGCCAAACCAAGAGCCCTCCCTGATTACCGGTAACCATATCTCCCTCGCTAACGATCTTATCCACAATATTTTGAGGAACCGGGGTTAGGGGTGGATTGCCAGTAAGCGCTGTAACCTGAATTTCACAAGCGCGTTGCAATATAAACATTGCCAGAAAGGTATCAGCAACGGTGGAAGCACAGGTCAGTAACCCATGATTGCGAAGGATCATATAGTTGGCCGAGCCCAGGTCAGCCACCAAGCGAGCTTTTTCATCCTCACGCACAGCAATCCCCTCATAGTCGTGATAAGCAATACTCGACAGGGGAAATAATGATTGCTGAGAAATTGGCAGCAGGCCTTCAGCATGGGCAGAAACCGCTACGCCTGCAGTAGTATGGGTGTGCATAACGCAGTGGGCATCTTCTCGCGCCTCATGGATAGCACTGTGGATAGTAAATCCTGCAGGATTCACCATCGCCGTACTTTCATCCACCTTTTCTCCCTGCAAATCGATTTTAACCAAGCTTGAAGCTGTAATTTCATCAAAAAACATGCCAAAAGGGTTAATTAGAAAGTGGGATTCCGGTCCGGGAATACGCACAGAGAGATGGGTAAAGATAGTATCGTCCCAACCATAGTGGGCTATCAAACGGTAAGCCGCCGCTAAATCGACACGCAATTGCCACTCTTCATCGCTGACCCGCCCCTTCAGAGAAGGCATAGTTTCCAGGTACATGTTGCACTCCTTGATGTTATTGGAATCCAAATTCTGAATCAGCACCACTGAAAACACTGTCAAATTGTTTACACTTGACGAATGAATAATAAAGTCAGCTTTATTGATAAATGCCCATTGCTAGCCGGCCTACCTGATGAGGCTCGAGAATTTCTAGCCCAGAAGGCATATTGCCAGCACTTCTCCCAGGGCGACACTATCTATCCCTCAGGTTCCCACCTGGAACGCCTTTCTATTATTGCCAAGGGGCAGGTGCGAATCTGCTCCAGTAATTTTGCTGGGCGCGAGGCAACCCTTGCGATTTTAGATAATGGAGCCTGGTTTGGTGATACCGTTTTTTGCCCAGGAACTCCGCGGGTATTTGGAGCCCGCGCCCATAGTGATTGTGTCATTGTCGATATATCCGGTGAATTGCTGAGGGAAAAAATGAAGCAACACCCCGAAGCTTATCCAATAGCACTGGAACAAATCAGCAGAAGGCTTTGGACAGTGATGTCCATTATCCAGGACGATGTACTACGCGGTACTGAGGCTCGAATTGCTCGGCGCCTATTCTTTATGGCGCAGATGCATAATGGTGGACATGAAAGTAGCCATAGCAGTTTTCGCCTCACCAAAGAGCTGCTCGCCAACACTATGGGTATGACCCGGCAAGGGGTACACCGGGTACTAAAAAATATTGAATCTCAGGGGCTGATAGAATGTTCCTACGGTCGTATCAGCGTGCCAGATCTCTCGCGCCTGGGTGCCTATATTGAGAAGTTAGATTAAGGCAATTGGACTGAAGGGGTTTCAACCAGCTTAGCCAACTTCCGCAGCGCCCTCCTCTCTAGCTTCTCGTGCCTTCTTGCGGCCGTAGTACGCGAGCAACATCCCAGATGGAAACATCAGCACACCATATACTGCAGAGGGTATCGACATTTCACTGGAATGCATTAAAGTGAGGGTCACCATAAGGCCAATGGTGCCGTTCTTAATACCCAACTCAGTAGCTACCGCTAATCCATCTCGCGGGGAAAGCCCGCAGAAGTGGCTGATGATTAACCCAGCCAATATCCCCAATAAATTCAGCAGAATTGTAGAGGGGCCAGCCAGCAGCATAAGCTCCCCTATCCGATCTCTCATTCCCCAAACCAACCCTACTACCAAAATAAGCAGTACCAGTGCACCGAAAATACTCACAATGCCCTCGGCACGGCTCGCTAAGTGAGGGTTCCAGGCCCGTACTATCATACCGATTACCACAGGCAACAGGACAATGACCGATAACATAGCCACTGTCCTGGCAAAGGGTAGGACGATTTCCTGCTCTGCACCAAAGTACTGGCGCAAGGCAAAGTTAGTGAAAAAAGGTAGGGTTAAAATTGTAATTAAGCTTGCGGAAACTGTTAGCACGATGGAGAGCGCCACATTGCCGCGAGCGAGCAGTGTAAACAGGTTCGAAGTTGTACCACCTGGACAGGCTGCAATAATCACCAGGCCCACAGCGATCGGAGCGGGCAAACTAAGCGCCCAACACAGAACAAAAGCCACAAGTGGCATGAGTATGATCTGGGCAAGTGTACCGACCACCAACCCACCAGGTTTTACTGTCACCTGGTGGAAATCCCTGGCGGTCAAGGTCATTCCAATACCCACCATAATGATAAACAGCGCTATCGGCAGACCGATAGAGATCATAGGCCCTGATTCCACACTCGCCTCCTCTTTTTATTATTGTCTGGCTATAGGCCCCTAGTTCCAACACAGATTACGCTTTGGCGGACACCAGTAATCCACAGCATAAGAGAAAAAAGGGGTTGCTTGTTTTTATTATTTACAGTGTTTCTCGAAGTTGAACCCTAGCACAACCAACAGACAGATGCCGCCTCTGGTAGAATCTGAAAGCCTTTTGTGAAGCTGATTGGGTTTTTATGAGCGATAGATTTCCCTCCCCGATTGTAAATAACTGGTCCAACCTGCTCTGGTCACTGGGCAGTAACGATATCGCCAGTACTGCCAGTGATTCAAAAAACACCGTCAAACTGCCAAGGCTGCCTATGGTACGTCAGAGTCAACTGCACAGTTATTTTTCCCGCGAAGAAGTCAAACAACAGCTTCTCAATAAGCTTGAAACACACCTAATAGATAGCGACCAACATAAACCTACCAGCCGCCTCGGCGTTTACTTTGAGCGCCTCTGGTCATTTGCTTTTCAGTACCACCCCGATTACCAATTGCTACATCAGAACCTGCCTTTACGTATCGAGGGTAGAACCCTCGGTGAATTGGATTTTGTGGTCCAACATTTGCCCACCAACCGCTGTGAGCACTGGGAAATTGCAGTTAAGTTCTATCTCGCACTACCCCGCCGCTACTGGGTTGGCCCAGGTCTCAAGGACCGCTTGGATATCAAAATAAAGCGCATGGCGGAACATCAATTACCTCTTATTCAGCAGCAGGCGGTGCAACCTCTTTTAAACGCATTGGGGCTTCACATTGAGCAACAGTGGACACTGATGCCCGGCCGCCTCTTCAGCCCCCTGCCAATTCATAGCAATCCGTTTTTCAATAAGAAGCTGACCCACCTGCAAGACAAAAACTGGTGGGCAGATCTAGAAACTTTCAAGGGTCTTTTTCAAGGAAGTGACACAGCGGGTCTACGCTGGTTCCACCTCCCGAAGAGAGCGTGGCTAGCACCGATTGAATCGGATGAAGCTCGCGGTAACTCTTTTAAGCAGCTCACTGTAGGGTTGGAGAATTCAACTGTGAATAAGCCCCTATGCTTTGCGCTAGTGGGGGAGAAGGGTGAAATTAGCCGCGGTTTTATTGTCCCCAGTAACTGGTTGCAACGGGCACTGGAAGCCCTCCCTTCTTAGACTTCCTAAGAAAGTATGCAACCTCTATCAACAACATCGCCCATTCACTTCCTCCCTCTGGCCAATGACTACTCTTCGAGCAGCTATCCCAAAAGCCCGCTATACAAAACTTTCTCAATTATTGATTGACTTAGGTCAATTTACCTTTACAATTTTCAGAAATTTCTGAAAGTTAAGAATCTAATGAAACTTTCTAGTCAAGCCCAAGCCTTTGTCTTGCACTTTGGAGAAATGGGTAGCCGGTGGGGCTTCAACCGCACGGTAGGCCAGATGTTTGCCCTGCTGACTATCCACCCCTCCCCGCTCAACGCCGAGCAATTAGCCCAGGCACTGAAGATCAGCCGAGGCAATGTGAGTATGGGCCTCAAGGAACTGCAGGCCTGGCGCCTTATTGAGCTGCAGCACCAGCCCGGTGACCGCAAAGACTATTTCACCGCAGCTGGTTCCATTTGGGAGCTTGCCCGTACCGTATTTGAGGAGCGACGCAAGCGCGAACTGGACCCTACTCTAAGCTTGTTGCGCCAACTTCTCCTCAATGAGCCCCAGGATGAACAAGAGGTTCAAGCACAGGAAAAAATTCAGGAGGTATACAGCCTGCTGGAGTTGCTGGATGAGTTTGCCAACACCCTGAGCAAGCTGGATCACGATGATTTACTCCGGCTAATGAAACTGGGCTCCGGCATCGTCAAGCTGCTCGAACTGAAAAGTAAAATGACAGGGGGGAAAACTTCCGAATAAGCACCTGCCTGAATTGCCCCTTAGGCAGCAAAAATCGATGGTATAGGGATATACCGCCGCCGACCCCGCGTCGGCAGTCGCTCAAAAAATACCGCGGGTCCATACTCCTGCAATGGTGTTTGACGGGCACCGCCGGGCCGCTTAGGAAGAGTCGCCCGATTATCTGGTTAATAAATTAGTCCGACCAGCAGAGGCTCCCATGCTAGATACTCTGATCCTCTCCCGAATACAGTTTGCCGCCAATATAAGTTTTCATATTCTCTTTCCCACCATCACTATCGCCCTCGCCTGGATTATCGTTTTTTTCAAGCTTCGCTATGACCAAACTGACAACCCCGTCTGGATGCGTGCCTATCGCTTTTGGGTAAAGGTCTTCGCCCTAACCTTTGCTCTCGGGGTCGTAAGTGGCATCACCATGTCTTTCCAGTTTGGCACCAACTGGCCAGGCTACATGGCGCGAGTTGGCAATATCGCCGGGCCTCTCCTGGGCTATGAGGTACTGACCGCCTTTTTCCTGGAGGCCACTTTTTTGGGCATTATGTTGTTCGGGATTAAGCGCGTCCCCAGTAAAGTGCACACCTTCTCGGCCTTTGTAGTGGCTGCTGGCACCACCCTCTCCGCCTTTTGGATCATTGCCTTAAATTCCTGGATGCAGACTCCATCCGGCTTTGAACTGCGCGATGGTGTCGCCTATCCCGAGAGCTGGCTGGCTATTATTTTTAACGCCTCTTTCCCCTACCGGCTCACCCATATGCTGCTGGCCTCGGGTCTCACGGCGGCCTTTTTTGTCGCGGGCATCTCCGCTTACCGAATTCTCAAAGGCGACCCCAAGAGAGCACCGCGTCTGGCGCTTAAAACCGGACTTATTTTGGCGGCTGTTTTTATTCCCATTCAGATTTTTGTCGGTGACCTGCATGGTCTCAATACCTTTAAATACCAGCCACAAAAAGTGGCGGCTATGGAAGGGGTATGGGAAACAGAAAGGGGCGCACCACTGCTGCTGTTTGCAATCCCTGATGGCGAAGCAAAAACCAATCACTACGAAATTGCCATACCTAAAATGGCCAGCCTTATCCTGACCCATGACTTAAACGGGGAGGTTAAGGGAATTGAAGAATTTCCCGATGATCACCCGCCGGTGGCTCCAGTGTTTTTCGCCTTTAGAATTATGGTCGGCATGGGACTTTTAATGCTGGCTGTGGCCTGGGGCGGCTGCTACCTCCTATGGCGGCGCAAAGAGCTACCCCGTTGGGCGCTCAAAACCCTTGTCGCTATGACATTCGCCGGATGGGTCGCCACATTGGCGGGCTGGTACGTGACTGAAATTGGTCGACAGCCCTGGTTGGTGACCGGAGTGCTGAGAACGGCGGATGCCGTAACACAGATTCCACCATCTCATGTGGGCTTTTCCCTCACGCTCTATCTTGTTGTCTATGTCGTCCTTCTCTATGCCTATATCCACACACTTAAAGTGATGGCACTCAAGTCTGTCAAAGTGGAGGAATTTGAAACCGAGGAACCTCTCGCCGGAGGCAGCCTAACCAACTTGCCAGAATCCACCCAAAAGCAATCCAAGGGGGAATCCCATGAGTGAGGCCGCCACCTCCACAGCCTATTGGCTACCCGTTATCTTTATCGGCCTGATGGGCTTCGCAGTTCTGGTTTATGCCATTTTGGACGGTTACGATCTGGGGGTGGGTATTCTCCTCCCCCTGGCTGAGGAGGATGAAGCCCAGCGAGATACCATGATCGCCTCGATCGGCCCCTTCTGGGATGCGAATGAGACCTGGCTGGTGCTCGCTATAGGCCTGCTACTCATCGCCTTTCCAATTGCCCACAACCTCATACTGATGCACCTCTATATCCCAGCGGCCATTATGTTGGTGGGCCTGATTTTACGTGGCGTGGCTTTTGACTTCCGAGCTAAAGCGGCTGTGGGGCACAAACTCGCCTGGGATCGGACTTTCAAGGCCGGGTCGATCATCACCACTTTGGCCCAGGGTTATATGCTGGGACAGTATGTGATGGGTTTCCAGGCGGGCTGGCAGGCACAGCTTTTTTCTGGGGTAAGCGCATTAGGGGTGACTGCCGCATATAGCTATATGGGCTCGGCCTGGCTTGTTTTGAAAACTGAGTCTCAATTACAAGAGCGTGCTGTGCGCTGGGCGCGCCGGGCTGGAAGAGCAACGCTTCTCGGAGTGGTCTCGGTCTCCGCAATCAATCCACTGGTTAACCCCACCGTTTTTGATCGCTGGTTTAGTTACCCCTTAGTGATGTTTGTACTCCTGATACCCACCCTGTGTTTTCTGGCCTTTATTTTTAATGACCTTCTGCTGGCCAGATTACCCAAAGCCAATGACAGACACAGTGCACTGCCCTTTGTCCTGGTAGTGACCATTTTCCTCATGTGCTTTACCGGCCTGGCCTTTAGCTTTTTCCCCGATATAGTGCCTGGGCAATTGAATATCTGGCAGGCAGCCAGTGCCACTGCTTCTTTGAAGTTTATTCTTGTGGGCGCACTAATTGTTGTGCCGGTAATCCTTATCTATACGGCCTTTTCCTACCGGGTATTTCGCGGCAAAGCTACCGAACTTCACTATCATTAACGCAACTTCTTCGAATTGTGTGGGATAGTAACACTTAATCAAATTCAATCTGCCAGCGCGGAACTATCCCACAATTCGAACAAAATCCCCTTGCTCCCCGAAATTGGTACGATAATAATCATCAATTCCAGAAGACAATTTTTTACAAGGAAGTAAAGCGCACTTCTGGCGCTTGCCAACTGCGCTTGTCTAAGGGGAGGGAAATTTGAACCAAATCGATCGACGGGCTATTAGCCGGCGCGACACTGCTAGTCCGCGCAAACCACAACGCAAAAACGGCCGCGAGAAGTATGAAAAGCTTCTTGATGCGCTGGAAACTCTCATTTCCGAGCAGGATTCCACGGATATCAGCCTCGCTAATCTCAGCCAAGTGGCCGGGGTTCCCGCTGCATCTGTGTACCACTTTTTCCCGAGTGTAGATGCCAGCCTGACCGCCCTGGCGGAGCGCCATTACAAGTCGTTTGGCGACGTGGTACTGGGGCATTCAGACTTCTCACCGGCAGATAGCTGGCAAGATATGCTCTACCATTTGTGCGATTTAGTGCGTAGTTATTACGAGGATAATATCTCTGCGCTCAAGGTGCACTATGGTCCACAATCCAGCTGGGCGTTGCGTCAATTACAGATGGAAAACAACTGGCGTTTGGCAGATACCTTAATTAAGAATCTGTCTCGCGAGTTTGAGCTACCTCCATCGCAAGATTGGCGCGACCGCTTTATGTGCGCCATCAATATCAATGATTCATTCTGCTCCCAGGCCTACTCGCGCTTCGGCAGAATTACCGAGGAGGCCGCCGCTGAGGGTAAGCGGGCAGCCGCGGCTTACTTGAAACTGTATCTCGGGGAGCTTTTGCAACGGCGTCAGCTGCGCTTTGCTCCATTGGAGGCCTCAGCCTGAAAATTTAAATTTTACTAATTAAAATTTAAATAGTGCTTCTGTAACAAAGGCCTGGCAGACTTTTCTGCCAGGCCTTTTTATTTGCGATGCAAATTTTACATTCAATTATTTAAATTTAATCGTTTTTCAGTGTAAAAATAACGACTGCTGCAATACTGAAAACCGTTGTTTTTTTACCATGCGCCGAGCCTCCACGTATAAAAAAGCAGTTTTTTATACTCAAAACCAAACACCTCCAAAGACGTTCTTTTAAAAAATCCGGGCATTCTAATAATCTCTTTTTCTAGACTATTTTGTTATAAAATCTCGGCCATCTGTTAGCCCTTATCCGTTAGCCCTCAATTGATAGCGATGGATCCCCCTCAAAAAAACCTAGCCGCCAGTTAGAACCGCTTTTTGAACTATTCGGGCCATAAAATAGCCAAACAACTAGCAGCCACAAACTGCTTTTTGTTTACCAAATTTTGTGACCAGTGACCCACAAACTAAGATTATGCCTAGTGCTCTAACTCAATTGAGGGGAGATTGTATATGTCCATTGCCGCACATGAACTGGAGCTGGATTTTCCCGAGCATGCCGAAACCATCAAACAATTGATCAGGGACGACGTAGAATTCAAGCTGGACAATGACCTCTACCGAAGACTGGACAAACAGATACGAGGACTCCAGGACAGTGGCATCGGCACCGATGACGATCATTATTCAAGCCTGAAAAAACAGCGAGCCTACCTCAAGCAACATCTCTACAATCGCATTACCGATGTCGTTCCTCATCATTAGCATTTGAGAGATGTGCCCATCGTAATTAGCGGTGCTAGATCACGAACGCCTTCTCAATAAAACGCCAAAGTGATCCAGTGCCGCCATGCGGCTCTATCTCACCTATTCTTCATCCTTAGTCTGTACAGCTCGCATCTTGATAAAGATGCTGGCGACCTAACACCACTAAAAATAAATGGGATCTAAAAACGTCCCACCAGGGCATAAATGACGTAGGTTCGCAGACAGATAGAAAAACCGCAGGCGTGAAGGTCTTCTGTCGGAATTTCACTAGTAGCGTCACAATCATGTGGCTTGCCAAAATTGGGGTTATTTTGAAGCCAAAGTCGGCCTAAGACCCGATACATTCAATTTTTAAATATCACCCTTGTTACGCCCTTTTCTCATCTCGGTTTTAGACCAAAGACCTCAATTGAAGAGGAGCAAGGTTTCAATTAAGAGCCCTGGCTCCAGCTGCCAATTCATCCGCTCGAGCTTCTCTAAGCCCAGGAAAGCGTCGAAGTACTACTGGGTCAGAAGGAAAGAATACACTGCGCTCACGACGCGCTGTGAATACATCCCTGTAAACTCGTAATCGGCATCCATGCCTCATACGGTCCCGAGCACAGTGTATTCTTTCCTTCCCCCTTTTGAGTAACTCCGTTAAATGAATAACACCCTTATGACCTCAATGACCTCAAGCTAAAATTGGCGCCGCTATACCAATCTTTAGCTAGCCCTGAACCGGAGTCGACATCGACGATGGCGAAAATCCGCACCATTCGCCGCTAAATGTGTTCCTTTGGCGGGTGAATAAATTCTTAGTAGTTCTCAGCCTTTCACAGGCTTCTCTAAACTGTCATATCCCGCCGATAGCCTGAGCGCTTTTTAGAGCCTAGCCATGCCTAACAGATCAAAAAGTCCCGCGTGGGTCCTGCTACACACAGCGCTAGTCATAGCGGTGACTTGCAGCCTGTTTAGTGGGTTGAGAATTGCCACATTGAGTAAACCTGCCATTGCCTCTATTGAAGAGCTGCTGCCCCAGGGGGAAGTTCACAGTGTGCACTTCCTCTCTGCAGTCCTGCTTTCACTGGTTGCATTGGCCTATTTATGTTCAAGAATTTTACGCCGTTATCAGGCCGAGCAGAAATTTGGACGCAAGCCATTGAATTACCACAGGGTAGTGACCTGGGGGGGCATTAGCCTGATTGGAGTCTCGCTGGCCAGTGGCTGGTTACTCTTTAGCGGAATTAGCAAACTACCACTAACCAGAACGCTACATTTTTACGCTGCACTTGGGCTCACAGCCTACATTTTCCTGCATGCAGGGGTGTATCTGGTTCAGTTTGGGCAAAACGTTCTGAAATATATCCTGAAGCCCGCCGCAACAAAGAGAGCCCAGCTGGTTTTGCTCTGTAGCTTCCTAACTATTTTTCTAATGGGCGGCTGGCTACTTCTAGCCAAGTTCACTTATTACCAACTACCGGTTTCCACAATCGCTGCAGATACGATTATCGATATTGATGGCCATGCCAATGAGTCCCAGTGGGCGGATGCTGATGCACTAGAGGTCAGTACCGATGGCGGAGCCAATTTTTATCAAGGCCGTACCGATGTCCGCCTCAAAGCTTTGCAAAATGGTGAGGAAATTTATTTCCATATCTCCTGGCAAGACCCCACGGAAAGCCTGGCTCACCTACCCCTGATAAAAACCGACCAAGGCTGGAAAATCCAGCAGCAAGGTTTTGAAAAGTTTGATGAAAGCCGCTACTACGAAGATAAGTTTGCCCTGTTACTCTCCAGTCACTGCGATTTTGCCGGTGCCGGTACCGCACACTTGGGCCGTTCACCACTGCCAGGTAAGCCCGCAAATTGGCATGGCAAGGGCTACCACTACAGCCAGTCGGGCCAATTGCACGATCTCTGGCACTGGAAGGCGGTGCGCACCAACAAAATGTATTTAGCGGATGATAATTTTATCGGTGCACCAGATAAAGTACGTGCAGGCATACGGCGTTATACCGCTGGTTACCAACAGGATGGTAAGGAATCCGGTGCCTACCTGATGAACTGGAAATGGTATTCCCCCGATAGCATCACTCCCAAACGCCTACCCAGAGATACAAATGCCTTGGCCCCCTTCCAAAGTTTTGATCAAGAGCGAGCACTGGACTGGACTATCTCCTGGTTTGATTACCAGCCCTACTCAACTGAAAGTGATCAGCTGGCGACGGGTACCCTAATGCCTTCGGTACTCTATACCTCAAATCGTTTTGAAGGGGACCGCGCTGATGTTAGGGCCAAGGGGGTGTGGCACGATGGTTTTTGGTCCCTCGAATTAGTGCGTAAATTAAATACGGCCTCTCCCCTGGATATTCCTATCGAAGACGGCACCTGCCTATGGGTCTCAGCATTTGATCGTGCTCAAGTTGCCCACACCCGGCACACCAGGGCCATTCAACTGAATCTGAGTAAAGCACTATGATCACACGGCTTTTTCTTATTTTTTTTCTACCCGCTTGCTTAATCGGCGCCGCAGTTATCCACACGCCGCAAGCTCCACAACCATCGCAATATCATTTATCTAAAGTGACAGCCAAAGGAGAAGTAATCCATGCCTGGGATGGTCCCTGGTCCTGTGTCTGCGATAGCCGCAGCGGCCTATTGTGGGAAGTTAAGACAGATAGTGAAGATATTCACGATGGGAAATGGACTTATTCCCGACTTTTACAAAATCAGGGCGTTGCTAATAACGGAGATTGTTATTTTGAGGCAGAGCGCTGCGATACGGAAGATTTAATCCGCCACACCAACCGGGAACAACTCTGTGGCTCAAAACACTGGCGCCTGCCCACGGCCAGTGAACTGCGTACCCTAGTGGTGACAGAAGTAAAACCCGGAAGCCCCAGTATCGAAACCGGATACTTTCCCAAAACCCAGCGGGGTGATTTCTGGACCAGTGATGGCAATCTGCCCCTGAAGGGCGTGTATTCCTATCTAAAAGTCGGTGGAGCAGCGGTTAACTTTATAAATGGGGAAACCATCACAATTCCCTATCGCAATGCCGCTTTCACACGCTTGGTAACCAATCGTTCAAGCAGCTGTCACATCGCTCCCCAATAATTCGCGCGCGCCACCAACCTGCAATCATCCCCCTCCGGGCGGTAGCGCTCTCACAAGAAAAGGTCCCAACTTTGCAGAGGAATTCCCGCAATGAGACAACACATTGGCCGCGCTCTTACCATTTCGGCACTGTTACTGGCAGTCGACGCCAGTGCCGCTACCAAACACTACCGCCTTGCCTGGGATGGCGATGCTTCCAATAGTGCCGTCATCGGTTTTTCCCCCGATGGCAGCAGTAGTAATCCCTATGTCAGCTACGGTTACTCCACCAATGAGAACAGCTGGAATAGCGCATTTGTCAGTAATAGCGAAACGTTCGATGGTGGAATAACCAGCCACTTTGTACGACTGCAAAACCTGAATGCCGACTCACCCATTTATTTTCGTGTGTGCGACCAAAACGGCTGCGGGGAGAGATTTTGGTTTAAAACGGCTCCAGCGCAAAACGCACCTTTTGTTGTTGTTGCCGGCGGTGATACCCGTACAGGCCATACCACACGCCGCAAGGGCAATGAACTCCTGGCTAAAATACGCCCGCTCGCGGTGATGCACGGCGGTGACTTCACCAATGCCAATAGCGCTTCAGAAATGCGCGAGTTTCTCGACGACTGGGAGCTCACCTACTCCAGCGATAACATCGATGGCTATAGCTACAAGCGCATCTATCCGCTGATCCCCACCCACGGCAATCACGAGGACGACAATTACTCGACTATCTGCGAAGTCTTCGGGGTGGATTTCAATGGTGATGGTAACTGTACACCCAGTGACACTTATGGCGCCGTACAAATATCGCCACTGTTGCGTGTTTACACCTTGAACAGCCAGTTCCAAAACGGTGGTTGGTCATCTTACGCCAGTGCGATGAACAACTGGTTATCGAGCGATTTGTCCACCTATGGAAGCTCCGCCAACTGGCGTTTCGCCCAGTATCACAAACCCATGTTCCCCCACTACAGCGGAAAATCCGACAACCCCACACTGTTTAACTGGTGGGCGCAGTCATTTTATGACTACTCCATGAACCTGGTGGTGGAATCCGATACCCACCTCACCAAGATGACTGAAGCCGTAATACCTAGCGGTAGCAACTTTTCCACAACCACCAACGGCGGCACCGTTTATGTGGGTGAAGGTAGCTGGGGAGCACCGGCCCGATCGGCCAACGATGCCAAATCCTGGACCATTGATATGGCCAGTATTCAGCAGTTCAAAGTCATCCAAGTGAGCGAAGAGGGGCTGGCAGTGCGCACCGCAAAATTCGATGACACCGCCGAAACTTTGACTTGGGAAGAGCGCGCTGCCGATCCATTGGTCCTGCCAGACAATGTGAACTGGTGGACTGCCAATCGCCTGGGTGAAGCCATGAATCTGGTGGCCAATAGTGCGGGCCGCAGTGTGATTGAGGAAAACGCGGACAACGGTGGCAGCTTTTCTCTACCGGTGAGCGATGATGTATTTATTTCCTCTCGCCATTCATCCAGTAATTTTGATGGCGATTCCGATGGACTACTTGCAGATGGCAGTGACTCTACCTATGGCACGCTCTACACACTGATTAAATTTGACCTCACCAACCTTTCCGGCTGTTCCTCCATCAGCTCTGCCACCCTGGAGCTGAATATTACTAATCGCTCGGGAAATACCTTTGGTATTTACCAGGCTGCTAATGACTGGAGCGAGGAGAGCGCCACCTGGAATTCTGTTGGTGGCTCATCGGTACGCGGCAATTTGGCAGAGAGCTTTGTACCTTTTTACACGGGAATAGAAACTATCGACCTGCTTTCTTCCGGGCTGATTGATAGCTGGCTTGGCGGTACCAATACTGGCCTTGTAATTGCTGCACGCAGTGGCAGCAATGGGGTGGACTTTACCTCCAAGGAAACCGGCATGTCACCGGCGCTAAAAATCGAGGCCAATTGCAACAGCTTTACCAAACTGGCTTTACCGGTAAATCAAACTGGTCAGAGAAAAGGCTTCATACCCCGCAGACTGCCAGCGGAGATGAAGCCATCGATCCTGATGCCAACCTTTCCCAACATCATGCAGTTAGGGGGTCACCAGGTTGAAGTTCCGATCAAACTTATCGAAGAGTCTGCCAAACTGAATCAAAGCCAGGGGGTTACCGCGCACCTTTAAGCGGCCTTCCTTAATCATGGTGGGCGCACCGACCAGACCGCTGAACATCAGCCGTAGGTCGGTGCTGCTCAAGGCCAGGCTAGCCGAGGGGTCTTCGCTGTGGCGATCGGGATAACCGTGTAAAACACCGTTTTTAACAACCACCAAGTATTTATTATTGTTGTCAGTCATCTCTATATTCAGGCGGATATCCGCATCCGCCGCCTTTTCCCCATTGAGACGAACTGCCATGGCATCAAATAAAAGCTGTAAAGGCACTCGCGCAACAATTTCTTCCGGCGGTCGCATTTCCTCGCGAAGTTCAACCCCGTGGCGCAACTCCCTAGCGCCGCTCAAATAAAAATTTCGCCAGATGCCGGATTCCGCCTGATAACCCAGTTGCTCGAAAGCATCTGCCAATAGGTAACGGGCCTCTTGATTTTTTGGCTCAGCAAAAACCAGATGTTTTAGCACCATCGCCACCCAGCGGTAATTGCCTTGGGAGTAATCCTGTCGCGCCCGCTTTATGATTTCTTCTCTTCCTCCCATATATTCCACATAACGAAGTGCCGCTTCTTCCTGTGGCAGGGGGTAGAGGTTGGCGGGATTGCCGTCGAAATATCCCAGATAGCGGTTGTACACCGCTTTTGCGCCCACATTGATGGTGCCGTAATAACCACGATTAGCCCAGGCGTTGGAGAGCGTCTCCGGCAGTTGCAGTTGTTCGGCAATTTCAACCATGTCGTGGCCATGGTTGGCCAGACGCAAGGTCTGGTCGTGAATATATTTGTAGAGATCGCGCTGCTTGGCCAGATAGTCCATCGCCTCTCTATTACCCCAGGTCGGCCAGTGATGGCTGCTGAAAACCACCTGGGTACGTGCGCCAAACTTTTCCATAGCACGCTCTATATAACGACTCCATGCCAGTGCATCGCGGGTTTTAGCGCCGCGCAAGGTATAGAGGTTATGCAGAGTGTGATTGGCAATCTCGCTCATACACAGGGCATCAAACTGGGGAAAGAAAAAGACCATCTCAGTGGGAGCTTCAGCCCCTGGGGTACTCATAAAAACAATGTCCACCCCATCAATTGTCATTTCCGCCCCCTTTTCGGGGATCAGACGGGTGGGTGTGGCTATACCATGTTCTCCATCGGAAACCCGATTACCGAGCCCCGAGGATACAAACCCCTCCGGGCTTGAAGGCAATAAATCCCCAAACTGATAGAGCGCACGCCGCTGCATCACATTGCCCGAGCGCACATTCTCACTAATCGCCTCCTCGGAAAACCCATCCGGTGCAATAATATCTACAGATCCTTCAGCCAGCTGCTGCATGGAGACAACTCCCGATACACCGGCAAAGTGATCCGCGTGGCTATGGGTAAAGATTACCGCGCTTACGGGTCTCTCCCCCAACTCCCTATTTGCCAGAGCCAGAGCTGCGGCGGCCGTTTCCTTGGAAGTCAGGGGATCGACAACAATCCAACCCGTTTCCCCTTTAATCAGAGTCATATTGGCCAGGTCCAGAGAGCGCACCTGGTAAATACCCTCGACTACTTCAAACAAACCATTATTCAAGGCGTTAAGTTGAGCTTGCCGCCATAGGCTGGGGTTTACCGTATCCTGCGAAGCCCCCTCAAGAAATTGCAACTGCGCCAGGCCATAGACCTCCCTTCCCATAGCATTTTTAATCTGCGCATCGGGAATCGTGGCAATAAATCCGCGCTTGGCCAGATGAAAATCCAGGTTGTCAGAGAAGGGTAACTGCTTTGCTACAGCCTTATTGTGGGCTCTGGTCGATTGGCTCGCGGGCTTGATATTGGCATTCAGTTCCTCTGAATGCTGGGTAACTTTTTGCTGGCTATCACCACAAGCAGTTAATAAAAGAAAAAACATCCCCCCAAAAAAATATTTGCGCATAAAGGATCTCCTTATATTGCTTAGCTATGGGCTTAACTCACGGCAAAGCGATAGAGCCATAGGCTGGCGTAATAGCAACGCAACAAACAACAACTACGTTTTAAGTGATTTTTATTTTCAATAAACCCAAAGAAACTACCGTTCATACAGCGTAAATACCACTATTACGAGAGCATATAAAAAGCTGAGCCTATTATTTTCGTTTTATTCAACAATCAGCAGTAAATGTAACAACGCAAAACAGTCAAACCTAATCGATATTATTTACATACAGTCAATATAAAAAATATTTACCGTCAAACTAGTGACTTACAAAACTCGCAATAATAAAGTCGCCAATATAGTCTATATAATCCTTTGACCTCGACATAAAAGCCCAATTTAAAAGAGCCGCGATCCGCACTTCTTATCGTATGGAGATGATTGCAATGCAATTAATGAGACCTTATCTCGGTACCGCTCTAATCATCACTCTGTCCCTGCTGGCATCAAATACCTTTGCCGACGACGAAGAGGTTGTGACTGACCCAGTGACCCACCAAGGCCCTAAGGACTTCCAACCAAAGTCAAACCAATTCTGGTGGCCCAATCAACTGGATTTGCGTCCCCTACGGCAACACTCCCCCAGGTCTAACCCAATGGGAGAAAACTTTAATTATGCCGAGGAATTTAAAACTCTCGATCTCAAAGCAGTAAAAAGTGATATAGAGACTCTGCTAAAGACCTCCCAGGATTGGTGGCCAGCAGATTTCGGTCACTATGGACCCTTTATGATCCGTATGGCCTGGCATAGCGCCGGTACCTACCGTATAAACGATGGCCGCGGAGGTGCAGGTGGCGGTCAGCAGCGTTTCGATCCACTGAATAGCTGGCCCGATAATGCCAACCTGGATAAAGCCCGGCGCCTGCTGTGGCCCATCAAACAAAAATACGGTGCCAAGCTATCTTGGGCCGACCTCATGGTGCTCACGGGCAATGTCGCCCTTGAATCCATGGGGTTTGAGACTTATGGCTTTGCCGGCGGCCGCATAGACGACTGGGAACCGGATCTGGTTTATTGGGGCCCAGAAACAAAGATGCTGGCCGATGAGCGCTACACCGGCAATCGCCAATTGGAAAGGCCATTGGCAGCCGTGCAAATGGGCCTGATTTATGTGAACCCCGAAGGTCCTAACGGCAATCCTGATCCCAAGGCTGCGGCCATCGATATCCGCGAAACCTTTGCACGTATGGCCATGAACGACGAGGAAACGGTTGCGCTAATTGCCGGTGGCCACACTTTCGGCAAGGCCCATGGAGCGGTAAAAGCCGACTGCTTAGGCCCCGAGCCCGCAGGAGCCCCTATTGAACAACAGGGCCTGGGCTGGAAAAATAAGTGCGGCAAAGGCAATGCCGACGACACTATGACCTCCGGGCTCGAAGGGGCTTGGTCGGCCGCCCCCATTACCTGGAGCCAGCAATACCTGGACAACCTGTTCAAATATAACTGGGTAAAAACCAAGAGCCCCGCTGGCGCTGTACAGTGGATTCCCGATGACCAGGCTGCTGCCAACCTAGTTCCCGATGCTTTCGATAAAAATAAGCGGCATGCGCCTATCATGTTTACTACAGACCTTTCCCTGAAATTTGACCCCAGCTACCGGGAAATAGCCAAACGTTTTCAGGAAAATCCAGAGGATTTTAAACGGGCTTTCGCCAAAGCATGGTATAAGCTGACTCACCGCGATATGGGTCCTCGAGCTCGCTATCTTGGTAAGGAAGTCCCTAAAGAGGACCTGCTCTGGCAAGATCCAGTGCCAAAAGTAGATCACCCTCTAATTAATGACAGTGATATCAGCCAGCTAAAATCAAAAATCCTCTCCTCGGGACTCACCGTGCCAGAGTTAGTGAAAACCGCCTGGGGCTCGGCATCAACTTTTCGTGGCTCAGACAACCGCGGCGGGGCTAATGGCGCACGCATACGCTTGGAGCCACAGAAAGAATGGCCTGTGAATGATCCAGAAGAACTGACCAAGGTTCTGACGCAGCTAGAAAAAATCCAGCAAGAATTTAACAATACACAATCCGGCGGTAAGAAAGTATCCCTCGCCGACCTGATCGTTCTCGGTGGCTCTGCGGCAGTTGAAAAAGCAGCTGCAGACGGCGGACAAAAAATCAAGGTGCCTTTCAAGCCCGGCCGCTCAGACGCGACCCAGCAACAGACCGATGTTAATTCTATTGCCATGCTAGAACCCACCGCTGACGGTTTTCGCAATTACTTCAGCAAAAACAACAGCCGCACACCCACCGAGATGCTGGTGGACCGCGCAAGTCTGTTAACACTCAGCGTACCGGAAATGACTGTTTTAGTTGGAGGTATGCGCACACTTAACGCCAATACCGATGGATCAAAGAATGGCGTATTCACCGATAAGCCGGGGACGCTCACTAACGACTTTTTTGTCAACCTCCTGGATATGTCCACGGTATGGAAAAAATCCGATAAAGCCGAGGGTGTCTATGAGGGTAGTGACCGCAATACCGGCAAGGTTAAGTGGACGGCCACTCCGGTGGATCTGATTTTTGGCTCTAACTCTGAGCTTAGAGCTGTCGCTGAGGTCTATGCATTTAAGAACTCTCAGCAGAAATTTGTACAGGATTTTGTTAAGGCCTGGACCAAGGTAATGAATCTGGATCGTTTCGACTCACCTAATCAGTGATTAGTTTTTACAAGAATTTTCACTAGGCAAACCGACATACCAGCCGGCTTGCCTAGTACCTTTATCTACACCGAACGCTATATCTACATCGAACGCTATATCTACACCGTACTCTACTCCAGGCTTGCAAAGATTACTTCTCCATCAATAAATTTCAGCTGGTGTGATGGGATAACTCTAACTCGCTTATAATCGGCTGCAGATAATTTGTTCGCCAGTTTTTTCGCCCGCGTACCACTTTTGCAGTAGACCAACACCACCTCATCACGTTTTAGTGTTAAGTGCTCGCTCATTTCATCGAAGTCGCCCAGAGGGAGATTACTCGCACCATCTATGTGTCCAGCTTCAAACTCCTCCACTGTGCGCGCATCCACTAACACAAATTGAGATTGATCTTGTATATAGGCAGATAAAACTTCTGCTTCAACTTCCATAGATGCTCGATCTTCTTCTTGAGATAGCGTCCCCTCCTCAGTACCTAATACAGTACAACCAACGAAACCTATCAACGCAGCCAACAAAATTAATCTACCGCCAAGTCTATTTAATATAATTCACCCTAATCCAATATATTAGTGATCAGTCCCAGAATTTTCTTGGTAGGTTATTTAAAATCAAAACTTTGTTATTCAAGGTAACCCACCAGAAAGAAGGGGTAACAAAATTAACCAAACATTAGAAAAAATAAAACGCTGGATGAGTCAAACAGAATTATTCTTGGGGTGATTGACTGATTGGTACAGAGAAATGAAAAACATCGGGGTGATATACGCGGCCCTATCATCAGGCCCCCAGGTTTTATTTACCGGGAGGCCTGATATGCTGCAATTTATATATCTATAATTGCCTGTCTTTACGTAAGTGTCGATCAAAGAAATCTTTGATCATGGTGTATTGATGAATACGGGTTTGTTTACCGCGTAAACTGTGCTTTTTACCCGGATAAGTCATTAAATCAAACTGCTGACCGTTATCCTGTAATTGCTTAATGAGGCGGGTAGTATTGGTAAATAACACGTTGTCATCTGCCATTCCATGATAAATCAATAGAGCCCCCTTGAGCCCCTTACTATAGGGAAAAACAGATGAGGCTTGATAGGCATCTGCATCGGTATTGGGGTTCCCCATATAACGCTCTGTGTAATGAGTATCGTAAAGAGTCCAATCTGTAACCGGCGCACCAGAGACTCCCGCCTTGAAATAGTCACCCGCCTTGAACATACTCATCAGGGCCATATAGCCCCCATAACTATGTCCATAGATACCAATATTATCGCTATCGACGTAAGGTAGCGAACGTAGAAACTCTACCCCAACAACCTGATCTTCGACTTCGGGACTACCCATCTTTTTAAAGATAGGATTTTCAAAAGCCGTCCCCCGGTTTGCAGAACCGCGGTTATCGAGAGAAAAGACGACATATCCCTGCTGCGCCATAAACTGGTTGAAGGCTTTATCCCAGCTATTGGTAACTACCTGGGCATGGGGACCTCCATAGACATAAACCATCACAGGGTAACGCTTGGATGCATCAAAATTGGACGGCTTATATAAGCGATAATTAAGTTGATGCCCGTGGGGGGCCGCAAGGGTACCAAACTCTGGAGTAATCCAGTCAGCTTTGTAAGGGTACAGAGGATGCCCTTTAGTTACTGCATTTTCCTCCAGCCAGGTCGTCAGGTCGCCATTCGCATTGTGCAGGCTAACCTGAGGTGGGGTATTTACATTGGAGAATTTATCGATGTAACCCGAAGCATCTTGGGCAAACTCGATATCATGCATACCCATTTTGTTGGAAATGCGCTGTATTTCTCCATCGCCATTAAATGGCACTCGGTATAAATGCCGCTCTATAGCGATATCTTTACGCCCGGTAAAATACAACAAGCCCTTATTTTCATCGACCGCTTCGACTTCATCTACAACCCAGTTACCACGGGTTATCTGATTTAACAGCTTGCCATTGAGGTCATACAGATAAAGATGCTTGTAACCATCTCTCTCCGAGGACCAGATAAACTGATCTTTATCCTCAAGAAAATAAAGGTCGTCGCTCAAGTTGACCCAGGTATCACTGGATTCACTCAATAGGGTTTTACCGGTTCCTTTCTTCAAATCAAAAGAACGCAGCTGCAACTTTTGCTGATTGCGGGATTGCCACTGGTAAGTTAATAGATTGTTCCGCGCCCATTGCACACGAGGAATATAAATGTCTTGTTCATCACCAAGGTTTACCCAGCGGGTTTTACCCGATACAACATTCAATATGCCTAACCGAATTTTTACATTCGCTCTCCCCGCTGCTGGGTAGCGTTGCTGAATCAGGTCAATACGATCAGCATAGATCTCACTGCGGGTTACCTCATCTACCGGAGACTCATCTACTTGCAGAAAGGCAATTTGACGGTCATCCGGCGACCACCAATAGCCGCTCATACGCCCCATTTCTTCCTGAGCAACAAACTCGGCCATTCCATTCTTGATAGGCCCCTGGCCATCTTGCGTTAATTGGCTTTCTTTGCCACTTTTTAAATCCACAAGATAGATATTTTGCTCACGGATAAAAGAGACATAACGCCCCTTTGGGGAGACCCGCACATCGGTTTCAAATGCCTTTGTTTTCGTAAGCCTTTGTACTGCCTTTTTCGCCAAATCGTAGTAATAAACATCCCCGGCCAGAGGGAACAGTAGAGATTTGCCATCCTCAGACCAGCTGTACTCCATGATGCCGCTGCCAAAGATGCGCTGACGCTCCCGCCGGGCCTTCTCTTCATCCGAGAGGGCTTCTTCGCCACTATGCAAACTATCTGAATTCACCAGGATACGGGATTGCCCATCGGCAATATGATATTCCCATAGGTCATAGCGGTTGTAGTCTTCGTCACGCCCTTTCAGATAGGTAACCCGTCTACCATCGGGGGAGTATTCCAGTGCCCGGGGCGTAGAGCCATCCAGAGCGGGATCTGAGAATATTCTCTCAATGGTAAGAGGCTCTGCGGAGCATATTCCCACAAAAGTGGTGCCAAGTAGGGCAAGGAGTGTTTTCTTCATAGTAGGCCCTTAGGTTTTTTTACTCCCCGCCCACTATTCAACAAAGGAAGAATTGAGGCGGGAGGAGGTTATTTTTCCGTACAGATTGAGTAACAAACACGGATTTTACAATGTAATCATCCCCTCACGTAATCTTTAGGAATAGCACTTGGATTACCCGGTTAAGCGAACTATTCCTCTAGATAATCAAGGCTTTACAATTGTTTACTCTGCTTTACCGACCTTTGTACCAGGATAAGGTCATAGTGAGATAGCAATTCTCACAGGATAAAAACAATGAAGTATTCCCTAATTGTCCCTATTGCGGTCTCTCTAATTGCTAGCAGCTGCAGCTCAACGCCGAATAATCCCACTACAGAATCTTTTGTTACACATATCACCGAACTTGGTCATAAACGCTTTACTTACAAGGCCACTCTAGGTCCTGACCGACCTTCAGGAGAAAGACCTCGCCGAGCATCCTCCGCAGGAGGGCCTAGTGGTGATAAACCGAGAGGAGCGAAGCCCGGTGCTGGAAAACCTGGCAGGAGCAAGGCCAACTCCGGCGATATCAAAAAAATTGCTCTTGAGCGAATGGAAGTTTTGCTGGATGAGAGTGGCTTCTGTAACAACGGGTGGTTTCTGGTTGAACAGACAATCGATCAACGACGCGCAGAAATTATTGGAGAGTGTCGGGCAGTAGTACCTCAATAATTATAAAGTTACTTAATAGCAATCATAGGCGCTAATAATAGTTACTGGCTCGTATAAGTGAAACGCTGCCATCCTATAATCATGACAAACATACCGCTTTTATTTCCATCGAACACATAAAATAGAACCTCGATTAATAAGACTTTATTTTAAAAAAAGTGTGGCATCAACTTATTGATATAGAAAAGAGAGCAGAATGTAACCTAATTGAAAGCATACAAGGCATGGGGCCTGATCATAACCTTGCAGGTTACACTAAGGCTCCCAAAGAGAGAAATAGCATTTACTCCTATTTCCTCTGAAATAATAGAGATAAGTAAGATACTGTAAGCTTATAAAAGCTTAAACACTTACTTATCTCCTCACAGCATTTCTAGAAAAGGATGAGGAAGTCAGATCTTTTAATGATCTTTCCCCAGCAGGAAATCCCCGTGGAAACGTAAATGCTCTTCGATAAAAGAGGCAATAAAGAAATAGCTGTGATCGTAGCCGCCATGTTGTTCAAATCGTAATGGATAGCCACAAGCTTCAGCAGCCATTTGTAAGGCTCCAGGTCGCAATTGCTGCTCTAAAAATTCATCCTCATTTCCCTGAGACACCAATATCGGTCGATGATTTATGGCACGCCCCACCAATACAGATGCATCGTACTCCTCCCAGAGTGTGGTGTCCGCGCCCAAATAAGCAGCGAAAGCCTTCTCTCCCCAGGGACAAGCAATCGGATTACAGATCGGGCTAAACGCGGAGATTGAGGTATAGCGCTCAGGGTTTCTCAAACCGATGACCAGGGCACCATGCCCCCCCATGGAATGGCCACTGATGGCTCGACGCTGATTCACAGGAAAATGCTCTTCAATTAACGTCGGTAGTTCATCCACAATGTAATCATACATGCGATAGTGCTGCTTCCAGGGATCTTGGGTAGCATTCACATAAAACCCCGCCCCCTGGCCCAGGTCGTAGGAGGGATCATCAGCAACGCCCTCTCCACGGGGACTGGTATCCGGTATAACTAGTACAATACCCAACTCCGCGGCCACACGCTGGGCACCTGCTTTCTGGCTAAAATTTGCATCAGTACAAGTTAGACCCGACAGCCAATAAAGTACCGGATACTGGCCCCTCTCTTTACTATCTGCATCCCGGGGCAGGAAGACCGAAAAATGCATAGTGCAGTTCAATACGGTGGAATGGTGCCGGTATTGTTGCTGTAGCCCATCAAAAGATCTTGTACTGCTGGTAAGCTCAATAGACATAGACTATCCCGCTTAGACGTTTTCGTAGTGGATAACGCTGCGAATACTCTTGCCTTTGTGCATCAAATCAAAGGCTTCATTAATTTTATCCAGTGGCATCGTATGGGTAATAAAGTCATCTAGTTTAAACTCCCCAGCCAGATAACGGTTCACATAATCCGGCAGTTCAGAGCGGCCTTTCACCCCACCAAATGCGGTACCGCGCCAGACCCTGCCAGTTACCAATTGGAATGGGCGCGTGCTAATTTCCTGCCCAGCACCGGCAACTCCAATAATTACGGATTCCCCCCAGCCCTTATGACAGCACTCCAGCGCCGACCGCATAGTATTTACATTTCCTATGCACTCGAAGGAATAATCCACTCCGCCGTCGGTAAGTTCCACAATAACGTCTTGGATGGGTTGCTCATAATTCTTTGGATTAATACACTCTGTTGCGCCGAGTTTTTTTGCCAGCGCAAATTTATCTTCATTAATATCAATACCAATAATACGCTCTGCGCCAGCCATCTTGGCCCCAATAATGGCTGACAGACCAATACCGCCCAATCCGAAGATAGCTACGGTGGAGCCCGCCTCTACCTTTGCCGTATTCATCACCGCTCCCATACCCGTGGTCACACCACAACCGAGGAGACAGACTTCCTCAAGTGGCGCCTCAGGATTAATCTTTGCCAGGGAAATTTCCGGCAATACCGTATACTCGGAAAAGGTGGAGGTTCCCATATAGTGATAGATGGGCTTGCCATTGATTGAAAAACGCGTGGTGCCATCCGGCATCAGGCCTTTACCTTGGGTCGCCCGAATTTTCTGGCAGAGATTCGTCTTACCAGACAAACAAAATTTGCACTCTCCGCACTCAGGGGTATAGAGCGGGATAACGTGGTCCCCAACCGCCAAACTGGTAACGCCCTCCCCCACAGACTCCACAACACCCGCGCCTTCATGGCCGAGGATCGCAGGGAATACACCTTCAGGGTCCTCTCCCGATAATGTGAAAGCATCGGTATGGCAGACACCTGTTGCCATTAATTTGATACGTACCTCGCCTTTTTGCGGCGGCATCACTTCAACTTCCTCGATAGAAAGCGGCTCACCCGCTTTCCAGGCCACAGCGGCTTTACAGCGAATCGTCTCTGCACCCATGGTGTTGTTCCTTATCGATATTTACTCAATTCAACAGATGCCCAGCATAGCCTGCCAGTATTTACGTGGCAAAAAAACAAAAGTCAAAAAAGGAAATGGAAGTAGGTAGGGCTCTACAGAGCAAATAATTTTTAAGAAGCGCTGAAATAAAAATCAGTGTTGCTGTTTGCGCCACTGCAGAGGGGAGTAGCCATGCACTACACGGAAGGCCTTAGAGAAAGCACTGATATCTGTATAACCAAGACTCGCAGAAAGTAGCCCAATTTCTATATTTGATGAACGCAAATGCCATCGGGCTGTTTCCATGCGCGCCTCCTGCAGAAGCTGCTTGAAAGAGGTCCCAGCGGTTCTCAAGTACCTTTGTAAAGTCCGTACCGGGGTGTTCATCAACTGGGCAATCTGCGCCAGGTTATGCTGCTTAGCCCCCAGTGTCTGCAAAATTAATGTACGTACCTGGCTGGCAATATCACCGCTCAGTCCCTGAATCAGTAACAGGGTGAACTCCTCAAAATATTTCACCAGACTAGCATTGGGTGCCTTGAGAGGTCTCAGCAATAGTTGGGAGTCGAATATAAGACAGTCACATTCCTGGCCAAAAAGCACCTCAGCGTCAAAATACTCACGATAGCGCTGAGGCGGGGAAACAGGAGCATGGCAAAAATGCACTTGGCGTGGGCGAATGTCAGCCCCTGCCAACCCCCTAAATAATTGGCAGGCGGCCCCTAGGGCCAATTCACTGTACTGTTCAACGTTTTCAAGGCTATGGCAATGGTTGATGCGATAAGCAAACAGGCTGCCATCTCGCTCCGTTAATCGCCAGTGGTCGGCCTGGTTGTGCAAAACCATATAACGGTGACTCGCACTCAATGCGGCATCCAGATTCCGCTCTTTAAGCAGCAGCTTGCCCAGCACCCCGAGCATACGTAGACCTTGCCGCTGTGAGAGCCGCAAGCCAAAGTCACTACAGCGCAGATCACGCACACACAGATTCAGCAGGTCGATAAGCGTAGTGATCGGAATCAGAATATCTGGGCGACGCATAGAGTTCGCGGGTAGGCCAACCTCAGCGAGTAAACGCGAAGGCACTCCGCCCAACTGGGGGACCAGAGTATTGAAACCCGCGAGAGTACCACTGCGGATTTCATAGGTGAGATTCATCAATTCATCTCCACTGCCCGTCAGAGCTGCATCGGCCATCATGATTGTACACACCAGCTAGAACTGGAGCAGTTGGCCAGTGTCAGACCGCGAATATCTTAGGGAAATTAAACGGGGGTATGATAGCAGGACGAATCTATTCGAGTAATGTACACAGGGCGAGATTGTGACGGAGAGCTAGGCCTCCGCCGCCAACAACCCCAAAGCGAAACTCTAGATAAAAAGAACTTCAGCCAATTTTCTTGACGAACTTAGTCAGGATTACGATTCGCTGCCCCTCGACACGCCCTTCGATATGCTCTGGATTATCCGTCAGGCTAATTCCACGAACTGCAGTACCGCGTTTGGCTACCAGACTGGAACCTTTAACATCCAGGTCCTTAATAATGGTCACATTATCACCTGCCTGGAGTTGAACGCCGTTGCTGTCGCGGTGAATCAGGATATCGCCCGCTTCGGGTAGGGCTCCGGCTTGTGCCCAGCTGAGTAAATCGTCATCCAGGTACAACATATCGAACAAGTCCTGCGCCCAGGTCTCCGAAGACAGCCGCTTGAGAAGACGCCAAGCCAGTACTTGTACCGCCGGCTCCTGGCTCCACATACTGTCAGAGAGGCAGTGCCAATGGGCACTGTCGAGTTGGGTTGGATTATTCAATTGGTCGCGACAGGTCTGACACAGAAGCACCTGGGCTTCGGCCCGTGCCGAGGATTCCGGCAATTCATAAGCTTCCAGATTATTCTGTGATTTGCAAAGCTCACACTGACCACCACTGCGCTGAAGCAGCTGTTCCCGACTGACCGCCATGGTTTACCTCAAAAAGTGCGGAGTATACGCCCTCAATCGATATTTCACGTACCCCTCTGAGCACTGTTAATCACTATAAAAGGCCATCAAGGTGAGGACCCTATCAGAGAGTATCTCTCACAGGGTCCAAAAGGCAGTGTGAGCCCCGAGTATTGGGGCTAAGGGGGGAAGGAGGCTAGTGGTGCGCCGAGATCGCTGAAGCGAAGTGACCACCCTGCTTGCTGGCAATAGCCGAGGTGATATCCCCTAAGCTGAGTATACCAACCATGCGTTTCTCACTATTCAGCACCGGCATTCGCCGCAGCAGCTGCTGCTCCATTTTGTGCACTGCCGAGAGGAGGTCATCTTCCTCCCAGCACCACTCAATGCCCTCGGTCATCACATCGCGAGCGGTCAGTGAGGAGAGGTTACCTCCCTGCACAACACCGCGGCATACGATATCCCGGTCGGTTACCATGCCCACCAAACGATCATTTTCACCGATGGGAACCGCGCCAATATCCTCATCCCGCAGGATTTTAGCCAATTCCTGCAGCGAGGTATCTGGTGTACACCAAGTTGCTCCCTGGTGCATAGCTTGTTTTACTTTCATCGTGTTACCTCTACGAAAATTCTAAAAAGCTATATTCAAAGCGACCTAACCTACCGTTGGAAAAAAGAATTAATGCACTTCGATACGCTTTCTCTGTGGCGGATGCCCTTCATGTCTGGGAACGGTCAAGGTCAAAATGCCATCTTTGAAGTTTGCGTCGATTTCATCTTCGCGAACATCTTCACCTAAATTGAAACTACGTAGGAACTTGCCATAGCGACGCTCTTGTCGCAGCACCCGGCCCTCTTTCTCTTCCTTAATCTCACGGTGCACTTCAGCCTCAAGGGTTAAAACACCATTCTCTAAGGTGATATTGATATCATTCTTGCCGACACCCGGTAGCTCAGCACTAATTTCATATCTGTTTTTTCGCTCACTCACATCAATTCGCGGTGAGAAAAAACCCTCCCTTTCATTGCCAATAGCACGACCGGGCGACAGCATCTGCTCAAACATATTATCTAGATCGAGCAGAGAACCTCTGGGTATCAGACTCATACTAACAACCTCCATCTACGGCTATGTCGCAAGAGGCGCAAGCTAGATCCCTAGATCCGGCTTACGCCTCTCACATCTTGAATTCATTCTAGGTAATTTAGCGCCAGTCGGTAGGAATATGTGACAAGTACAACCATCACAAAAGACATAAAGAAAACAGCGAGCATTTAGATTTTATCTAGGGCAAATATCCTAGTATGACCTATAGGATCTTGAAGACTATCAGCTAAGGTAACGATCAAATCTCTGTTTTTCTCGGTGTTTTACCTTTCATTTCCTGAAAATAGTGAACAAATCTGAGCCTCTCATTCCAGACTATGCCGTTAGTCGATGGCGCCAAATTTAACTAGGATAAGGAGGAAGTAAAAAAATGAGGATACGCTCATGGCTTTAGCATGGGTTCTTGTGGCCAACCAATCACAGGCCAGAATTTTTGAAGCACAAAAGCGTGCCGGCAATCTCCATGAAATCCAAGCCCTTCTCCATCCTCAATCCAGGCTGTCAGGCCGGGAAGTCGATAGCGATGCTCCTGGGCGCAGCTTCGATAGTTATGGCCAAGGCAGCCACGCGATGGGAAATTTTGCTAATTTACATCGCCGAAGTGGCGAAGATTTCGCCAGAGAAATCGCTCATACACTGGAGCGAGGCCGCCAGCAGGGCCGCTTTGAGAAGTTATATATCGTAGCGGAACCTTATATGGTGGGTAGTTTGCGAGATGCACTCAAAACACCCACCCGAGCCACTGTTGCCGGAGAGACTGGAAAAAACTTGGTAGATAGCCAGCCAGATGAAATTCGGGCGCAACTGCCCATCTGGCTATGATTGAATCTTCCTGCGGAAGTCTGCTGAAATGTGGGGCTGAAATGTGGGGCTGAAATGTGGGGCTGAAATGCCAGCCCCTATCACCGATCTATTGAACAGCAGCTAAAAATTGAGCATTTCTAGGCTTTTTTAGTTTCACTTAACAGATTACCAATAAGCTGATCTTTATCCTGCCAGAGCTTGTAGACCCAGCTATTAAACTCTGCACGAAACACCTGATCATTCATATAATCAGCCGTAAAGAATTTCTCCGGGATACGAATTTGCTCTATACGAACAACCACGTGTTTCACTTTTCCCGCGAGAAAATCTGCAAAAGTGGGAATACCACCTGGGTAGACAATCGTAACGTTCAACAAACGATTAAGCTGCTCTCCCATACTCTGCATGGCAAAAGCGATTCCTCCAGACTTGGGTTTAAGCAAATAGTTGAACGGCGAACCCTGTCTATCGTGCTTCTCCTGGGTGAAGCGTGTACCTTCGAGAAAGTTCATAATACTGGTAGGGATTAACTTGAAACGCTCACAGGCCTTCTTAGTCGCCTCTAAATCCTTACCGCGCATCTCCGGATGTTTCTTCAAGTATGCCTTGCTGTAACGCTTCATAAATGGGAAGTCCAGCGCCCACCAGCAGATCCCCATTACCGGAACCTTGATAAGCTCCTGTTTAATAAAAAACTTCAAGAAAGGAATTTTCCGGTTAAGAACTGTTTGCAGAACGAAGATATCCACCCAACTCTGGTGGTTGGAAGTCACTAGATACCAGCCTTCTTTTTTCAGCTCCCCATCTACTTCCACATCCCACTTAGTCTTCTGAGTCAATTTCATCCAACCTATATTCAGAATGATCCAGGCCTCAGCAATTGACATAAAAATAGTCGAATAAATTTTTCGCAGCGCGGCAAATGGAAAAATCAACCGCACCACAACAAAAAATAAAATCGGAATAAAGCAAATAATCGTACTGATAAACAGCAGTATCGAGGTCAATATCAACAATACTGTCGAGGGAAGAAAATTTAACATCTCATATTTCTAAATTAAGTGGTAAAAAAGAGACTTATTACAGGCACCCGAGCTGGCAACAATTACCTGGCTATACTCAAGCGCACACTATCTTACTTCTATATAAAGTCTCCACAACAGGCCAGACTAGAGGTTAGCTACCTCAATCATCATCGCGGTATACATTTTTAAATTCAGTCGAAACTGCTCAACCGTAATAAATTCGTGCTCTGAGTGTCCCGTATAAGCAGCTCCAGGCATAGAGGGGCCAAAGCTCACGGCATTTGGCAGCAGCTTGGCATTAGTGGAACCCCCAATCGCCACAGGCTCAGCCTTTTCCATACCGGTAAAGTGGCGAAAAACTTGTAAGAGTGGCTTTACATGAGGCGCATCGTCCACCCTGTAGGGATTCCCCAGCGTAACTTTTGTATCTGCAAGTGCAATACCCGTGCGTTCCTGCCAATTGGCTAGGGCTGCGTGGATCTCCTTTTCCAGTTGGGGAGCTGTCTTACCTGTTGGACGGCGCAGATTGAGATAGCTGGTCAGACCAGAGTCTGTCTCCTTCACCATGGTAACCGCTGCCGTCATAGGCCCCATAAAAGTATCGCTGTAAGCAATATCACCAAACTGCTCGGCCAGGATGCCAGTGCCAACCAGGTCATTCAAATAACGCACCGTCGAACCAGCACTATTGGCGGGCCACTGGTGCACACTGAGCACGTCCGCTAAATACGCAATCGCGTTAACCCCATGTTCAGGCTCTGAACTGTGGGTAGCCACACCGCGAGCGATAATCTCTAAATTGCCGTTACCGCCGATAAATTCAAAAGAAGTGGCCTTGTGTTGAGCGGCACGAGCACGAATAGCCGCAACTAACTCAGCATTGACATTTTCCAGTAGCGCACGAGCCTCATCTGGCACCTGACTGCGAAAGTAGCCCCCAGTGAAGCTTTTAACATAGGGTTTATCAAAGCTATTTGGCAGTACACCAGCTGTGGTGACTTGTACCTCACTCCACCCCTTCTCTGCCGTTACCACCGGATAGCTGGCATCTATGGTGATGTTGTAGGCGGGGGTGGGATAAGTTTTCAGGAATTTCTTGAGGGGTTCCCAGTCCGACTCTTCCGCTAAATAGACCAGAAGCTCAACCCGGCGCTTCATGGTTACTCCCTGGTCCTTGATCGCTTTCATTGCGTAGAGTGCTGTGGCGATGGGGCCCTTATCGTCCTCACTGCCTCGGGCAATCAGCTTGCCGGGCTCACTTTCTGCATCCAGGATAAACGGGCTTTTCTGCCATTTAGCCGGGTTGGCTGGCTGAACATCCCCGTGGGTAACAATACCCACTTTCTCTGAGCCCTCACCCAGGGCAATGACCACAACATGACCAAAATCTTGGTATTCCAGCCCCAGCTCTCCAGCCTTCTCCTGCAAAGTCTTTTTAAAGCCTATAAATTCAGGGTTGCGATCCAATGGCAGGTCTTCGCGGGCTACGGTTTCAAAACGCACCAAGCTCGCCAGGGTCTCGGTCATGGCGCCCTCGTATTTCTCGACCGCATAGTCGGATGCACCCTGAGCCAGGGATGATACCCCGGCTACAACAGGCACAGACAGGCTTGCAGAGAGAAACAGCGGTAAAAGAGCGTGTCGTAACTTCATAAGCCCCCCAGGCAAATAAAAGTGCCATTGTACACGCCAGCCAATAGCATCACTCGCCATTATCCCCCAACCCTGAAGGTAATTATCGCCAGCTAAGAGCACCTGGGAGTGAGTGTGAAGTTTCGCCATAGTAAAACTTGGAACTGCCAACACTTTGAACTGGGCAATGAAATAGGTGAACTTCATCCACTTTCTAATCGCCAGCGTAATATTTAACCGGATATATGAATGTAAAGGTGTTTGAAGGGATCCCTCCCACCTCGGCCAGTAGTAGGAATAGCTATCATCAGTTCCAAGCTTACATAGGCCTGTTAAAAAATAACCATCAAAGATCACAGACCAAACCAGCCTAAAGCCCTTATAAGTGCTAGTAGGCACTAGCATTCCAGGGCTACTAAAATTTTGGGAGTGCAACGCGAGGCGTGAGTAGCATATGGCGACGACCAACGGCAAACATTTCCACCGCAAGCAGTGGCTGAGCGTCCAACAAGCCGTCAGCCACCTGAGTGCACTGGCGGAAGAGCCCTTAACCAGCACCCACCTGGCAGATTTAGCCGAGGAGAAGCTGCTCGATCTTTACTGGTACCGACCGGGACAAAAGCTGACTTTCCTCAACCGAAAAGGGCAGAGAGAGCTGGTCGAGCCCTTGCGCCTTTGCACAGATAATCACAGCGATTGGCGCGCGGTTGTCGGAATACTCCGTCACAGTCCCGCCCTCCCCGCTTATGAGCAAGACACGCCCCTACTGGAGGATGCCGAGGGAAACCGCCTGCGAATCACATTTGACTACCACCAACGTCCAGAACCATTTAGCGGCCGCTGGTATCCCAGCTTGGCGGAACTGGTACTAAAACGCAGCGATTTGGAGCGGCTCGAGCCGAAGCTGTTTTCCAGCCAGGAGAGCGAAGACAAACTGGAGCGGCAGTTATTACTCGACGTGATCTGGCAGCTCGAGCAGTTGGCCCTGGAAGGCGAGCGCCACTCCACCAGCTGGCTGGCGGAGCAGCTGGCACAGCGCTCCTCGGCACTGGATAGGGGGTCCTGCGAGCGGATTCTTCTCGCAGCAGAGCGCGAAGGCAGTCAAAACCGCCCCCATTAGCTGGACAATTACTGAGGTTTCCCGGTGGTTCTCACCACCAATCGTTATTGATCCCTCTCGCAAAGATTCCTGCCAACCATTTGGTCACGGGCAACAAAAGCGATACCCTAGCGCCAAATTTTAACCTGCTGATCGGACGGATGCGAAATTATCCACTCTTGGTCTTCTCACCCCAAAAGAACCAAGCGGTTAAGGGGTTCGAGGCTAGCCAGACTAGCATCTCGAAGTCTCATCTTTTCATCCAATCAGCCAAAAAATTTGGAGATAGAGCTTGCAGGCTCGCAATAATCAAAATCAATACGGCTGGGTCGCTATTGCACTGCACTGGCTGATGGCGCCAGCGGTCATAGGTCTCTTTGCGCTCGGATGGTGGATGCGCCAGTTATCCTATTATGATCCCTGGTATCAGCAAGCTCCCATTATCCATAAGAGCCTTGGCGTTTTGCTACTGATCGCTTTGGTGCTTCGTCTGCTGTGGCGTTCAGTCAATGCCACACCTAAAGCAGATCCTGGAACACCCCGCTGGCAGGCACTCACAGCCCACGGTATTCACGGTCTGATCTACTTACTGCTATTCGCCATTATGCTATCGGGTTACCTGATCTCCACTGCCGATGGGCGCCCTATTGATGTATTCGGGTGGTTTAGCGTAATGGCAACCATCCAGGACATTCCCAATCAGGAAGACATCGCAGGAAGCCTACACGAGATTCTGGCCTGGACTCTGATCATCCTAGTAAGCCTCCACGCCCTGGCAGCGCTGAAGCACCACTTTATCGACAGGGATGCAACACTGCGCAGGATGATCGGTCTGCCTGGCATGCCTAGCCGCCATAAAAAACAAGACACAGTTACAACCACAAAAAAGGAAACCTCTATATGAAGAAGCTCACCGCCCTGCTTTTTGTCGCTCTACTTGGCACTACAGCTCAGGCCGCAGAGTACAAAATCGACACTAAAGGCGCTCATGCTTTTGTTCAATTTCGCATCAAGCACCTTGGCTACAGCTGGCTGTATGGACGTTTTGACGATTTCAGCGGCTCATTTTTTTATGATGACAAGGCACCGGAAAAGTCCTCCGTTAACGTCGATATTGATGTGACCAGCCTCAACAGCAATCACGCCGAGCGCGACAAGCACCTGCGTGGATCCGATTTTCTCCACACAGAAAAATTCCCTAACGCAACGTTTAAAAGCACCAGTTTCGAACCATTAGAAGACGGTAAGGCACTTTTAAAAGGTGAGTTAACTCTGCGTGGCGTGACCAAACCGGTAACCATCGACGTCACCAATATCGGCGGTGGTAAGGACCCTTGGGGTGGCTACCGCCAGGGTTTCAGCGGTACCACTGAATTTGACCTGAAGGATTTCGGCATCGACTACAACCTGGGCCCAGCCTCCCAGAAGGTTGAAATGATCCTCGATATTGAAGGGATCCGTATCTAAGGGATTAGGACTCGCAAACTGCTTTAAAAGTCCGGTTCACAGCGAGCCGGACACTCCCATCTCAACTCCCCATTGATACCCCCTGGCAGAAACTACCGCATAATTGGCATTTTTTAGCGGCGCAAGATCTATTAAATTAGTACCAACTAGCCAGCATCGAAGATGCGCTATGAATTAACCAAAATCTGCCACCGTTTATAACTATTGGTGAAGAAGGCGTCTAGCAGTTGGTCGAGGTAACTGCAAAGAAACTAAAGAAAAGCAAAGTTTTAACTAGTTCACACTAAGTGAGCACAAACTATTACGCTACTTTTGACGACACCGACGCTTTTCAGTGAAAATAGCAATTATTAGTAGTAGCAGTGATTGTATTCACTCCACAGTTGGGTATAAAAAGAATCTCAAGATTTCGCTGTTTCCAGCCTCCAATGTATGCTCTCACCTCCCGCCTCTTGGGGTGGAAGAGTCAACCTAGCATTACTCTAAAAAAGCGGGTTTCCGAGAGCCTGGGGCGATAGCATTTTGAGATCACTCTTTTTTGCTGCCGAGTGAGTAAACTCATCCGTAACAGTGAGCCGCCACCAGATGTGGTGAAAAGCTCCAACTCAGCCCCCGGCGTAACCCGGAGTAAAAGGACAAGACAATGGCTTGCTTACAGCATCCAGACAGGGATCAGCCCGTATACCTGATGGCCCACCACACTATCGGCCGCCGTCAGGGGGCCGTGGACACTCGCATCACCAGTGCCGAAATCTCTGGTATTCACGCGGCTATTCAGTGGACCGGTACTCATTGGAACATTCGCGACCTCAGCCGCAATGGGACCTGGTTAAATGGCCAACAGCTGGTTCCGGCCAAGAGCTACCCATTGCAAACCGGGGACAAGGTTTGCTTTGGCCGAGTCAATAACCCCGCCTGGGTGGTCGAGAATCTCGATGCCCCAGAGAACTTACTGATTGACCTGAAAACCGGGGAAGCCCAACCTCTGGAGCAGTACCACCTGCTGCCAGATGAAAGTGAACCCCTCGCCAGCCTACATTTCAGTCCGGTCACCGCCCAGTGGCAGTATGAGTTTACCGGCGATACTGGCGAGGACGGCAACAAGCGCCTGGTAAATCACGGAGATCGCATTGATTGCGGCCTGCAAAGCTGGCAACTGTTTCTCGCCGATAACCAGGGCGCAACCAAAGAGCTCTCATTGCAGCAACTGTCTATTACAGACTTCGGGTTGCGCTTTTCTGTCAGTTCCCACGAGGAACATGTCCAATTACAGCTGCAGCGAGAGGGCATGAAGCAGTCCCTGCCGGCGCGAATTCACAACTACCTGCTACTGTATCTAGCCCGGGCACGCTTCCGCGATATGCAAAATGGTATGGATGCAGACTCTCAGGGCTGGGTTTCTATCCAGGTAGCCACCCATGAGCTGGGCATCACCGTCAACCACCTGAATACCCAAATTTTTCGTGCACGCAAGCAAATCTCTGAGTCATTACCAGATGCGGTAGATACCTCAAATTTGGTAGAGCGACGCTCCTGGGAAATTCGCCTGGGTTGCCACCAGTTTGAAATCTATAAAGGTACTCAGCTGGAAGCAAAGACCGAAGTACAGGAAGCCTAATTTTTGGCCTCTGGCCTTTCTTCTTACCCCCAGTCGCCAAAAGATCGCTCTGTGCCTATTACTGTAATACCCTGACAGGCATGGAGCCTCGACCTTATCTCATAAGCCCTAGCTTACTCAAAAGAAAGTCAGGCTTTTCTGTCATTTGTGACTATTGGTTAGAGCTGCTCCAGGTTTGTGATTACCGAGCGACAACTCGCTTGTTCTGCTTCTTAAAGTAAAGACTTTAAAAACCTTAAATTGCCGTTTTCTGCAACCGATAGCAATCCAAAAGAAATGGAATAACGTGAACCATTTCCCCTGAAGAGAGGACAGATGGCTTCACGAAAATGTACTATCAGGTAGAATCCCCTATCCATCCGAAAAGAACTAAATACAATGGACGTAGTTGCGCTGGAGAAAACTGACGTATATCAAGGCCGCTATAGGGTAGAGCGCACCCTTGGCGCTGGCGGTATGGGTGTTGTCTATCTGGCTGAAGATGTAAAGCTAGGGCGTAAGGTTGCCATCAAGCAGTTACGCTCTGATATGACAGGCAACTCTGCCGAGGCCCGCTTTCGCAGCGAGGCACAATTATTAGCCAGACTGAACCACCCCAACATTGTACGTTTGTACGATGTTCTGGAGGAAGATCATAATATCGCCCTGGTCATGGAATTAGTTGAAGGCGTTACCCTCAAAGAGTGGATGCGCGAGCACAACGCCACACTGGCTGAAAAACTCGACCTGCTGATGCAGATCTGTCAGGGGCTGGGTAAAGCCCACTGCCTGGGGATTATCCACCGGGATTTAAAGCCCGAGAATATCCTTGTCACCAATGATGGCGTCGCCAAGATCACCGACTTTGGAATCGCCAAGGCTCTAGATTGCGACCAGCAACTCACCAGAGAAGACCATATCGCCGGTAGCGTACAGGCAATGTCTCCTGAACAGTTGCAAGGCGCACCACTTGATGCTCGTAGCGATCTATTCAGCCTCGGCAGCATTGCCTATGAATTACTCTGCGGGTACAAACCGTTTGAGCGTGGCGACAAAAGTGCACTGGCTTTTGCCCAGCAAATTACCAGTAAGCCTCATATTCCACCGCAACATGCTTGGCCAGAAATACCCAAGCCTCTCGCTGCCTTGTTAGATAGATTACTTGCTAAGCGCCCAGAGCAACGCCCTGAGTCTGCGGAAAGGGTTTTTGAGGCTCTTGAGCTGGTACGTAAGCATGGAATTGACAGAAACACACTGCAATATTCTGAGACAGTCACTCAGCTACTGATTAAACCACGAAAGAAACGCAGGCTTATTGGCTCCACTTTAGCAATCCTAACGATAGTCGGAGCTTTTGTTTTCTGGGGCTGGAAAACTCTTACATATCTTCCTTCACAATATATTGCCATACTACCCACTCAAATAAATGGAGTAGTGCAAGGGGGGGATATGGAAATATTGATGAGAACTATGGTTAGGCAAGCACTTTCAAGTGCCCCATCCCAGTTAAAGTCAAGTGCCTTAGTCAGCTATACCCCAGAAAAAAATGTAAGCTATGAGGAGCAATTAAGAAAACTACAAAACAAAGGCGTCACGGATGCTTTATTAGCCCGCTTAGACTGTATGCAATTGCGCTGTAATATTGAATTACAGCGAATAAAACCTTCAGACAGTGAAATTCGCCAACAGGCCAGTTTTGTATTCCTCAGCGATAAAATACAGGAAGCCCAATATACGATTAGTAACAGTGCCGTTCGGCTCTTCTCAAAAAACTATCGAAAAAAACCAAATGCTTCCTCTAAAATGGATCCTGAAGACTATAGCCGCTACTTAGTAGTTCTATCTAAAACTGATAGCGATCAAATTGTAGGCCCTGCAGACCTAAAGGTCCTTGAAGAACTGATTGGTAAGTACCCAGCTAATACAAATCTCTATTCTTCATATACAAAAGTAGTTTTAAAAATATGGGGGGCGACTAATGATAGCCAACTTCTCACCAAAACCTTAGGTATTCTAACGAGTGCGGAGGGAATGGGGGCTGATAAAACAGCTTTACTTGAAGCAAAACTTGCCATCAAGTCTGTAAGTCAAGATAGGCAAGGCTTTGAATCAATACTCGCAAAAATTGAAGCTCAAGGCCACCCATCTGCACATCTACTTACCCAGTTCGCTCGCCACCAATACATCCATGGGGACTATAAACAAAGCTTAGCTTTTTCCAAAGAAGCTACAGCCCTAAATCCCTCTTTCAATAATTACTACTACATTGTTATAAATGAGCTAGCACTAGCCAACTATGATTCGGCAAGAAAAATTCTAAAAAAAATGATCAATATGTATCCAGAAAGGTGGAAGGCTCACAATATATTAGGGGTTATAGAGCTAGAAACTGGAAACCTAGATAGTGCAGAGAATGTTCTTACCTCTATCCCAGAAGCATTACGTGACCCAATCACAAAATCAAATTTAGGGACAGTATATTTTCTTCAGGGAAAATATGAACTTGCCTTGCAAGTATATCTAGAAATTTTAAACTCAACTCCAAATAATCTTCGAATGATAACCCAAACAGCAGAGACATACTTAATGCTATCTAACGTTGAAAGTGCTCAGACACACTTTCAAAAAGTTATTAATCTAACTGAAAATTCTACGTTTCTAAAAGATAGACAATTTAGAGCTGAAGCTCTCGCATATTTAAGCATGACGCCTGCTTCAATCGCCCTCATCAAAGATTTATTAAGAGAAGCCCCAGAAAGTACATACGTTAAACATACGGCTGCGCAGGTTTACGCCCTCGCTGAAGAGTGGCAGTCAGCAAACTACCACCTTGAAGATCTAATCAGTAAGGGAATGACTAAAGAGTGGTTTACCCTGCCAGCATTCCAACAACTTTGCCTTCAACCGCAAACTTCACAGGTTGTGCGGGAGTCTATTTGTCACTAACCACTGTTGGCTTGCCCTGGAATCGGGTTGACTCCAGCTTCTGGATCACCAGAAACGAAGTGCATTCCCGTCTCGGGGTCTACGCACATCCATAGGAAATTAAAGCGATCCGGAATTTGCTCTTTATCCTTAATTTTGATGACTAACTTAGTGTAATCTCCATCCACTTCCTTTGCGCGAGCTCGGAATTGGTGACGAAAGTCCGGGCTCAGCGCAATAACGCCATCAAGCCTATGGTTTTGCTTGAAACGAACAAACTCCAATTCACGTCCAGGAACTTCAGATAAATCCAAGCTAACCCTAAGAGTAAGCACACCACCTCTGTGAATCCCAAAACGCATATTACCAAAATGCTCTTCCGGGTTATCGGCATTAAACAGAGGCCAGTATTGCGGCTCACCATCTTTTTGCTCTCTAGGCCGTAAAACCAGATCCAGTTTCAAGCCTTCTTTAGGTACCTCGCACTCCAGTACGGGTAAATCGGCACAAGTGCTCATCGTTCATCCCCTTGTAAGCATTTGTTATTTGGTGTCATCCTGAGACGTTTTTTCATGTGTAAAATACGTCTGTGACTGCGTCATGATAACCAGTTCCGTTTCGAAAAAAAGCCGGCAGTAGCAATCCTGCCGGCCCGGAATGATGGTCCCAACCATCGACGGTTACAACAACACTATCAAGAGCAAAATTTGGCATCCGTGCCCCGGGCAAGCTCATCCAAAAGTTCCGACTAAGACTCTGCACCCGTCGGTTCCAGCTTGTCCGCTCAGCTTGCGCTGATTCTTCCCACTTCACGCACCTCCGACAGTGCGAGAATACAAAATCCATCCGAAATGTTGCGGGGGCTGCCCATCCGTGGCTGGGAACCGCTTTCACAATCTCCCGTACCCCCTCAACTGGTAGCTACTTTACGAATCCGGCGATTACAGGTCTATCACGGCCAATTACAAGGAATTACACGCCAAGTATTTTATCCTTTCTCTTAGACTGTTAGAGTCATCTAATAACAAAAAGCATCACCTAATGAGGATACGATGGAAGCGAATCTCGAAGATGTAAAAATTCTCTCACCCCGCCGCAACAGCACTAAGGCCACTAATATTGCGGAGCTTGCTCGGGAGCAACTCCAGCATTTTTGTATTGATCGGGAGTCGGCGCACGGGCGTTTACTGGAGCAAACTGCGGCGCAGTTATATCAGGCCCAGGGCAACTTGAATCAGCTCTGGAGCCAGGTAAACGAAACGCTGAATCGACTGGATCGGTCCGACAAAATTGCCTACTTCAATGCCAAACGCTTTATGAGTTTCCAGCTGGCAAAACTGTTAGACACCCTACAAAATCCACTGCGAGCCAGCTTTCAGAGCCTGCAAGGGGACGATTTCAATATCACCACCCGCGGTGGCTACCCACTGTTCGATAATATCCCTGCGATTTTTTCCGCTACGCCAGTAATCGCACGCACCGCTACTTATATCTATGCCTGTACCGAATGGGTGGATGACGCCTTCCGCGGCCGGGAACCCAGTCACGATATCTACTCACGCCTACTCAACCCCACTTCTATCTCCCTGGCCAACGCCATAGTGGATCTGGAGTGCGGACCGGCGGCCAATGAATATATGGCCTGGAACTTCAACTCTGGAATGGCCGCCATTGATGCGCTGCTTTCCAATCAGCTACGCCGCGACGATATTTTGATCGTCTCGCGTAATATTTACGGTGGTGTGCACCAGCTATTACAGGACTTTTATGCACGCCCCGATAAGCTGGCAATCCAGCTGGTTTGGTTTGATGGTACCAGCGGCGAAGATTTTGAAAAATTGCTTGCCGACACCCTGCGCGATTATGCCGATGCCCTTCAGCAGGGTTCCAAACTTCATGTCTATATCGAGTCGCCCTGCAATCCCCACGGTATCATGCTGGATGTACCAGCCATCTGTAAGGCTGCGCACCAGGAAAATATTCTGGTCAGTTTGGATGCCACCCTGGCCACTCCTTTCCTCTATCAGCCACTGCGCCGCAAAGATCGCGAGGAAAGACCGGACTTTGTAGTGCACTCCTACACCAAGGACATTGGTGGCACAGGCGCCGCGACCGCCGGCGTAGTAATAGGGGAGAACCATCGTATGTTTATTCCCAAGGGAGACAGTGCTAAGGGGCTGAACTGGGATCAGTGCATGTTCTGGGATGTGTATTACATCAAAGGTGCCTTCCTCGATGCAGACAAGGCCTGGGAAGTGCACTGCGGTATGCGCACCTTGGAAATGCGCATGTTGACCAAGTGCATCAATACCCTTTGCCTCAGCCATTTCTTCGCCAGCCACAGTAAAATCCGGGTGAATAGCCATGCAGTGGAAAGCCACCCGAACTCAACGCTGCGTGAAACCCTGATGCGCTATCAGCTGCCGACGCCACTGTTCAGTATCGATATGGAAGCGGCACAAATTCCTACAGAAGCTTTCAAGAGCTTCTTCGATGCGCTGGAGCCCGCTTTTGGCCAAATGGTGAGCCTGGGACAGACCAACACCATGATACTCTGCCCTGCACTCACCTCTCACTCCGAACTCTCTCCTCAAGCCATGGAGGCGGCAGGAATATTCTCAACCACAATCCGTATTTCCGTGGGAGATGAAAACATGGCCCAGCTGGCGGCTCATGTGATCAGTTGTGCGCGCCTACACCTGGATCCGGTCAGCCCAGGGTTTAGTGAAGGCTTTATGTCACCACAGGAGGCGGATGCAATTTTTACGCGCTTTTATCTGGAGTCGCATCAAAAAGTCGTAGAGGCACAGCCGAAAATCATCGACTACCTATAAAGGGATTGAAAAGCGGGGGGCACGGCTAATATCCTCGGCCGTGTCCCGCTTGTTGCACTACTCTATATCCCGTAGTATCACCGCTTCTGTCCATAATTTAATCAAACAAAAATGCCGAATTTTTCCGCCCAACTTCTGGCCTGGGTGCTCTTCTGTTTCTCAACTCTGGCTATGGCACAGGGATATGAGCAGCTTTACAGCGATTACCGTGGCAGCCTTTATCAAATCCGCCTGATCGAGAAATCTTCTAATTCCAAAGCCGGGCTCGGCTCAGGCTTCCAGATTTCAGCCGACGGCCTACTCGCCACTAATTACCATGTCGTTGCTCAAGCAGTCAGCGACCCGGATAAATACATACTGGAATACCTTTCAACCGATGGCACCAAAGGGACCCTAAAGCTTCTGGATATTGATGTCGTCAACGACCTGGCACTACTACGCCAGGACAAGCCGGGCAAGGAGTACCTGCAACTCGCCACTGAAACGCCGAAACAAGGCGAAACCATTGTCTCCCTCGGCAACCCCCTGGATCTTGGAATGACCTTGATACCAGGCACCTACAACGGTATAGCCGGAGGTAGTTTTTATGATCGCATTCACTTCGCCGGCTCCATCAACCCTGGAATGAGTGGTGGCCCTGCGATTAATACCCGTGGCCAGGTAGTAGGCATCAATGTGGCGACTGCCGGAAATCAGGTGAGCTTTCTGGTACCGGTGGATAAACTGATCAGCCTGCTAAAACACTTCCATCGGCGCAATGTGGCATTGGACCTTCAAGAGGTCACCTACCAACAACTGCTCGACAATCAACAGCGTATTATTGATTCCATACTGGAGGCAGACTGGCAACGGCGTTCTCTGGGTGAGGCCAAGGTCGTCGGAGAAATAGTGCCTGCCATTAAATGCTGGGGTAACAGTGAGGAAGACAGCGACAATCCCATCAAGCGCATCGACAAAGGTTGCACCGGACAGGATGTGATTTTTCTCTCCGATGAATTCAATACCGGCCGAGTGGAATACGAGTTTTTCTGGCTTGAAGCCGAAGGCCTTCTACCAGCGCGTTTTTATGCAGAATACGAACACCAGATGAGCACCTTTTATCCCGGCAACAGCGCTGGCGAAGAGGATGTCACCAACTTCCACTGCCGCCAGGGGTTTACCTCCCAACCACGCAATGGGAATGGCAATGGCCCTCAATCCAAGCCTGAACGGAGTAAAAAGCCTTTAATTAGCCGCACCAGCTATTGTGTCAGGCGCTACAAAAACTTCCCCGACCTTTACGATATCTTCTTCTTGAGCCTCAGCGTGGACCAAAAAAATCGCGCGCTGGTCAGCCACTTTACTCTATCCGGCTTTACCCGGGAGTCTGCCGACGCCTTTGCCGAGAAGTTCACGAGCGAAATCCAATGGCACTGATAATTGAAGAACTCAACCGCGCTCACCGGGTACAGATGCGCTATCGCATGGATGGCGACAAATTCACCCTGGGCCGTGCTTACAGTAACGACGCTATTCTGGAAGATATTCATACAGATGGGCGCCATGCGGAAATTCGCCGGGAAGAAGATGGCAATTACATTCTGCACGACCTAAATACGGTCAATGGCAGCCAGCTGTTGGGAAACCTGAAGGACCGATCGATTAAACCAGGGGAAATTTCTTCTCATCAGATTTCCTCTGGAGACCTGATACAGTGTGGCAAGTCGCGCTTGCGGATCTTCAATTGCGACGACAGCGTTGCCGAGGCCACGCCACTGCACTCGCTGGAAAACCTGTTTGCCAGCCTGTCCCACCCTCTATACGCCATCCTCCTGGTGCTCGCTGTGGCTCTGTCCACTGCGCTGCTCAGCTATCTCGGCTACGCGCGCACTTACCAGTGGACTATTGCTGTCAATATTTTGGCGAGTGCGGTGATCGGCCTGGTTATTTATGCGGGCGTTTGGGCTTTCGTAGGCCGGGTGGTGCGTCACGAAACACACTTTTTTGCCCACCTCTCCATCGCCGCCATTGGCGCACTCACTTATGCCGTCTGGGAGTGGTTCGGCAGTGTGCTGAATTACAACTTTGCCATCGGCAATACCATGGAGGTCCTGGATTTCCTGGTACTCGCTATCATCTTGCCCGCCATGCTCTGGTGCGCTTGTTACCTAGCGACCAATCTTGGGCGCGCTTGGCGATGGGCCGTGGCTTTGATACTGCCAATCGGATTTTTAGGCCTCGGCCTGGTGGAAACAATCGGCTCGATTGATGACTTCAGTGAAACACCTGAGATTTCTACCGAACTCAAATACGATAATATGTTGCTGCGTAAACCGGTGCCCATGCAGGAATTTATCGCCGGTTCCGCGGCACAATTTGATATTCCCATCAAAAATGACGAGTCAGAGAAAGGAAGCAGGGACAGCTCTTCCGCAGAAGACGATAGCGCAGAGGTAGAGTAGTGAATACATCGTTTTGGAGTCCCGGCCTGGAGAAGCTGGAGCCGTATACCCCCGGTGAGCAGCCCAGTGGCACAACCCTGATTAAGCTAAACACCAACGAGAACCCCTACCCTGCCTCACCTCAGGCACTGGCACTCTTGGCACAGAGAAATTTTGCCGATGCTCTGCGGCGCTATCCAGACCCAGAGTCCTGTGAGCTGCGCGCAGCTATCGCTGAGCGTTACGGCCTAAATGATAAGCAAGTCTTCGTCGGCAATGGCTCCGATGAGGTTCTAGCGCTGAGCTTTTACAGCTTTTTCCGCCGCAACGAACCCTTACTATTCCCTGATATCACCTACAGCTTCTACCCGGTGTACTGCCAGCTCTTTGGCATAGAGTCTCGTAGCATCCCCCTTTTAGAAGATTTCAGCCTCGATGTGGAGGGTTTCTCGGGTGCCGCTGGCGGGGTTATTATCCCCAACCCCAACGCTCCTACAGGACGCCACCTGTCGCTCGATAGGGTTGAGGCACTGCTGCAGCTGCAGCCAGAGCGGGTGGTCATTATCGATGAGGCCTACATCGACTTTGGGGGCGAGAGTGCCACCCAGCTAATCGAGCAATACCCCAACCTACTGGTAATTCACACCCTGTCGAAGTCCTATGCGCTGGCCGGCCTGCGTCTCGGCTTTGCCATGGGCCAGGAGCACTTGATCGAAGGACTGCTGCGCGCAAAGAACTCCTTCAATTCCTACCCTATCGACGCGATTGCCCAAGAAGTGGCTACTGCAGCCATTCGCGATAGAGCCTGGCACGAGGACAATTGTGACAAGGTGATCGCCACACGCTCAAGAACAGAGGAGGCCCTGCTGGAACTGGGATTCGAAGTTGTTCCCTCCATGGCGAATTTTATTTTGGCGAAGCCACCAGCCCCCGGTGCCGAGACTCTCTACTTGGCCCTGCGTGAACGGGGTATTCTGGTGCGCTACTTCGATAAGCCCCGTATCCGCGAGTACCTACGCATTTCCATTGGCACCGATAAAGAAATGGATCAACTCATAGGGAACTGCAAAGAGATACTTGCGTCACAGAGCTAGTACACTGTCTGTCTATACTCGTCGGGTCCGCGCCTCGCGCAACCCGACCACCAGACTTACCGGTAACTAGGGATTTATGTCTCTCTTATTTTTTAAGCGCCCCAGACTGTTCGCCAACATCAAGTTATTCACCCGCTCATTGGTTATCGCCTCTGCCGCTCTAGGCTTCCAGGCCCAGGCCAATCCCTGGGAGGAGAGCGAGAGGCCCAGCGCTCAAGATTCAGCCAGCATAGGCACCTACACCAATGGCTGCCTGGCCGGAGGGGAAACCCTCCCACTGCGCGGAGAGGGCTACCAGCTGGTTCGCACCGGTCGCGATCGACATTTCGCGCACCCAAATACCATCGCTTTCCTGAAGGACTTTTCCCAAAGTGTCGCGCAAAGTAATCTCGGCAGAATACAGATTGGTGATATGTCGATGGCGCGCGGCGGCCCCTTTGGCAGCGGAGGACATAGCAGTCACCAGACCGGTCTGGATGTGGATATCTGGTATTCACAGGACAGACGCGCCGCAGAGCGTGCGCTGACAGAATGGGAACGCGATAATATCTCCGCTATCCCCTTGGCAGATACTCGCCAGCACCGTTTGATTGAGGAGAACTGGGACGAGCGAGTACCCAAGATCCTCCGTATGGCCGCTGAAGACCAACGGGTCGAACGTATATTTGTCCACCCCACCATCAAGCGTCATTTATGTGAAGTTTCCGGCACCGACAATGAGTGGCTGCGCAAGATTCGGCCCTGGTGGGGACACAATTATCACTTTCATGTACGACTGTCCTGCCCGGCCGGCAGCAGCGACTGTAAACCCCAGGCCCCCGTGCGCACCGCACCCTGCGGCAATGACCTTGACTGGTGGTTTAGCGAGGAGTTCTACGCAATACTGAACGGCACTAAGACCCAACCGACAAAACCCAAACCCAAGACGATGCCGCAACAGTGTCAGCAAGTTTTACTGGCACCCCCGGCCGGCACCACGACGGAATAACTCTATGATCAACACCTTGCTTATCTGCGGCGGTGGCAGCAGCGAGCACGAAGTGTCCCTGCGCACCGCAGACTTTATTGAAGGGCAACTGGCAGAATCCGAAGATATCGCCCTAATGCGAGTAGAAATGGACTCGAGCGGTTGCCTTACCGATAAAGAGGGCCGCGTCTACCATATCTTCTACGATGGCAAAATTCGCGATGAAGAAGGCAATGCCTGGAATGTAGATTACGTTATCCCCGCGATCCACGGATACCCTGGGGAAACGGGCGATCTACAGTCCCAATTAGATATGTACGGTATTCCCTATTTTGGGTCAGCACCCGAGGCGAGCAAAATTTGTTTTAATAAAATTAAAACAAAAATGTGGCTGAGTGCACTGGGAATCGATAATACCCCCTATTTATTCTTACACAGCCTTGAAGCTGAGGAACTGGGCAAAGCCCACGCAGCACTGGAAGAATGGGAGGCGGTTTTTGTTAAAGCGTCAAACCAGGGCTCCTCGGTGGGCTGCTTCAAGGTCAGTCGCAAGGAAGATCTAGAAGATGCAGTAGCAGAAGCATTTACCCTCTCATCCTACGTGCTGATCGAAAAAGCGCTAAATGCTCGCGAACTGGAGGTCGCGGTGTACACCTTTGGCGAAGAGCTGATAGCCACCCACCCCGGAGAGGTCCGCGCACCGGCAGATACTTTTTATACCTACAAAGAAAAGTATGCCTCCGGAAGTCGTGCTGAGACTTTTATTAAAGCTAAGGGCCTCAATGAAGAACAACTCGCGTGGATTCAGGAAGTCTCATTGCGTACTTTTAAGGCGCTCAAACTCAAAGATCTATCCCGCATTGACTTTTTCCTGACGGAGGAGGGGGAACTCTATCTGAATGAAGTGAACACCTTTCCCGGCATGACCCCCAACTCTATGTTCCCCAAAATGATGCAAAACCACGGTCATGATTTCACTGAGTATCTAACTGGCCAGATTCGCTCATCCGTAGCTCAATCAGAAAATTGAGGTCTATTTTAGCTTTTGCCTAAAAAAGTGAAACATTAAAAAAAGGGGCCCTTTGCCCCTTTTTTTAATTTCAATAACTCCCCGAGAATTAATGTAACAACCAGTCCTGCTGGCGACGACGGGAAAACTGACTGCGCAGAAATTCCATCTGATCCCCACGTATCCGCTCACTATTAATCAAAGCCAAATATTCCGCAGCATTGGGGCAAAAGGGCAAGGCCAGTAATTCCATATCAATATCTTCAAGCAAATAATTGCCCTTGTGCTGATTACAGCGGCGGCAGGCTGTGACTACATTTTCCCAGGAATCCATCCCTCCCTTCGACACAGGGATAACGTGATCTCTGGTCAACTCGAACGATTTGAAAATATTGCCGCAATAGAGGCAGGTATGGACATCCCGAAAAAAAAGTGCGCGGTTTGTGAGTGGCGGACGACTGCGTGGGCGCGCCATTCGAGCACCGCCACAAGCTATGATCGATGCCAGATCCAAGGTGGACCGCTCACCATTTCGATTAAACCCACCGCGTACCCGCTGTACTATGCCCCCCAGAGACCAGGTAACCAGATCGCGTACATACAAGCAGGAGGCCTCCTGCCAAGTGAGCCAATCTAATGGTTGCCCCGCCAAATTCAGGCGTAAAATTCGCGCTTGCATGACCTCGCCTCCCCGCAATTAAACAGAAAAACCCGGCCCACTGCCGCTATAACGAGCAAAGTGGAAATTTTTAAAGCGCCCAAAAGCCCGCTTTGAAAGACCAGCTGGAAACAAGAGAGAAGAAGTTGAACCTGAACAGGAGTGTCCAGTTTCGATAGGACATTGAAATGATTAGAGAGACGACCCGCTGATGATTTCACTGACAATTTGACAACAGCCCAGCAATGAGGGAATGCCAGGGCATAAACGGGCACCGCTAATGATTGATTGCTGAATGCGCCATCCTCCACCGGCCCGAGCAATTATGGCCGACCTCTCATCATTAAAGCGGATAAATATTACAAATTCCAGACAAGTACGAACTTAACTTACAATAAAATGGCAGCCACTAAGAATAATCTACTAGAGAAAGAGTCAAGAGTGTGAGGGGTAACAAGCAGGAGTTATTTAGAGAATTAGCTGGGGCTTGAAGCATTTAAAACACCGCCCAGGCAATCCGGCCCGGGCGGTGCGTCTCACAGGATGGTGCCCATATCCATAGGGCGAGCGGCGCATTCCTTTTATCCTTTGCCGCAGAGTTGCAGTCCCTTTTGCGTCCCTGCCAGTTAATTATGGACATCAAGCGAAAAAAAAGTAGGGGCAATCTGCTGAATTTTGTGTAAGACATATCTCACAAGGTGAAATATTTCTTTCATAAAAGAAGGGGAGACCCGATGGGAGCACTGTGCTAAAACAAGGCTCAGTGCATGAGCGCGGCCACTATAAACACCTTTATTTCAAGTTCAATCGATACAGGGAATAAGACGTTGAAATATACGCTAATTTTTTTGCTTATCTTCAGCGCCGTTGTTTCAAGCGCCTTCACTGTGGTTTCTTCGGGTATTAGCGTGCCCTGGCGCCAGATAACTGGTGGCGCAAAAACCAACGAACAGAAAGTTCTTCAAAAATTATCTGCCGCCACTGGCTATCAACTAGAACTATTCGCCGATGATGTGCCCAATGCACGCTGGCTGGCAATAACCCGTTCGGGGGATATCCTGGTTTCCCAACCAAAGAAGGGACAAGTTTCTCTTTTATCCCCCGACCGCAATGGTGATGGGCGCGCTGATAGCCAGCGCATCTTGATTGGCGATCTCAACCGACCACATGGACTTCTACTGCATGAGAACTGGCTTTACATCGCAGAAAGCGATGCTGTTGGCAGAGTGCCCTTCGATCACTCCGATGCCCGTTTGGCTGGACGATACCAAAGAATCGTCGAAGGCCTGGAGGACAGCGGCCACTGGACCAAAACCCTCGAGAAGGGCCCGGATGGCTGGCTATACCTGAGTAGTGGCTCCAGCTGTAACGTCTGTGTAGAGAAAGATCGCCGCCGCGCCAGCATCATGCGCCTACGTCCCGATGGCAGTGATCTAAAAATATTCGCCACCGGTTTACGCAACAGCGTGGGGTTTGACTGGTCACCCAAGGATGGCGGACTCTACGCCACCGATAACGGTCGAGATTGGCTTGGCGACAACCTGCCACCCGATGAACTCAACCTGATCCATCCCGACAAATTCTATGGCTGGCCTTATGCCTATGGCGACCGGGTGCCAGACCCAGATTTTATCGATGATGAAGACCCCACCATCAAAGAGATGATCACCTCTTCCCTGCCACCAGTGCACGAGTTTGCCGCACACAATGCTCCACTCGGCATCCGCTTCCTGCGCAGTCCGGAGCAACCCGCAGGTTATCGTGGGGCCGCGTTAGTCGCATTGCACGGCTCCTGGAATAGAAGTGTAAAAGATGGTTACAAAGTGGTTTCCCTGCACTGGGATGAAGGTGGAAAGATCTCCCAGCGGGACTTCCTCTGGGGCTTCCTCAGCGAAAACCGCAAGGAGGTTTCCGGCAGGCCAGTGGCAATTGCCGAGGATGGTAAAGGCAATATTTATATTTCCGACGATTACACAGGAGCCATCTATCGTCTCTCACCCACCGCTATCCATCAAAAAGTAAAGTTATCAGCGGAAAAAGCACCTACCACACCTAGGGTACCCAAGAAACCGCCGCCAACCGATGCCACCGCCGCGCGCGAGGGAAGAGCACTTTACCTCAGTCACAATTGCGCCCAGTGCCACCAGCAGCAAGTGCCGTTAACCGGACTCAACAAAAAGTACACATTACAAAGCCTGGCGGACTACTTTGATGCCCCAACGCCCCCGATGCCCAGGTATGACCTTACCGAGAAGCAGAAAAAAGCACTGGCTCATTACCTGCTATCGCGCGAAGCCCTGCAATAACCCTTATCAGCCTCTGAGTAGTGCCAATTGACCCCTGCCGCGCCAACGGCTAAGGTTGCCCCGCAATTACGAGGCGATGCTATGGCGGCAAAGAAAAAATCGGCAACTTTTGAACAGAGCCTGGAAGCCCTGGAAGAATTAGTGGAGCGCCTGGAGGCGGGTGATCTGCCCCTGGAAGAGGCCCTGGCCGACTTTGAGCAGGGAGTCAAACTCACCAGAGAGTGCCAGAAAAAACTCGCCAGCGCCGAACAGAAGGTCAAAATGCTCATGGAGGAAAACGGCAGTATTCGCGAGCTCCCGTTCGAAGCCGACGACTCCACGGGCGACCTCTAAAATGAATGCCCCAACCCCGCCCGCTGAGCTGAGTGCTTTCCTTAAGAGCTCTTCTCAGCGCGTTGAAACCCGACTGCGCGATACCCTGGCCGAGTCTGTCCCCGGTGCAAATAAGCTCTTCGAGGCCATGCGCTATGCTGCCCTTGGCCCCGGCAAGCGCCTGCGCCCAGCACTCGTCTACGCCTGCGCCCAGATCTTTTATGGAGTGGATTTCGATCCAGCCAAATGCGATGCCAGCGCCGCTGCCCTGGAGTGCATTCACGCCTACTCGCTGGTGCATGACGACCTGCCGGCCATGGATGACGACGATCTGCGTCGTGGCCGTCCTACCTGCCATATCGCTTTTGACGAGGCCACGGCCATTCTCGCCGGTGATGCACTGCAAACCCAGGCATTCGAACTGCTGTTGGCCGATAGCACCGAACCCACAGTAAAGTTAGAGCTTATCTCAGAGCTCTCCAGGGCATCCGGCAGCCGAGGGATGGTGGCGGGCCAGGCCATAGACCTGGATTCTGTGGATAAAACCCTCTCCCTGGCACAGCTGGAAAAGATGCATCGCCTGAAGACGGGCGCCCTCATTCGCGCCAGTGTGCGTATGGGCGCCCTCCTCGGCGGGGCCGACAGAAGTCAACTGGAGGCGCTTACCCTCTACGCTGAGGCCATTGGCTTGGCTTTCCAGGTACAGGACGACATCCTCGATATCACTGCAGACACTGCGGTGCTGGGTAAAACCCAGGGCGCGGATGCCCTGCTCAACAAACCCACCTATGTCTCCCTACTGGGCCTCGATGGCGCCAAAGAGAAGCTGCAGGGCTTGCACAGGGAGGCCCTGGATGCCCTCAAAGCCCTACCGGGCGATACACTATTGCTGAGGCAGCTGGCAGATTATATCGTCCAGCGCGGCCACTAAGTCGGGGCTCCCGCCCCGCCACTGGGATGCAATATGCCCGTCACAGGCATACAATCCCCCTCACTAATACCATCTGTAGCAATTGAACCGTTTGATGCTCGAAGATATTCCACGCACTCGCCCGCATACGCCACTGCTCGACGCCATCGACGAGCCGGCACAGCTGCGCGCACTCGATGAACGCCAACTGCCCGAACTCGCCAGTCAACTGCGCGAGTACCTGTTGTACTGTGTCGGCCAAACCGGCGGGCACTTCGGCGCCGGCCTGGGTGTGGTAGAGCTGACCATCGCCCTGCACTATATCTACAACACACCGGAAGACCGCTTGGTCTGGGATGTGGGTCACCAGACCTACCCGCACAAGATCCTAACAGGCCGCCGCGAGCAAATGCTCACCATGCGCCAGCAGGGCGGCCTGTCAGGCTTCCCCAAGCGCAGCGAAAGCCCCTACGACACCTTTGGTGTCGGCCACTCCAGCACCTCCATCGGCGCAGCCCTGGGTATGGCCCTGGGCTCTCCCGACGAGCGCAAAGTTGTGGCGGTAATTGGCGACGGCGCAATGACAGCCGGCATGGCCTTCGAGGCGCTCAATCACGCATCTCACACCGGCCGGGATATGTTGGTTGTTCTGAATGACAACAGCATGTCGATCTCTAAGAATGTCGGCGGACTAGCCACCTATTTCGCCAAGATTCTCGCCAGCAAAACCTATCTCAATATGCGCGAGGGCAGCCGCAAGATACTGTCGGCTATCCCCAAGGCCTGGCAGCTGGCGCGCCGCACCGAAGAACATGTCAAAGGCATGATCACCCCCGGCACCCTGTTCGAGGAGCTGGGCTTCAACTACGTGGGGCCACTAGACGGGCACAATATGCACGACTTGGTGCACACCCTGCGCAACCTGCGCAGCCAGCCTGGTCCCCAGCTACTGCATATCGCTACGACCAAAGGCAAAGGCTTTGGACCGGCGGAAGCCGATCCGGTGGGCTACCACGCATTGAACAAGCTTGAGCCTGAAAGCAAGGTCCAGGTGGCCGTACCGGGCAGGAAGAAGCTCCCCAAATACCAGGATATTTTCGGTCAGTGGCTATGCGACACTGCCGAAAAGGACGAACGTCTGATCGGCATTACTCCTGCCATGTGTGAGGGCTCCGGTATGGTGGAGTTCTCCAAGCGATTCCCCCAGCGCTTCCACGATGTGGCGATCGCCGAGCAACACGCCGTAACGCTTGCCGCCGGTCTCGCCTGCGAGGGACAGAAGCCGGTGGTGGCCATTTACTCCACCTTCCTGCAGCGCGGTTACGACCAGATGGTGCACGACGTGGCTATCCAAAATCTGGATGTCACCTTCGCTATCGACCGCGCCGGTCTAGTCGGTGAGGACGGCCCGACACACGCCGGCAGCTTCGACCTGACCTTTATGCGCTGCCTGCCCTACCTGGCTATCGCCGCACCCAGTGACGAAAATGAGTGCCGCCAGTTACTGTATACCGCCTACAAGCACAAAGGTCCCGCAGCGGTACGCTACCCCCGCGGCACCGGCATGGGCACGGCGATCGAAGAAGAAATGCGCGAGCTACCTATTGGTAAGGGCCGCCTACTGAGCAAGGGCAGCGGCGTGGCCATTTTGAATTTTGGTACTCTGCTCGCCCCAGCTATGGCAGCGGCCGAGCGCCTCGGCGCCACCCTCGCTGATATGCGCTGGGTCAAGCCATTGGACGAGGCCCTGATCGATGAACTCGCTGACAGCCATCAGTTACTGGTTACCATCGAGGAAAACACCGTAGCCGGCGGTGCTGGCAGTGCCGTTATGGAGTACCTCAACAGCTCTGCGCGAACGCAACCGGTTCTGCAATTGGGACTGCCCGACCGCATCATTGAGCACGGTAAGCACAAGGACCTTCTCGCAGCTATAGGCCTCAATGCCGAAGGTATCGAGGAACAAATCCGCCGGCGCTTACAGCTACTTAACCGGCACAATTTTAACGACCGCGCTGCAGCCGCCAACTAACCATACGGGCCCGATAGCCACCAGGGGTATCGGGCTGCCAGGTTCACAATTCTGCGGCGCACTATTGATTCGACGAGACCGCCTGGCCCAGCGCCTTTCTATCAATCGACTTCCGCACGCCTTGGGGGAAAGATGTCACTACTCAAGAAAACCTTTATCGCATCCATCGGCTTGTTTGCCAGCGTTAGCGCTACCGCCATGGATCAGAAAGATTTCAAGAAGGCTTTTCGGGCCCTGCCCACAGAAAATGTCTCTGAGAGGCTGACTGCCCTGCAAGACCTGCGTTATCGCTGGATTATGGAGAGCTTTCCCAGCCGGGCCACTTATGAGGGCTATCCAGGCCAAAATGATCGCTGGGTGGATAATTCAAGCAGGGCCATGCAACAGCGACAGGAACAGACTCGTCAGCTATTAGGCGCAACCCGAAACCTAAATGTTGACGCACTGCCCGAGCAACAACGGCTCGACTATCAGCTGCTCTACCAGGATCTCCTCGGCGAGGTAAAGGGCTTTCAGTTTCCTGAGCACCTACAACCCATCACCCATATGAGCGGCATCCAGCGCTATGTGCCGAGCGTGCTTAACAGCATGCCACGCAGTAAGGCTGCTGATTACGAAGAGATTCTGGCGCGCTTGTCAAAGCTTCCAACTTTGGTAACACAAACACAGGCCCTGATGCAGCAGGGGCTAAGTAATGGAGTTACCCCGCCGCAAATTACCCTGCGTGACCTACCGCGGCAGATCCGCGCGCTGACCCCAAAAAATCCCGAGCATAGCCCTCTGCTCAGTGCTTTCGCAGAAATGCCCAAAGCGATCCCCCAAGCGAAACAAAAGAGCCTGCGCCAACGGGCCTTGACCATCTACAACAGCCAGTTGCTACCGGCTTGGCGGGACATGGCGGAATTTATCGAGAGAGAATATATTCCCGGAGCACAGAAAGACATTGCCCTCAGCAGCCGCCCCGATGGCCTGCGCTGGTATGCGTACAAAGTAAATGAGAACACCACCACTGACTTAAGCCCGGAAGAAATTCACCGCATTGGCCTGGCCGAGGTGAAGCGTATCCGCGGTGAAATGGACAGGATTATTCAGAAGACCGGCTTTAAGGGCGACTTCAAAGCATTTACCGAATTTTTGCGCACCGACCCGCGCTTCTACCATACCAGCCGCGAGGATTTACTAAGAGACTACCGGGATATCGCCAAACGTATCGATGGCGAGCTACCTGCGCTGTTTGGCACCCTGCCCAGAATGCCCTATGGCGTTAAACCCATTCCCAGCTATTCAGAGCAGTCACAGACCACCGCCTATTACCAGCCGGGCTCCAATGAAGCTGGGCGTGCGGGTATTTTCTATGCCAATACCTATAACCTGCCCAGCCGCCCCAAGTGGGAAATGGAGGCGCTGACGGTGCATGAGGCCATGCCTGGCCACCATTTGCAGATTGCCCTGGCCCAGGAGCAAGCCGATATTCACCCATTGCGGCGTATGGCACTTTACACCGCCTTTGTGGAAGGCTGGGGGCTCTATTCCGAGAGCCTCGGTTATGACCTGGGTTTGTACAAAGACCCCTATAGTGAATTCGGTGCGCTGACCTACGATATGTGGCGCGCAGTGCGTCTAGTTGTAGACACCGGTATGCATCAACTGGGCTGGAGCCGGGAGCAGGCGATTGGCTACTTTATGGACAATAGTGCCAAACCTCTACACGACGTCACCGTGGAAATTGACCGCTACCTGGTCTGGCCCGGACAGGCCCTGGCCTACAAGCTGGGGCAGCTCAAAATTAAAGAGCTGCGTGAGGAGGCAGAGGAAACCCTGAATAGCAATTTCGATATTCGCAGTTTCCATGACGCTCTGTTAGGTGCAGGTGCGCTGCCGCTCAATATTCTCGAAGAGCGTATGGATAGCTGGCTGGAAAGCCAGGTTTCAGTATCTGTTCACATAGACACACAGCAAGTTGAACAACCCGCCACCAGCTGACGATTTTTTGCGGCAGGAATTGCCTGCCCGCCTATTTATTCTCAATTTTCACCTACCTTTTGCAATGGAACACTGATCCATTGCAAAAGGGTTTTCTACCGTTGAACAATCACTACGACCTCGCCGTAATTGGGGGTGGCAATGCCGCTCTGTGCGCAGCTATAACTGCTGCCGAACTTGGGGCCAAGGTGATTATTCTAGAAACTGCCCCCAAGCCCTATCGAGGCGGCAATTCCCGCCACACCAGGGATATACGCTGTATGCACCGAGGCCCCCTGGGCCCACTGGAAGGTGATTACAGTGAAGACGAGTACTATGAAGACCTGCTAAAAGTTACCGGAGGTAAAACCAATGAGCAGTTAGCCCGGCTGGTTATACGCTCATCGGAAAAAGCGCTTCCCTGGATGCAAAAGCACGGCGTTCATTTCCAGCCGCCTCTGTCCGGCACTCTATCCCTCACACGTACCAATGCCTTTTTCCTCGGCGGCGGTAAGTCCCTGATTAACGCCTATTACCGAACTGCAGACAAATTAGGCATTGATGTGCTGTACCGGGCACACGTTAAGCACCTGCAGCTGAAAGGCAATCTTATTGCTCGTGTCGACTATGTTTACGAGGGACAGCAATACCAAATTGAACCCAGCTCAGTTGTAGTTGCCTCCGGCGGATTTGAAGCCAATCTGGAATGGTTGGAAAAAGCTTGGGGCCCACCCGCCGAAAATTTCCTGATACGCGGAACACCTTATAACCGAGGCGTGGTCTTGGAAGATTTACTGGAGCAGGGCGTGCAGTCCGTCGGAGATCCCACCCAATGCCATGCAGTAGCCATTGATGGGCGAGCGCCGAAGTTTGATGGTGGTATAGTAACCCGCCTGGATTGTGTCCCCTTTTCCATCGTCGTTAACAAGGAAGGCCAGCGCTTTTATGACGAGGGAGAAGATATTTGGCCTAAACGCTATGCCATCTGGGGCCGCCTTGTCGCACAACAGCCAGACCAGGTCGCTTTTGCAATTATCGACTCCAAGTCTTTAAAAATGTTTATGCCATCGGCATTTCCTCCGACCGAGGCGAACACCTTGGAGGAGCTCGCGGAAAAAACCGGTTTACCCTCTGAAAAACTGATCGATACCATAGCAACCTTCAATGCAGCTTGTGGCAATAGTGACGCTTTTCACCCCACCGAGCTGGATAGTGTCACCACCACCGGCCTGACACCAGAAAAAACTAACTGGGCCCGCCCCATCAGCGAGCCACCATTTTACTGCTATAGCTTGCGCACTGGGGTTACCTTCACTTATCTGGCGCTCAAGATTGATAAGAATGCCCAGTGCAGCACTGCCACAGGGCCGGTAAAAAACTTGTGGGCTGCAGGGGAAACCATGGCCGGGTCAATCCTTAGTCAGGGATATCTGGCTGGGTTGGGTATGATGATCGGCACCGTTTTTGGGCGTATCGCTGGCAGGGAAGCCGCTAACTATGCAAATGGATAATTTGGAAGAGGCACGGCGGCAAGCAGAAATCTGTAATGCCTGTCGCTATTGCGAGGGCTACTGCGCCGTTTTTCCAGCACTTCAACTACACCGCTCTTTCTCAGAGGGAACCATCACTCAGCTGGCCAATCTCTGCCACAACTGCCGAGGTTGTTACTACGCCTGCCAGTATACCGATCCCCACGAATTCAATATCAATATTCCCCAAGTCATGGCCGAAGCGCGACAGAAAAGCTGGGAGACTTTTGCCTGGCCGGGAGGTATTGCCAGAATTTTCCAAAAACGCGGCAGTCTGATCGCCCTGGCCGCTGTCATCGGATTTGCCATCATCTTTTATGTAATAAGAGCATTGAAACCCAGTGGTGGCGAGGGCTTCTACGCAATTATTTCTCACGCCACTATGACCAGTATTTTTTTACCGGCCTTTCTTTATCCGCTGTTTAGCCTGGGGATAAGTTTACGTCGCTACTGGAGGAAAGTCGGCGGGGAAAGAATTACCTGGGACCACTTTAAAAGTGCATTAATTTCAGCAGGAAAACTAAAGAATCTATCCGGGGGCCACGGGGATGGATGTAACTTCGAAGAGGAAGACCGATTCAGCAACCAGCGACGATACGCACACCAAGCTGTTCTATACGGTTTTTTATTGTGCTTTGCAGCCACCTGTTCCGGTGCAGTAATGTATTACTTTCTAAACATGCCGGGGCCGTACTCGATTTTTTCTGCACCCAAATTACTTGGTATACCCGGTGGGTTACTCATATTAGTGGGGTGTAGCAAGCTTATTCAGCTAAAGCTCAAGGCTGATCCAGAACTGGGCTCAGCAAGGGTTTGGAGCGGGGAGATGGGGTTTGTTGGCCTACTGTTATTTATTGCACTCAGCGGTCTATTACTATTTGCCCTCGGGGGGACAGGCGCACTCCCCCTACTATTGGATTTACACTTGGGTGCAGTTCTCGCATTTTTTTTACTCACACCCTACACCAAAATGGCTCATGGCTTTTATCGTATGGCAGCGTTGATTCGGAACGCTCAAATGAAAGCCGAAAGTTAAAAGTAAGACCTTATTACACTACCAATCAAAAGTAAGCCCGAAATAAATTGAACGAGGCTCTCCAGGGAAATAACGGCTACCACTAAAACTACTGTAATCAGCACGCTCAGCGTAGGCTTTATCAGTAATATTCAGCACTCGAGTTGAAAATCCATATTGCTCCCATTGCCAGGCCACATGGAGGTTCAGCAAGTCATGTCCTGGATACCGATGAGCATTTTGAGGATCGGTAAAATAACTGCCCTGATGTAACCACTCCAGTTCCGCTGATATAAGAGAGCTGGGCGACCACTTCAGGCGATAGCTACCAAAAGTTCTTGGTGCAGAATCTACAAAATTTCCATCCAGTTCTACGCCCTCTAACTCCCTTTGATCGTCATAGCGATGTTCAGCATAGCTGGTACTACCCTCAAAGCTCAGACTTTCAGAAAACTCATAATTAACCGCTAATTCCAGCCCCCAGTGCCGGGTCTTCCCATTGGACTGGTTAAAGTAATCAGCATCGCGAAAAATTACATTTTCCTTTTCCATTGCATAGGCCACCCACTCAAATGACAGGGGGTCACCCAGCTTCCTCAATCCTATTTCAAAGCTATTGAGCTCTTCAGAGTCCAATTCTGCAACCGTTTGCTCCTTCTGTAAGCGGTATAATTCTGTCGCCTGGGGTACCCGATACCCCTGAGCAATCTGGGTAAATAATTGCCATTCACTATCTAATTGTAATAGTGCGCCCAGCTTGGGGGAGATATTGTTAAATCTATCTTTTCGGTCACTCGGTCGACTAAACCGGCAACCGCCGAAGTCACAAGCCATTCCATTTTCATCGGCACGTCCGGAGAGCATGTTATTGTCGTAATTGTAATGTGCAGACTCAAACCTCACTCCGCCAGTAATTTCCAATTTATCACTAACCTGCCAGTTTACCGATGCGTAAGGAGCGAGATTCCAAGCCGTCACTTCGTAATCATAGTGCTTCCCCACAGGAATCGTCGCCTGAAGAAATTCAGATCCCTCGGTAGTACTCTCTTGCACCTCCAAGAGATATCCCTCGCTTAATTCCGTATCAATACCCGAAACCAGATTCAGATTTTTATCCAGCTCCAGATAATAACTAGTTCTAATTCCAATACTTTCCTGACCATTTTCCTCCAAAGGATGGCCCGGCAAATAATGTTGCAGAAAACGCATTTTGGTTTTTCGAAAATACGGCGACAACTGTATTTGGCTGTCACGATTAATCGGTATATCGATCAGGGAATACATTCTGATAGCATAGGCATCCCGAAATGCCTCTGGGTTGGGGTTTGTACGGCTCAATCGAGGATCTCGATAAGCGCCCGCTCCCTCAACGTAACCCGCAGTTTCCTGGTTCAGGTTTGTAGCTACCAAACGGGTTCGAACTCTGCTATCACCGATATGGCTAACATACTGAACACTGGCTTTTTGCTGGTCCACACCGGAGTAATCTCGATAGCCACCATCGGTCGTCAGATACAAATCTGTACTTATTGCATCACCGTCGATATTAAGACGATGATCCGCCGACACACCCACTCGGTAATAATCGTGAGGCCCCGCCTCAACATTAAGTGATCCCCCCTCACCCCCTACAGGGTCTCGGCTAATAATATTGATCAACCCATGCAATGCATTTGATCCATAAAGCGTACCAGCAGGTCCTCTTATGACTTCAACATGGCGTGCTGTCTCACTAAAAGATTCAAATAACTCATTGGTATTACAAAAGCCAGTTGCTCGCAGTGGAATGCCATCCTCTACTGTGAGTACCCCCCCACAAGCTCCGGCACCCGTCAGTACTGGGGAACGCAAGGCAGGTAGATATTCCTGCCCATTTCCTCGAGCCAGATTTACTCCGGGCACACTCACCAGGCTTTGTTGAATATGGGCGTTACCCGCTTTTTTGAGCACATCATTGTCGACAATAGAAATACTCTCTACCCGCTCTGCAATGTCCTGATCATATCTGCCCGCTGTAACAACCAGAGTCTCTATCTGTGTCTCATTACCGTAAGAAAAGTCAGAAGGAAAACATAACCAGACAGATACAAAAAATAATGAGGCTTCTTTTATTCCATGGGCCATTTTCAACTTTCCCAAACTCCCTATAAATGATTTATTTTTATCGTCGAATGTTTCCCTTAAAACCTGATTATATCGGAAACAGCTCTTACAAAAGAAAAGGGCGATCTACCGCTCAGCCCACCCCCAAGCTTCATAAAACGCGTTTCCTCCATTCTCAGCTATATCTTTTCTATTGACCACCTAATGTGTGCATCAACAAGCAAGCGTCCCAGGCGGCGCTAGAGTTTAAAACCCAAAGCTATTTTTAAAGGAATATCATGGCCTGGTTCTACTTAATACTCGCTGGACTATGCGAAATTGGTTGGGTGCTGGGACTGAAAATTTCACAGGGAAGTAACACCCGCCTTCTGGGTGTGGTTATGGCTATGGTATTTATTGGGATCAGTGGATTTCTGCTGTGGCTGGCGCAGCGGGAGATACCTATTGGTACTTCCTATGCGGTCTGGACTGGAATTGGTGCCGCCGGAGCCTTTGCGGTAGGGGTGCTGTTCTTTGGAGACTCCACCAGCCTTGGACGCTATCTGGGAGTTTTGCTCATTATCTTGGGCGTTGTCACTTTAAAACTCTCTCATTAATTGAGAAGCACCCGGGAAAGTTCCCAGGTGCCAGTTCGATTAATTCTCTGAATATTTGCGTTTACGCGCCTGATTTTGCACAGATCGATACATCTGGGATAACGCTCTGTCCCCTGCCCGTTTCTGCGCCAGAGTTTGACCGTTACGGCTTAGTTCCTGTTGCAGTTTTTGCCAATTTCGCAAGCGCCGATCATCCAGCGAACCGCCCGTTATTGCCTCTTGTACCGCACAGCCTGGCTCTGACTGGTGCTGGCAGTCAGAGAAGCGACAGTCCCTGGACAAGGCCGCAATATCGGAGAAAGTCTCCGCTACGCCATCTTCAACATGCACCAACCCCAGCTCCCGCATTCCAGGGCTATCGAGTAACAGCGCTCCCCAACTCAGGGAGTGAAGAGAGCGTTTCCTTGTAGTGTGACGCCCTTTACTGTCGGCTTCGCGAATGGTCCCAGTCTCAGCCAGGGATTCGCCAGACAGCGCATTTAGCAAAGTGGATTTTCCCACTCCAGAAGAACCTAACAGCGCGATAGTTTCCCCAGGTAAGCACCACTGGCGCAGCTGTGCCACGCTTTCTCGATCCAGGCTATTGACCAGTGCAACAGGTAATTCACCGAATGGGCGCAAAGCCTGAAGAAAAGGGGCAATGTCTTCACACAGATCGGCCTTAGTCAGAATCAGGTGTGGGCTGCAACCAGACTCCCGAGCCAGAACCAAATAGCGCTCAATACGTGAGAGGTTAAAGTCATCATTCAGGGACGAAACAATAAAAACACTATCGACATTGGCAGCGATCATCTGCACCTGATGCCCCCCAGGTGCCATACGCTCAAACTGGCTGCTGCGGCTCAACAAACGCACGAAATATCCACTGCTCTTCTCTAACAACAGCCAATCCCCCACCGCGGGCAAATTAGCCACAAGACTCCCGGTTAGGGGAAGGGACACAGCCCCCTGCTCGCCGGCCAATTCCAGGCGACTGCGGTGCACAGCCATAATCCGCAGCGGCAAACACTGCTCGAGTTCGTCGAGCGTCAGCTGCTGTTGGAAAAAAGACTTCCAGCCGAGTTTTTGTAGCGGAGAAGCTTCCCGCTCAATTTTGATAGATGCGGATTTAGTACCGAGTCTGTTAACAGACCGACGGGTAAAGTGAGATTTACTCAAGATTGAAACCCTCTGGGCGCAACAAAGCGCCAAGCGACCGCAAATACGCGGCCAACAGAGCTTTCTCTGGGAAAGCCCGACGTCTAGGAATCTATCGCCGGGCGTGGGCAGCGGGAGGCTGCTACTGGACCCGACGGAGGGTTGCAACAATCATCAATCATCCTCCGCAGTTATTGAGTTCTGGATTCCGCCAAAGTATCTGGCGGGTTATGGGCAAATTAGCACTACCAGGGGATAGGAGCAAGTCGATTGGCCTTGGAAGCCTCTTAGTAATTGCCCCGTCACAAAAAGCAAAGCCGGCAAAAGCCGGCCTTCGAATCCGATTACAGCAGGTGCATCACCTTTCTCGACCCACAGTAACCTGATCAATTGAGTATAGAACCGACTTTCCTTCTCGCCACCTCTTCTACTCGCGAATCATCTTCTCTAGCGGGCATTGCCACAAGATGACGTTTTTATAAAGGTTTTATGACACCCCCAACCACCTCCCCCAGACCTCCACCTCCTCGGGGTGGGAGGCCGTCAATGCGTGACTGCGATTCAATACCAATTGAGAGAGCCGCAACAAGTACAACAAAAAATGGGGAGCGCTATGCCAATAACTAATTTCACGGGGCCCGGCACAGCCGGCACAAGAGGCGGGCTGATTCTGGGGGCAGTCTTCTGCTCCATCCAAATACCGGTTTGGGCATCTGACACACCAAATCCCACAGAGGTCAATATTCCCGGCAACCTACAAAGCCAACTGGGCTGCGATGGCGACTGGCAACCAGGTTGTGTCGCCACCCTGCTCCGCTATGACAGCGAAGACGACAAATGGCAGGGCAGCTTTTGGATACCAGCCGGCAACTGGGAGTACAAAGCCGCTCTCAACAACAGCTGGCATGAAAATTATGGCAGGGGCGGCCAGCGGGACGGCGGTAATATTTCCCTTAGCCTGGATGAGGCCCGCGAAGTTAAATTTATCTATGACCACGAGAGTCACTGGATCACCGATAACCACAATAGCGTGATCGCCACTGTAGCCGGCAACTTCCAATCCCTGCTGGGGTGCCCGGGAGACTGGCAACCCGGTTGCCTACTCAGCTGGATGCAGGATGCCGATGGAGATGGCAACTACACCTTTATCACCTCAGCGCTGCCTGCCGGTTCCTATGAATTCAAGGTAGCTCTGCACGAAGGCTGGGAGGAGAGCTACGGCAACAATGGAGCCAACGTCAGCTTTACCGTGGCCGCCGATTACGACGAAATCTACTTTGCTTTTGACTCGAATAGTAAAGAAGTCACCGTCAGCAGTGATGGCTTCGCCAAGGGTGACCTGAGCAGCGATAAAGCGCACTGGGTGGATACCAGCAGCTTTGCCTGGGATATCCAGGTGCAGGAAGGTACCAAGGTTAAATTGCACTACAGCAACACCGCCGAGCTAAAACTGGAGGACGGTGATATCCGTTCCGATGGCACCATCGATCTCACCCCTCTCGCCACCCTGCCCGGCAGCGCCCAACAAAAATTCCCGCACCTGGCCAGTTTCAGTGCCTGGCAATTGCCAGGGCAGGCCTCCATCAGTGATCTGGTCACCCAGCAACTCGCACTCGCCGCTTACGATGCGGAGGGCAAGTTACTGGATGCAACTGGTGTGCAGATGGCCGGAGCCCTCGATGATCGCTTCTACTACGACGGTGAACTCGGTGCCCGTGTCGGCGAGGAGAATATCCAGCTCGATCTTTGGGCTCCCACCGCACGGGCAGTAAAGCTGCACCTGTTTACAGACTCCAGCAGCGATAGCGCCGATCAGGTGGTATCCATGCTGCGCGATGAATCTACCGGGGTTTGGAGTGCCGATATCGACAAGCAGTGGGACCGCAGTTTTTATCTCTATGAGGTCGAGGTGTACTCCTACTTCAGCCGCCAGATTGAAACCAACCTGGTCACCGACCCCTATTCCCTGAGTCTCTCCATCAATAGTGGCAAAAGCCAGATCGTCAACCTGAATGACCGGGACCTGAAGCCGCGCGGTTGGGATCGCCTGCGCAAGCCCAGGTTAACCCAGCCGGAAGATATCAGTGTCTACGAGCTGCACGTACGCGATTTCAGTATTGCGGATCAAACTGTCCCCGAAGCAGAGCGCGGCACCTTCAAGGCTTTCACCCGCAAGCACAGCGACGGCATGCGCCACCTCAATAAACTGGCCCGCGCCGGCCTCACCCATATCCACCTGCTGCCGGCCTTTGACTTTGCCACAGTCAATGAAGATCGCACCCGGCAGCAGCAAACCCCGGACCTCTCAGACTACGCATCGGACAGCAGCGAGCAGCAGGCTCAGGTAGATGCTATTCGCGATACCGATGGCTTTAACTGGGGCTACGATCCATTGCACTACACTGTCCCCGAAGGCAGCTATAGCAGCGCTCCCGATGGACCTGCGCGCATTCGCGAATTCCGTCAAATGGTGCAAGGGCTATCTCACTCCGGCCTGCGACTGGTGATGGATGTGGTTTACAACCACACCAGCTCCTATGGCCAATTCGACAACTCCATACTCGATAAAATCGTCCCCGGCTATTACCACCGCCGCAACCTGGAAGGCGGTGTGGAGATGAGCAGCTGCTGCGCAAATACCGCCAGTGAGCACGCCATGATGGAAAAGCTGATGATCGATTCCCTGGTCACCTGGGCCCGGGCCTATAAGGTGGACAGCTTCCGTTTCGATCTGATGGGTCACCACAGCCTCGACAATATCCTCAAGGCGCAAGCGGCAATGCAATCACTGACCCCTGCAGTCGATGGCGTCGATGGCAACGCTATCTATCTGTACGGCGAGGGCTGGAATTTTGGCGAGGTGGCTGACGATGCCCGCTTTGTACAGGCCCGTCAGGGCAATATGGCCGGCAGCGGTGTCGGCACCTTTAACGATCGCCTGCGCGATTCCGTGCGTGGCGGCAACCCCTTCGGAGGCTTTGAGGAGCAGGGCTTTGGTACCGGTCTGTTCACCGACAGCAACGGCAAGTTTGAGGGAGAAGATGAGCGTGCCACACTGCTAACCCTGGCAGATAAAGTCCGCGTTTCCCTCGCCGGCAACCTGGCGGATTATTCTTTTGAAGATGCCGACGGCAATATCATTACCGGCAGCGAGCTGGTCTATAACGGCCAGCCCACCGGCTATACTGCCGACCCACAGGAATCCATTAATTATATTGCCGCCCACGACAACGAGACGCTGTTCGACGGAGTACAGATCAAAGCCAGTGACAGCTCCGACTTGGCTGAACGAGTGCGTATCCAGGCATTCAGTAATTCCCTGGTTCTGTTCGCCCAGGGAGTGCCGTTTATCCACGCAGGCCAGGATTTCCTGCGCTCAAAGTCGATGGATCGGGACAGTTACAACTCCGGTGACTGGTTTAATGCACTGGACTTCAGCCTTGCCACAGATAATTGGGGTGCGGGTTTACCTATCGCAGATAAAAACGAAGATAACTGGTCCCTGATGCAACCTTTACTGGCAAACCCGGAATTGGCTCCCGAGCGCCGGCACCGCTTGTGGAGCTCTGCTCTATTCCGCGAGCAGCTGGCGATTCGCAACAGCTCTCCCCTGTTCCGCTTGTCTGATGCAGAGTCCGTAGAAGCACATCTCAATTTCCTCAACACCGGACCCGACCAGATTCCTGGGCTGATTGTAATGGAGTTATCCGATTCCAATGGCAACATCGATCGCCGCTTTGAACGTATTGTGGTGCTGTTTAATGGCGATGACGAATCATTGGAATTTACCAGCGAAAACCTTATTGGTGAGTACCTGTTCAAGCATCCACGTCAACGCCGCTCGGTAGACTCACGCCTGCGCAGAGTGAAGTTTGATAGAGACACAGGCACCTTTACTCTGCCCGGCCGTACTACCGCCGTATTTATACAGCCACGGCGAAGAAAGTAATCTCGCGAAAAAATAAAAAAGGCCGGAATTTCCGGCCTTTTTTATGGGATTAATTTATATGGGAGTACTTTAAGAAGAAATAATTATTTTTCCTCGCCCTCTTCCTCATCTCCATTTTCAATCAAGTGGCCAAGCTTGCCTTTCTTGGTGGAGAGGTACTTGGCATTGTGCGGATTGCGCCCTGACTGGTGTGGCAAACGTTCGGTGACTTCTATCCCCAAATCCTGCAAGGCTTTCACTTTGCGTGGGTTATTGGTCATCAAGCGAATGGCATGAATACCCAGGTGGTCGATCATCGCTTTCAGAATTGAATAATCGCGCATGTCGGCGCCAAAACCGAGCTGCTCATTGGCCTCTACCGTATCCGCGCCGCAATCCTGCAAATGGTAGGCACGAATCTTGTTTAGCAGGCCGATACCACGACCTTCTTGACGCAGATAGAAAATCGCGCCGCGCCCCTCCATGGCAATGCGGTGCATAGCATGTTGCAGCTGGGCACCACAATCGCAACGCAGGGAAAACAGGGCATCACCAGTCAGGCATTCCGAGTGAATGCGGGCCAGCAGGGGCTCGTTGGTATCGAAGTCCCCCATGGTGAGCACGACATGCTCCTTGCCAGTTTCCACTTCCTCGAAACCGTGCATCTCAAACATGCCCCAAGAGGTCGGCAATTTTGAGGATTCCACATAACGAATGGTCAACTTAATACCTCTTCACGTCAGTTGCGGGCGCGCAGTATCAGCACACCCCTCTGCTGTTCCATATCTAACCGGCCGAGAAAACTGTTTCCCAGAAGCACCACTTGGGGAAAGTTATCAGGATGCACGGTAGCTTCTACATTGTGCAATTTAATGCCACCGATAGTGACACTGCTGAGATTGATCAAATAAGCACTGGTGATACCACTGGCGGTCGACACCGGTATACGTTTGGCCCCACTGAGATTTAAGCGCAGACGCTGGGCGGTGGGGTAATTGATTGCCAGGGTGGTCGCCCCGGTATCCACCATCACCGGTACCCGCATCCCATTGATCCAGGCATCGGTATTGAAATGACCGCGGCTATCTCCCATCAAGCGCACCTCGGCGCGTTCGGCCTGTGCATAGCTGGCGGCGATGGGCGCATCCAGGGTGAGCTTCTGCTCTCGTCCATTCACACGGATGTGGGCATAGCTGGTGGTAGCTTCTATCAGGCCAACTCCTTCCGGTGATTGTTGACCCGCCTTGAGAATACGCTGACGGCCATCGATTTCCAGCATGGCACTACCGCCAAACAGGCCCTTCAGTTGTACCTGTTGGGCCCAGACTGTGCTGGAAACCAGTAACCCCAGCAGAAGCCAAAATGCCTTGTGCATCGATAATCCCTATCCGCTAAGCCCCAATAAACTAAGCCCCAACAAAAAACACAGTTATCTGTAATATCAAAGCCGCATAAACCGCGGCCAGTATATCGTCGAGCATAATTCCGACGCCACCTTGTACACGCCGGTCCGCCCAGCCAATCGGCGGCGGCTTGGCGATGTCGAACAGGCGAAAGAGTACAAAACCGTAAAGTGCCCAAATCCAGCCGGCCGGGGCCATAAACATTGTGAGCCAGTAGCCCACCATCTCATCCCAAACAATGCCGCCGTGGTCGTGCACACCGAGTTTCTTTGCTGCGGCCCCGCACAGGTAACATCCCACCAGGCCCGTCACCACAAGGATTCCTAAATACCAGGCCGGGGAGAGATCCTTCATCAGCCACCAAAAGGGTATGGCTACCAGGGTGCCGAAAGTACCCGGCGCCTTGGGTGCCAACCCCGAGCCAAAGCCAAAAGCTAAAAGCATAGTGGGATCGCGCAAAAGCTCGGAAAAACTGGGGTTATGTATTCTCATAGTCTTATTTCCAAAGCCGCTACCGGCACTTCCCGGTTAATGCCACCTAAAAATGCTTATAACCTGTCGCAGGTGGCGACCAGGGGCTGCCATTATGCCAGCAACGCACCTCGGCCTCGCCCTCTGCAAGGGTGCCGATAGCAGTTACGTTCAGGTCCAGTTGTTCCAGGTCCGCAACCCGCTGCTGCGGAACAGTAAAACAGAGTTGGTAGTCATCGCCACCGCCTGTAGCCAGAGTTGTTGCTTTCTCTGCGGCAAGAGCCCGCGCCAAGGGAGAAACGGCTAATCGCTCCAGATGAATATCGGCACTGACGCTGCTGGATTCACAAATATGTCCCAAGTCAGCGAGCAGACCATCGGAGATATCCAGAGCCGCACTGGCCAGCTTGGCAATCGCCGCAGCCACAGGGAATTGGGGTTCGGGATAATAGAAGGCGCGCTCGCATTGCAGCTGCAGTTCAGGGGTCACCCGCTGCTCTCCCAGGATTACTGGCAAAGCGGCAGCAGCGGCACCTAGAGGACCGCTGACATAAACGTGATCACCGGGGCGGGCACAGTCTCGGCGTAGCGGCGATTCCGTGTGTCCGATCACCTGAATGGTGATCGACAGTGGGCCCGCTGTGGTATCGCCCCCTACCAGGGAAACACCAAACTGTGCCGCGGTCTGCAGCAGGCCATCGGCAAATTTACGCAACCAAACCGCATCACTGTGAGGCAAGGTCAAGGCCAGGGTAAACCAGAGAGGGCGCGCATTCATTGCCGCCAGGTCACTGAGATTAACCCTGAGTGCACGCGCGGCAATAGCAGCAGGATCGGCATCTGCGGGAAAGTGGCGGCCTGCCACCAGGGTATCCATAGAGGTGGCCAGCTGCCCCGAGGCGGGTGCCTGCAATAAAGCGCAGTCATCACCTATACCCAAAGCAACCCCTTCGCCCACAGGAGCACTGGCGAAAAAATCGCGGATAATTTCAAATTCGCCCGGCGCAGTTCCCATAAGTGTGACTTCAGGACTTCTTGTCAGCAGCCACTTCCGCAGCGCGCAGGTCCGCGGCGGTTTTATCCAGGATACCGTTGATGAACTTGAAGGCATCGGTGGGGCCGAATTTTTTCGCCAGTGCCACCGCTTCGTTAATCACTACTTTGTAGGGCACATCGATGCGGTTTTTCAGTTCATAAGTGGCCATGCGCAGCAGGGCGCGGGACACCGGGTCCAGATCTTCCACTTTGCGATCCAGATGGGAGGAGTAAGCACCTTCTACTTCGTCGAGGTTTTTGGCAACCCCGTGGAAGATATCGCGGAAATATTCCACGTCGGCTTTGCTCATATCGTTGTCGGTATGGAACTCGGCTTCGATTGCATTGAGGCTGGCGCCGGCCATTTGCCATTGGTAGAGCGCCTGCATGGCGTAGTGGCGCGCCTTGCGGCGGGCAGATGCAGTTACGGTCATTGTCTTTTCCGGTAGATACTTCTCAGAATGGGCAGCGCCAACGCAACTGGCCGGCGCTGTGGCAATTAGATTTTGCCGAGTAGGGAAACCATTTCCAGGGCGGTTTCGGCGGCTTCACAACCTTTGTTGCCAGCCTTGGTGCCGGAGCGCTCGATAGCCTGCTCAATGGAGTCCACAGTCAACACACCAAAGGTCACCGGGATACCGGTATTCAGGGATACCTGGGCCAGACCTTTGGTGCACTCACCAGCGACATATTCGAAGTGCGGAGTGCCGCCACGAATCACCGCGCCCAGTGCAATAATCGCATCAAACTTTTTGGTTTCCGCCAGCTTTTGCGCGGCCAGCGGGAATTCGAAGGCGCCGGGGGCGTAGTAGATGGTGATGTCCTCATCCTTGATGCCCTTGCGGCGCAGGGTATCAAGGGCGCCGTCTTTGAGGCTCTCGACTACAAAGCTGTTCCAACGGCTCACCAGCAGCGCGTACTTACCAGTACTGCCGACAAAATCCCCTTCAATCACTTGAATATTGCTCATAATGTCCAATCCGTATTTCTTCCCATACCCGTGCCATTTCAAATGCGCCGGGAAACATTCTGCTGTTACTCTTCGACGTTCAGGTACTCTTCCACTTCCAGCTCAAAACCGGAAATAGCGCTGAACTTAAACGGCGCACTCATCAGGCGCATCTTGCGCACCTTGAGATCGCGCAGTATCTGCGAACCAGTACCCACCTGCTTGTACACCAGATCCTGGCTGGGGCGCTGCTGCTTACCGCTGATCAGCCAATCGATGCTCTCCTCGATTTCCTCGGTGGTCTCGTTGTGGCAGATCAATACCACCACACCTTTACCCTCTTTCTCGATATGCTGCATAGCCCGGCGGAAAGTCCAGGGGACAAATTTTTCATCTCCGCGCTGGATAGTGAGTACATCGCGCAGGGTGTTACCCACATGTACGCGCACCAGGGTCGGCTCTTCAGGCGTGGGCTCGCCCTTGATAAAGGCGAAGTGGCGCTCGCGGCGGGCCTTATCGAGATAGGTACGCAGTTTAAACTCGCCAAACTCGGTACGCACCTTGCGCTCGTTCACGCACTCCACGGTTTTCTCGTTGAGCGCGCGATAGGTAATCAGGTCAGCAATGGTGCCAATCTTGAGATTGTGCTCCTTGGCAAACTTTTCCAGATCCGGGCGGCGTGCCATGGTGCCATCGTCATTCATGATTTCAACGATGACCGCGGCCGCCTCGAAACCCGCCAGGCGGGAGAGATCACAGCCGGCCTCGGTATGGCCGGCACGGCTCAGCACGCCACCGGGCTGGGCCATAATCGGGAAAATATGTCCGGGCTGCACGATATCGCTGGGTTTGGCATTTCTGTTGACGGCGGCGCGCACAGTACGCGCACGGTCCGCGGCGGAAATACCGGTGGTCACCCCTTCGGCAGCTTCGATAGAGACGGTGAAGTTGGTGCTGAACTGGGCACCGTTATCCCGCGACATCAGCGGCAGGTCCAGCTGCTCACAGCGCTCCTTGGACATGGGCATACAGATCAGACCGCGGGCATGGGTAGCCATAAAGTTAATATCTTCGGCGCGCACTTGCTCCGCCGCCATCACCAGGTCACCCTCGTTTTCGCGATCCTCATCGTCCATCAGGATCACCATTTTGCCCTGGCGGATATCGTCGATCAGTTCTTCAACCGTATTTAATTCCATTGCTAACTCTGGATAAATTAATCAATTGCAAATTGAGCGGCTTTCCCTGCAGTTACACTCACCCGCCCTCACTGGCGCGGCATGCCGGGATAAAGCCAGCTAGCGCTTGTAAAACCCGTTCTGGGCGAGAAATTCGAGCGTCATACCACCTTCGCTGGATTTGGCTGCCTCCTCACCGAGAAGCAGGCGCTCCAGATAACGCGCGATCAGGTCCACCTCGAGGTTGACCCGGGTGCCGGCGGCATAGCCCTGCATAATCGTTTCCTGCAGGGTATGCGGCACAATAGTGAGTTCAAACTCAGCGCCATCCACCGCGTTAACGGTAAGACTGGTACCGTCGACAGTAATCGAGCCCTTGTGGGCAATATAACGAGCCAGGTTATCCGGCGCGCGTAGGCGAAAACGCTCGGCACGGGCCTCGGATTTGCGCCACACCACCTCGCCGATACCGTCCACATGGCCGCTGACAATATGGCCGCCAAGGCGGGTTTGTGGGGTCAATGCCTTCTCCAGGTTAACCCTATCCCCGCGCTTCCAGCTGCTGACACTGGTGACATCCAGCGTCTCCGCGGAAACATCCGCCCAATAGCCATCACCGGGCAGCTCCACTACGGTCAGACAGACGCCGTTGGTGGCGATACTATCGCCAAGCTGTACATCGGCGAGGTCCAGTTTGCCGCTCCTGACGCGCACGCGCAGATCGCCACCGCGCGGCTGCAGATCGGCAACCTCGCCAACCGCTTCAATAATTCCAGTAAACATCAGCGCTCGATATCCGTGGTTGCGGTGATGCGCCAGTCGTGGCCGACCGCGCGCATATCGGTAATCGTAATCGGCAGTACAGAGCCCATACGCTCGATGGGCAATTCAAACAGCGGCCGCGCCGTGCTGCCGAGCAGCTTGGGCGCCAGATAGACAATCATTTCGTCTACGTGCCCCCTGTAGAGAAACTCACCGGAAAGGATCGCACCGCTTTCAATCAGCACTTCATTGCATTCGCGTCGGGCCAACTCTTTGAGCAGGGCAAGCAGGTCCACCCGGCCATCTTTGCCCTGAGGCAAAACGACAACCTCGGCACCGGCGTTTTCCAGTCGCTGACGGCGCTCGGGATCGGCGCGCTCAGTAGTGCACACCAGTGTGGGGGCGTCCCCCTGCAAAATAAAGGCCTTTGCCGGTGTGCGCAGCTGGCTGTCGACAATAACGCGCAGAGGCTGAACTTCCGCAGCCTGTTCCGCCTCGAGCAGCTCCAGTGCCATCTCATCGGCGCGCACATTGAGATTCGGGTTGTCGTATCGCACTGTTTCAACGCCGGTTATAACGGCACAGCTGCGCGCACGCAGGCGCTGCACATCGGCGCGCGCAGCCGGGCCCGAAACCCATTTGGATTCTCCACTGGCCATGGCGGTGCGACCGTCGAGGCTCATCGCAGACTTGCTGCGCACCAGGGGTAACCCCAGGGTCATACGCTTGATAAAGCCCGGGTTGAGTGCGCGGCAGCGCTCTTCCAGCACTGGCCCCTCTACCTCAATGCCCGCATCGCGCAGTTTCTGCAAACCGCTTCCGGCAACCCTGGGGTTCGGGTCTTCCATACCGTATACCACACGGGCGACACCGGCCTGCACCAGTGCCTCGGCGCAGGGACCTGTGCGGCCACTGTGGCTACAGGGTTCAAGGGTCACATAGACGATGGCGCCGCGTGATCGCTCGCCCGCATCGCGCAGGGCTTCTATTTCAGCGTGGGGTTCACCGGCGCGCTTGTGCCAGCCCTCGGCAATCACTTTGCCATTCGCATCGGTGATCACACAGCCCACGCGGGGATTCGGCATAGTGGTATAGAGACCGCGCTCCGCCAGCTGAATAGCGCGGCCCATCAGTGCCTGGGCACTCTCTACAGCCATTTGACTCATTGCGTTTGGTTTTCCTTACTGGTCAGGCGCTCAATCTCTTCACTGAAGTCGCTGACATCTTCAAAGCGTCGATACACCGAGGCAAAGCGTACATAAGCCACTTCATCCAGCTCGCGCAACTGCTCCATGACCAGCTCACCGATGGCCCTTGCCGGCAGCTCGCGCTCGCCGGTTGCGCGCAGTGCATGCTTGATTTGGGAGACTGCGGATTCCACCCGCTCGATACTGACTGGGCGCTTCTCTACCGCGCGCTGGATACCCGCGCGCAATTTGTCTTCATTGAAGGGTTCGCGCTGGCCATTTTGTTTAATCACCCTGGGCAACAGCAGCTCTGCGGTCTCAAAGGTGGTGAAACGTTCATGGCATTCGAGGCACTCGCGTCGACGACGCACCTGATCGCCCTCCGCCACCAGGCGGGAATCGACTACTTTGGTTTCTTCTGCGCTGCAGAAAGGACAGTGCATGTGGGATCGTCCCCAGGGGAATGGAAAATGGGCCGCAGTTTATCACAGCCGTTGCCCCCTGTGACGGCACTGCGCACCCCTGCGGTGCAGCACACCGTGATACAGCCATAAAAAAAGCGGCTCACCGAGCCGCTTTTTCCAGCAAAGCTAAATCAGGCTTTCTTGTACACAGGAAACTGCGCACAGATCTCCAGAACTTTTTGCTTCACATCGGCGATGGTGGCTTCAACATCGCCGCCTTCCAGCGCGTCCAGAATATCGCAGATCCAATGAGTCAGCTGCTGGGTTTCCTTCACGCCGAAACCGCGTGTGGTAATCGCCGGAGTACCGACACGCAGACCACTGGTGATGAAGGGAGAGCGCGGGTCATTAGGCACCGCATTTTTATTCACCGTGATATTGGCATTGCCCAGAGCTTCATCGGCATCTTTACCGGTATATTCCTTGCCGATCAGGTCCACCAGCATCAAGTGGTCATCGGTGCCGCCAGAAACGATATTGATACCGCGGTCGAGGAAAGTCTCCGCCATAGCGCGGGCATTCTCAACCACCTTCTTCTGGTAAGCCTTGTACTCAGGGCTCATGGCCTCTTTAAAGGAAACCGCCTTGGCCGCGATAACATGCATCAGCGGGCCGCCCTGACCACCGGGGAATACCGCGGAGTTCAGTTTCTTCTCGATCTCTTCGTTGGCGCGGGCCAGGATAATGCCACCGCGCGGTCCGCGCAGGGTCTTGTGAGTGGTGGAAGTCACCACATCTGCGTGGGAAATTGGCGATGGGTATTCATTAGCGGCAACCAGACCGGCTACGTGGGCCATATCCACAAACAGGTAGGCACCCACTTTGTCGGCGATTTCGCGGAAACGTGCCCAATCCATGACGCGGCTGTAGGCGGAGAAGCCGGCCACGATCATCTTGGGTTTGTGCTCCAGAGCCAGACGCTCCACCTCCTCGTAATCCACCTCGCCGGTTTCCGGATTCAGACCGTACTGCACCGCGTTGTAGATTTTGCCGGAGAAGTTGACACGGGCACCGTGGGTCAGGTGGCCGCCGTGAGCTAGGCTCATACCCAGCACGGTGTCGCCGGGGGCGCACAGGGCTTGATATACCGCTGAGTTGGCCTGGGAGCCGGAATGGGGCTGTACGTTGGCGTAATCCGCACCGAACAGCGCCTTGGCGCGCTCAATCGCCAGGGTTTCCACTTTATCCACATACTCACAGCCACCGTAGTAGCGTTTGCCCGGATAACCTTCTGCGTATTTATTGGTGAGGCTGCTGCCCTGGGCTTCCATGACTTGTGGGCTGGTGTAGTTCTCGGAGGCGATCAGCTCAATGTGGTCTTCCTGGCGAGAATCCTCTTCGCGGATAGCTTCCCAGATTTCGGGATCGTAAGAAGCGAGCGTGACAGATGAATCAAACATGGTGTTCCCTCGGTAATGCGGGCTGAGTAGAGACTGGTGTAACTCGGTACCACTGTGCTCAGGCCTTGCAACTTGGCCTCAGGCGCCAACAGGCCCCACTGACTACTCAAAGAATCCTGAGCATTTTAGAAAGGCGCGCATTGTACACCAAGGTCACAGGGATTGCGCAAAAACGAAAACGCGGCCAAATGGCCGCGTTTTCACTGTTGGTTAGCTTAGAAGCGAACAACCAAAGAGCCTGACCAATAATCCACATCAGACTCGATAAAGGTATACTCTGTCTCGAATAGAACACTCTCGGTCAGCTTGAACCCGGCACCAATACCTGCCGAGGCACCACTATCTGAATATTCACCAAAACCGTCGACATCCAGCTCTTCATGGAGATAACCGAGCCGTCCCTTGAGGTAAATATCCCCCTCAGAACGGTAAGTCGCGTAAATCGCCTGGGTCGCAAAAGAGTAGTCCACTTCACTCCAGTAGTAATCGTACTCTCCTTCAACCAAGGAGTCAGTGAATTCGGCTTCCAGACCCCAGCCCAAATTCCAGCCATAGCCGACACGAACCCCTGCATTGAGTGGGCTATCTCCGTCCGCATCGGTATTCATTACACCAAAAACTGCACCTACATAGGCGCCCTCTGCCTGAGCAGCTGCAGAACATACCAAAGCCACGGCGGCAACTAACGCGTTAAAACGAAAACGCATATCCATCCCCATATTTGTTGAGATATAAAAATCGGGCGGATTATAGGTGCCAAAACAAAGTATGCAAGTACACACTTACCTTAGAGGTCTTTATATTTAGAGCTTAACTCAAAGTATGATCACCGAAATGACTCCAGAGGAGTCGGGTATTTTGCCCTAGCAGCCAACTTCAGAAGCGATAGTTAAAAGACCCTGACCAAAGGCCCACGTCCTTTTCGAGCTGGGTGAATTCCAGCTCCAACCGGCTATTGGCGGTTAAGGCAAGACCGATACCCGCGCCAATAGCCACTCCAAAGTCATCACTGCTGTTACTGCCAACAGTCACATGCTCGTAGAGGAGACCCAGGCGTCCCTTAAAATAGAAATAGCCTTGGGATCTATAAGTCCCGTAGCCAGCCAGGGTATGCAGATCGACATCCACCTCTTTTCCCTGAACCTCGGTATCCCCACCATATAAGGAGCCGTTATATTCGGCCTCGAGCCCCCAGCCGGAGTAAAGCGGATAACCGATGCGCAGACCAACACCTAGGGGGTTATCGATATTGTTAAAATCGAAATCCATCACCCCAAGCCCCCCTCCCCAATAGAGCCCCTGGGCAAATGTGCCGGAGGATAGCGCTAGAGTCAGGGTACCTAAGAAATTAGTTATTTTTTTCATAACTTTTCCAATTTGCCAAAGACTGAAATCACCTTGCGTCGAGTAATTTTTCTCTATGAGCCTTTCACCGAATGACAACGCCTCAAAAGCTACTGGATCGAAATGGCTGTCTGGAAACCCGATAAAATGGGGCTGAGAAGTAGGCAAAGGAATATCATCAGAGAGCGAGAACAAGCGGCCATGATCCTCCCCAGGTTGGAATTAAGCACAGTTCCCTAGCGGTCAAACTTAAAGTAGCCGAAAAGACTACCTATGCTTTAGGCTATGGCATATAAACCCTGTCCGGTATAGATAAATACTGTCACGACGGCTTTATTCACATAACAAGACTAAGGTTGGCTCAAAACCAGCTCTAAACTGCAGATCACGCCATTTTTGTCCTCCATCCTCAGACTTTCACATAGCTGACCTGGCAATCTGCTTGACACTGACAATAAAACCGTAAAATTCCTTGTTTACTGCGCCAAAAGTTTTCAGCTCTAACACTATCTATTTGGTACTTGATCCACATCAATTCCCCTCTCGAGTCTGCTGGCAACAATAAGTCTCGAAACCGATCGCGGAGGTCTGGGATGAATAATATCTATCGACAGCTCTGTTTAGACCATAAGAACATGCAGCAAATGCTCAATGCCTTTGAGCGCTTGCTACAGGACCTTTTTGGGAGTAATGAGCGGGATCCTAATACCCTCTCACTAATTCTGGACGCACTCGATTATTTTTCTGTTTACCCAGACAAGTACCATCACCCGGTGGAAGACCTGATACTTGCCCGGCTACTGACCAAACCTGTGCACAATCGAAATGCGATTTATGAAGCACAGATGCAGCACGAGCAAATTGCGGCAACTACTAAGCACATGTGCGCGCTTTTCTATGCCGTAGCCAACGATGCCATGGTAGAGAGAAGAGTTTTACAAGGAGCCAGCCATACCTATTTGCAGTTGCAACGCAAACATATAGAGTTGGAAAATTCGGCAATATTTCCCCAAATGGAGCAGTACCTGGAAGTAGAAGACTGGAAACAAATACACAAGCAGGTGAAACAGCTGAAAGATCCATTCTTCGATCAAAAAACCAGAAACGTTTACGAATCTTTACGTGAGTATCTAACGCAGCCAGAGTCACCCATACAGGCCTTTGCTTAGGATTGTTCAAACCACATTTCGAGCAAACAGAAGGAGGAGATATGCAAATCAAACGCCACGGAATCTCCATTGGCATGGAGAGAATTGATAATGATTTCTTCCTGTATATTAAAGCCGTTGGGCAACTAACCCATGAAGATTACGAGTACATCACGCCTTTGCTTGAGTATGCCCTTGAAGGGGTCAAAAAACCAAAAGTACAAATGCTGATTGATCTGCGGGATTTTGAGGGCTGGGGTCTGCACGCGATATGGGATGAATTTAAATTGACCCTGAAACATGGCAACGAGTTCTGTCGTATTGCTGTACTAGGAGATGAGGGCTGGCAGGAGCTGGCCACCAAAGTTGGTGGATGGTTTGTGAGTGGCGAAGTGCGCTACTTTGAAAAGCAGCACGAGGCCATGGACTGGCTATCACAGGCACTGGAAAAAGAGGCAGAAAAAAAAGGGGCAGAAAAGGAATTAGCTTTCTCCACACACTCCTGATAAGTAGTGGATTAACGGGGCGGTTACGCCCCCTTTTTTTGCCTAAAATAATCTCTTTAGGCCTCGCATAAAAATCCAGCCTCAGTGGGACACCCGTTGAAACTTACTGTCCCAGGATGGTGTCCCTATCAAAATATTATTGAGGCTCACCTCACTGCGACAAAATGAACAATAGATATTGTCATAGTGTAATTTATTTGCATGCAGTGTATTAATAACATCTACCAAAGTTGGATCATCCTTTCCAACCCTGTGGCGAATAGTCAATAGGTCAGCTTCCATAACAGGCTTTATATTAGCCAACATTTTTTGATGGATAGGGTTATTTGGATCGAGTGAAGAGTAATCTTGATTGTGCTTATGTGCATTATCCAGAGCATTTTGCACATCGGTATAAGACTCCCCTTTGATAAAAGGCCGAGTTACCCGTCCCAAAATTTGCCCGGTAGTGGTCCCATGGTATCCCTGGTATTTACTCAAAGTATAATTATGGCAAACCTTTCCTTTCTTAATCCATTCGTGATACTTCGCATTTCCAGAAAGCACACTGCTAATGCCCGGGTCACTTAAGGAATAACCATGGGGGGAGAAAAAGAAAATATTATCTCCCCCATGCCCGTTGGTGTAGAAATGCTGTTTGGTTGCAGCACCATGCGCAGAAATAACCAAATTGGAAGCCTCACCTAAGCGCTTCCCACTCGCAGTAAATATCTTAAATCTATCAAACTCTCTGACGGGCATAATTACTCCCTGGATTAGCAACTTATTTTTTTCGAATCATATACCCGCAATTGCTCAATGGCAAAAATTACGCCACTAAGCTTAACGGAGGAGCCATCAAGAAAAGATCTACCCAAAATTAATCGGATATTGAAAGGATGACCAGCGCTAGAAGAACATTCACATTTACGCGCAAGAATAGATCGATGGCGGGCAACGGCTAGAGCAGACTATGGCTGGGGAATATTTAAGCACTAAGCTAGCTACTAACCCCTTCCTTGAGACACTCGTCAGTAAAAATTGGCGAGCTAATCTCCGCCTTCATTATCGTAACCGCAGTGAGTTCCAGCCACTTCACTGAGGCCTAGCAAGTCCTGAATCTGTACAACCCTGCCACTCACCTTGATAAACCCCTGTTTCTGAAAACGGGAAAACAGCCGACTGACCGTTTCCGCAGTCAAGCCCAGATAATTGGCTATATCTGTGCGCGGCATGGATAAAATAAATTCGCGGGAAGAATACCCGCGACTGGCGTAGCGGCTGGAAATATTCATTAGCAATGCGGCCAGACGGGTATCTGCGGATCGCTTGCCAAGTAACATTAATATTTCATTTTCCTTGCGCAGCTCTTCAGAAAAAATACTGTATATCTGTTGCTGTAGAGCTGGAATCTGTTGCGCTAACAATTCCAGTTGAGAAAATGGCAACAAGCAAACACTACTGTCTTCGAGTGCCTCGGCATAGCTTGAATGAACACGCGTACTGTAAGCATCGAGTCCAAGCAATTCTCCCGGTAAAGCAAAATGTGTTACCTGAGTGTCGCCATCAGCGGCTATTACGACATTTTTAAAACTGCCAGAACGGATTGCGTAGAGGTTTTGAAATGAATCGCCAACCCGGTATAGGGATTCCCCGGCCTTAATCAGCTTCTTTTTTCCCGTGACCTGTTCAAGGCGGTCAATATCAACTTGAGACAGGCCTGCTGGTAAGCATAGGCGTCTGACGGAGCAATTACTGCAACTTACCGCTGTTGATGAATCAATCATGCCCAACTGGCCGGTTAACATTTTGCAAAATTGTAACGGCATTGGCGGAGTGCGTCTTCACTTCGAAGCAAACTGCAAAATATTGGAAAAATTTTACTGAAATCAGCCAATTATATTTATCCCCGGCCTACTCTCTACAGCTTTTAAACAATTCCAATCTTTATTTACCTCAATAGAAATCTGACCGCCGGGTGCTATTCATCACAAATGGACAGTCAGAACTCTGGGCAAACAATAAAAACTGTGGGTATATCAGTGATTCGAGTGCAGCATGGAGTCTATCACCATTTTTTGCTGCGCTTTGCCACTAGGGTCCGCATCCGTTTTGTAAGCACAAAACTCACTGGCCCAAGAAGAGGTGCGAACCCGCACCGGCGGGTCATCACTTTCGACCACCTCCAAAACCACTTGCGCTACCTGCTCAGCAGTTTGATAAAGGCGCGCCGTCTGCTCGGGTGTACGTTGCTGAATTCCCCCCAGATACTGCTCGAAAACGCCTCGATAATCCCCTTCAGGTACACCGCCCTCCGCTTGCAATTGAGACAGAACACTATTGGCAAACTCGGAATAGATACCCCCAGGCTCAACTGCAGTGAATTGAATATTAAAACTGGGCTGGATATAGCTGGCCATAGCCTCTGTATATCCCTCTACAGCAAACTTGGCGGCACAGTAAAGTTCGTTGAACGGCTGCCCCACTAACCCGCCCACGGAGGAGATATTGATAATCCGACCGCTGCGCATCTTCCGCATATGGGGAAGTACCGCTTTGGTACAACGCACAACGCCATGGAAGTTCACATCCATTACCCACTGTATCTCTGCTTCAGTGGCCATCTCCGTGGTTTTCACAAAACCGGCGCCGGCATTATTGACCAAAATATCGATGCGTCCCTGCTCCCGGATAATGGTATCCACAGCATTTTGAATAGTTGCCGTATTTTGCACATCCAGCGGTAAAACTCTAAGACTGTGACCACGATCAGCAACCTCAAGTAGTGGAGCCGCTTTTGCCAAATCTCTCATGGTGGCATAAACAACATATCCCAGATCCGTCATTTTAGCGGCCAAACTCTGCCCCAATCCCGTAGATGTCCCCGTAATCAATACAACCTTGCTCATAGCTTTCTCCTACCCGGAAAAAAAGTAAACTACCTGGTGTATATTACATCAACATACACACAAGTAAACCATACAGTTTACTTTATGCAAGATATTAGCATCCCACAGCACTCTTCGCAGGGCCTAACCCAACAGGCATAAGACTGACTTTTCAGCCAATGAGTAGAAACTGTTAAGATGGCCTCCAGTTTTATCTGGCTGCTTGATCAATGTAGCTTTCAGCTCAGGCAACAGCCCCAAATTTCTTTCCAATACAGTTATTACTATGAGCATCGCCGACCTGGATTTTATTAAAGCCCTGCCAAAGGCAGAGCTGCACCTGCACATTGAAGGCTCCCTGGAGCCAGAACTAATGTTCGAGCTAAGCCGACGCAATAAGATTGAGATCCCTTTTTCCAGCGTTGAAGAAATTAAGGCCGCCTATAAGTTTCACAATCTGCAGTCTTTCCTGGATATTTACTATCAGGGTGCCTCAGTCCTAATCCATGAACAGGATTTTTACGATCTGACCATGGCCTACCTGCAGCGCTGCCGTGAAGATAACGTTGTACATACAGAAATTTTCTTCGACCCCCAAACCCATACGGAAAGAGGCATTGATATCGGTGTGGTTATTCGGGGCATCCACAGTGCTCTAAAAGATGCCGAATCCGAGTGGGGAATTAGCAGCCACCTGATCCTCTGCTTCCTGCGGCATCTGAGTGAAGAAGAGGCTATCTCTACCTTGGAAGCCGCCAAGCCCTACCTGGAATTTATCAAAGGCGTTGGTCTGGATTCCTCCGAATTAGGCCACCCGCCCAGCAAATTCCAACAGGTCTTTACTAAAGCCAAAGAATTGGGCCTGGAAAGAGTCGCACATGCGGGAGAGGAGGGGCCCGCTGAATATATTAAAGAAGCTCTGGATTTACTCGATGTAAGTCGGATAGATCACGGGGTGCGCTGTGTGGAAGATGAAACACTGATTGAGCGACTGATAGATCAGGAGATTCCCCTCACTGTCTGCCCACTCTCGAACACTGCACTCTGTGTTTACGAGGATATGAACCAGCATCCAATTTTGCAGCTTCTGGAACGCGGACTCTGTGTCACGGTAAATGCCGATGACCCAGCCTATTTCGGCGGCTACGTGAATCGCAATTACCTGGCATTGAGTGAAAGTCTGGGCATGACCAGGGAACAGGCTAAACAGCTGGCTATCAACAGCTTCAAGGCCAGCTATATTTCAGAGGATCAAAAACAAAAATGGGCTAAGGTGATTGCCTCTATCGAGACTGTTGCGGAAGTGTAAAAAAAAATCGTGAGAGGCCTGATCTTATACTCAACAGCAGGCCTCTTAGGTTAATTGGGACTTTTCAACGTTTGATGAGTCTTAATTAATCCTCATCGTAACCGTAATGGGTACCCGCCAGCTCGCTGAGGCTGATCATATCTAGTATTTCCACTGCCCGGCCACTCACTTTAATCATTTTTTCTTTCTGAAAACGGGAAAATAATCGACTTACCGTTTCCGCCGTCAAACCCAGGTAATTGGCGATATCGGTGCGCGGCATAGAAAGTACAAATTCGCTGTGGGAATAACCCCGGCGGGCATAGCGACTGGAAATATTAATCAGCAAAGCCGCTAAACGGGTATCCGCCGAGCGCTTGCCTAGCAGCATCAAAATATCATTTTCCTGGCGTAGCTCTTCGGAAAAAATACTATATATCTGCTTCTGCAACGCCGTAACCTGATTAGCCAGTAATTCCAACTGAGTAAAGGGCAACAGGCAGACACTGCTGTCTTCTAGCGCTTCGGCGTAGCTGGGGTGCACGCGGCTACTATAAGCATCTAACCCCAACAATTCTCCAGGCAAGGCAAAGTGGGTAACCTGAGTGTCGCCATCGGCTGCGATCACTACAGTTTTAAAACTGCCTGAACGAATAGCATAGAGATTCGCAAAAGGGTCACCGGACCGATATAAGCTCTCGCCGGCTTTTACAATTTTTTTACGGCGCGTAACCTGCTCTAGTCGATCAATATCTGCTTGAGACAATCCCGCAGGCAGGCATAAACGTCTAACCGAGCAGTTGCTGCAGCTAACCGCTACTGAGGAGTCCATCATACTAAACCAGCCGGTAAACTAATTTGCGGCTATTGTACCTGCTGTGCAGCCAATCGTCTCCCACAGAGAATTAAAGAACACGAGAATATTGCGCATCAGTTTGTTGGCTGTGTAAATAAATATCAAATGCCGAGGCGACATTGCGTACAAACCAGCGCCCCTGTTCCGTGACTACGATCTTTTTCTCATCCTGGTAAATAAGACCATCGTCAAACATAGGTTCAAGCCGCTCTAGCTCATGATAAAAATATGTATTAAAAGCTACGCCTGTACGACGCTCGGCCTCAACTTTATCCAGGCTTAGGCGACACATCAGTTCAGTGATAACCCACTGGCGCAACTTATCTTCATCACTCATTAACCAGCCTCGGCATGACGCATTGCCCCGCTCAGCAACAGCCTGGGTATATTCCTTCAGGCGATGTAGGTTCTGCCAGAAACCATTGCGACTATAGCTGATTGCGGAAGCCCCCAATCCGACAAGTGCATCGGCGGGCATTAATGTATAGCCCTGGAAGTTTCTTTGTAACATCCCCGCATGAGCAGCCTTGGCCAGCTCATCTCCCGGACGGGCAAAATGGTCCATACCGAGGAACTCATAACCAGCACGACCCAGGTGCTCTACCGCGGCCAGCTGCATCGCTACTTTTTCTGAGGCGGAGGGAATGAGTTCCGTATCAATAAGGCGTTGAGCCTTAAAGCGATGGGGTAAATGCGCATAGTGGTAGAGGGCGATTCGGTCCGGCTGTAAATCCAGCACCTTATCCAGGGTGCTGTGCAGGCTGCTGAGGTTTTGCTTGGGCAGACCGTAAATCAAATCATAGGAAATAGATTCGAATCCCCGCTCGCGTGCCGCAACCGTCAGTTCGGTCACCTGATCAGCACTGCAAATTCGGTTGATGGATCTCTGCACTTCGATATCAAAATCCTGCACCCCCAGACTCAGGCGATTGAAGCCGAGCTCCCGCAGGGTATCTAAGGTCTCCAGCTCCAAAGTGCGCGGATCGGCCTCAATGCTATATTCCACTCCATCGCCGGGACGCAAATCGAAAATTTCACCCAGTCCTTCCATTAAGCGACGCATATCTCCATCGCTGAGGAATGTGGGAGTACCGCCCCCCAAGTGCAACTGGGTAACTGGTACCTGGGCTACTCTATCCCGATACCAGCGCGCCTCCTCTAAAAGGTTATCCAGGTAACTGGAAGCGAGACCGTATTGAGAGGTTATTACTTTGTTGCAGGCGCAGAAATAACAGAGAGAGCGACAAAAGGGGATGTGTACATACAGGGATAAGCTGCGAATATCCTGAAGTGCATCCCAGGGTTTAATACTGCCATCCAGTGGCTTAAATCTATCGGCTGTGGGATAAGAGGTGTAGCGTGGGCAGGGGCCGCTATAGCGGGACAGCAGCTCTTCCGACAGGCCACCCATACTGCTTTTTGTCTTTTGCATCATATTTCTACAACCTCAATCAAATGTTTGCGACAGCCCCCCGCACAAACTAAAAGGCAGCCGCCGAGTTCTCACCGGGAAAACCGCAGCGACTGCCACACCCCAAAACTAGAGTGTTGCCATCTTAGAAGCGGTAGCCGAGACCCGCCATATAAACCAGCGGATCGATATCAACATTGGCAGTCACTTTACCTATGCCGGGTACTTTGACGGTGGCGTCAGTTTCGATATCCATCCAGAACACAGACATATTGAACAACCAGCGCTGATCGGCCCCGAAGGCGAAGTCGATGCCCGCCTCGGCAGCTAGGCCGAAAGAGTTATCCAGGGACAGTTTGGAATCACCGGTGGCACCAATACTTTTAAGCGCTGCATTGCCAGAGCTATTGATCTCTTCATCGAAGAAAGCGGTGTAGTTCACCCCCAGTCCTACATAAGGCTGGATAGCGGATTGAGTATCCATTGGGTACCACTGCACTAACAGAGTGGGTGGCAGGTGCTTTGTTTCACCCAGATCAAAGTTGCCAAGACCTTCGCCAACAACTTCGATATCGTGACTGAAAGGCGTTGCGGCAACCAGCTCCACACCCCAGTGATCGCGGAACATATACACACCGGTCAGGCCCAGAGCAGAGCCGTTATCTACATCAACACCGGTATTTCCAATCTTGTTCCCATTCGCAGACAGTGCGCTGGAACTGGTGTCGGGCGCTACTGTGGCCATACCACCGCGCAAAATAAAGCTGCCCTCTTCGTAGGCCAGTACCGGTGCAGAAAGTACGGCGGTCAAGGCGGCTGTAGCACAAGCAGTTATACGATTCATTAACTTCTCCATACATAGCGATTTAGCATTTTTCCCGACTTTGGAAGGCCCCCTCCAGGCACAATCACAAGTCGCAGGCAGGTTAACCGCTGGCTGTAATCCTGAGCTTGATCCAAATCAAGCTGTCGGATTTCGCGGAATTAAAAGCAGCGTATTGCCCACAACACTTGTCTTGCCAAATATCAGGGACCTTCCAAGCGGGGCGGCGAAGATAGCGATTGGGGTGCGCTGAAGGAACGGGGAGGGAGTTAGTAATTGGTACCTATTGCCAATTTTGCGAACTGGTACGGATTTTTAACGTTAGATGACATACAGACATGGCCCCCTCTCCAGAAATGGCCGGCACCAATCAACGGAGAGGGGGAGAGGAGAAGGGAGAGCACGGAAGCCAGGTAACTTCTAGGCTACCAAGTCAGACCACCCGCCGGGCGGCGGAACATATTCTGGATGCTGGAAAAATCCAATTTCTGGTTTTCTTCACTGGTGCCGTGCAGCTGATAGAGGTTTTTTGCCAGAGCCCCCATAGGCGTGGAAGAGGCACTGGTAGCCGCCGCATCCATGGCGAGCCCTAGGTCTTTCAGCATCAACGCCACGGTAAAGCCACCAGCGTAGCCATTTGCCGCCGGCACATTTTCCATTGCGCCAGGGTAGGGGTTGTAATTGGCCAGGGACCAATTGTTGCCTGAGCTCTGCATCATGATCTCGCTCAGTACCTTCGGGTCCAATCCCTTATCCACACCCAGCTGCAGGGCTTCGGCGGTGCCAGTCATATGGATAGCCAGAAGCAGGTTGTTACAAATTTTTGCCACCTGCCCTGCCCCTGCGCCACCGGCATGAAAAATCTTGGCGCCCATAGCCTGTAGAGGCGCCCGCGCGGCATCTACTGCCGCCTCCTCGCCCCCACACATAAAGCACAAGCTGCCCGCCTGGGCAGCTGCGGTACCCCCCGAAACTGGCGCATCAATGGCAAGCAGGCCCCGCTCAGACGCAGCCTCATCCACCTGACGGGCATCTTCCGCAGAGATGGTGGAGCAATCGATAATCAGAGTATTCTCAGCCAGGTGATTCAGCAGCCCCTCTTCTCCCAGGTAGAGGCTTTTTACCGCCGCACCACTGGGCAGCATTGAGACCACAATAGCGGCCCCCTCAGCCGCCTGCAGCGGGGACTCACAAGGCGTGCAACCATCTTCTTGCGCCTGCGCCAGAGCCCTGGGATTGAGATCGAAAGCCGCCACGCTATACCCGGCCTTCACCAAGTTGGCCGCCATAGGGCCACCCATATTCCCCAGACCAAAAAAGGCTATCTTTTCCATAAAAGCCACTCCATATTTTGTTGTTGGTATCCCGTGCGTAAAGCGGCCCGGGTCGCTTTATAGATCCGCAAGCGGATGCGCTCCGCCCCAGGGCGCGGTAAAGCAGCTCTCCAGCTGTTGTGGGCTAACCTCCTCCAAGCTCTGAGGCTGCCACTTTGGCGTGCGATCCTTATCGATCAATAGAGCCCGCACCCCCTCCTTCAAATGGCCACTGGCACAGAGGTTTACCGCGAGCGCCAACTCCATCCGAAACACATCAGCCAAAGACAAGTGACGCGCCCGACGCAACTGCTCCCATACCACCCAAGGGGTCAGTGGCGAACCGCCCGTCAGAGTGGTGGCGGCGCGCTGCAACCATTTATCCACCCCTTGATAGGCGCTGATTGCCGCGCAAACCTCCGGCAGGCTGGCAAAGTCCGTGAGCTGCTCGATCTGATCGTAGTGTTCGCGCAGCTGCGATTCCGGCCGCTGCAAGGGTGAGAGCTCGCAACTCTTAAGGCAGTCACTAATTAGGCGGTGGTTAATAGCGTTCTCAGCCGAATAATCCAACGCAGCCAGTGCCGCCAACACGGTCTCGCGTTGGTCCTGCGCAATAATACGATCGGCCATACCGGCAAACAGGGCATCGGCCCCATTAAACTGGGCCCCTGTCAGCCCCAAAAAAAGACCCAGGCGGCCCGGCATACGGTTCAGGAACCAGCTTCCACCTACATCGGGAAATAAGCCGATAGTGATTTCTGGCATCGCCATACGCGTGGTTTCAGTCACAATACGATGGCTGGCACCGGCCATAATGCCGATACCACCCCCCATCACAATACCGCCACCCCAGACCACGATTGGCTTGGTATAGGTGTGTATTTGGTAGTCCAGACGATATTCGCGCGAGAAGAATTCGGTCGTGTAACGATATTCCGGCGGCTCACCGTAGGCGGCCGATTGCTCGTACAGTGCCACCACATCGCCCCCGGCACAGAGGGCTTTATCACCACTGCCATCTATCCATACGGCGGCCACTGCATCGTCATCAGCCCATTGATCTAACTGGACTGAGAGCAGATCAATCATCTGCAGGTTGAGCGCATTGAGCGCCTTAGGCAGGTTGAGGGTCGCGATCGCCAGTGCGCCGCGCCGAGAGAACAACACCGGGGAGTCCTGATCCATTGCTATCTGTCTTATTGCTCTTGTACTAATTAGCGTCGCAGTTAAGCACATATCAGATTCAACGTCAGCCACACGCGAGTACAGCGGCGACAGCCACAGGGGTGCAGTTGCACTTTTTACGCAAACTGATAAGTTGCGCGCAAAATCTGAGCGATTGCAACACCCAGTTACGGAACCCCAAATGGCTGAATACGTATACACCATGAACCGGGTGGGCAAAGTAGTGCCCCCCAAACGCGAAATTCTGAAGGACATCTCCCTTTCCTTCTTCCCCGGCGCCAAAATCGGCGTACTGGGCCTGAACGGTGCCGGTAAATCCACCTTATTGCGCATTATGGCCGGGGTCGACCAGGACTTTAACGGTGAAGCCCGCGCCATGCCGGGCATTAAAGTCGGCTATCTGCCCCAGGAACCGCAACTCGACGCCAGCAAGACCGTGCGCGGCAACGTGGAAGACGGCGTGAGGGAAGCCATCGACGCCCTCGCCGGCCTGGAACAGGTCTATGCCGATTACGCCGAGCCCGACGCAGACTTCGATGCCCTGGCGAAGAAACAGCAGCAATTCGAAGACATCATCCAGGCCTGGGACGCCCACAACCTGGAACACCGCCTGGAAGTCGCCGCAGACGCCCTGCGCCTGCCGCCATGGGACGCCGACGTCAACAATCTGTCCGGTGGTGAAAAACGCCGTGTGGCTCTGTGCCGCCTGCTGCTGTCACGCCCAGATATGCTGCTGCTCGACGAGCCTACCAACCACCTGGATGCGGAATCCGTATTCTGGCTGGAGCGCTTCTTGCACGACTTCACCGGCACCGTAGTGGCCATCACCCACGACCGCTACTTCCTCGACAATGTTGCCGGCTGGATTCTGGAACTAGACCGCGGCCACGGTATCCCCTGGGAAGGCAACTACACCACCTGGCTGGAACAGAAAGAAAAGCGCCTGGAGCAAGAGCAGCGCGGCGAACAGGCCCGCGCCAAAGCTATGCAGAAGGAGCTCGAGTGGGCCCGCCAAAACCCCAAGGGCCGCCAGTCCAAGAACAAAGCGCGCCTGTCCCGTTTGGAAGAAATGCAATCACAGGACTTCCAGGCCCGCAACGAGACCAACGAAATCTACATTCCGCCCGGTGAGCGCCTCGGCGACAATGTGATTGAGTTTAAAGAAGTAAGCAAAGGGTTCGGCGAACGCCTGTTGATCGACAACCTGTCTTTCCGTGTACCTAAGGGCGCGATTGTCGGTATCGTCGGCGGTAACGGTGCCGGTAAGTCCACCCTGTTCCGTATGATCAGCGGCACCGAGCAACCGGACTCCGGTGAAATCAAGATCGGTGAAACCGTCAAGGTCGCCTACGTTGAGCAGGGCCGTGAGAACCTGGATGACAGCAAGACCGTCTGGGAGGCCATTTCAGACGGCCACGATATGCTCAAGATCAACAACTACGAAGTGGGCTCACGCAACTATGTAGGGCGCTTTAACTTCAAGGGCAGTGACCAGCAGAAGCGCGTAGGCGAACTCTCCGGCGGTGAACGCGGACGCCTGCACCTGGCCTACACCCTCAAGCAGGGCGCCAACGTACTGCTGTTGGACGAGCCCTCCAACGACCTGGATATCGAAACCCTGCGCGCCCTGGAAGAAGCCCTGCTCAACTTCCCTGGCTGTGCCCTGGTGATCTCGCACGATCGCTGGTTCCTGGACCGCGTTGCCACTCATATCCTCGCCTATGAGGGTGAGAGTGAAGCGGTCTTCTTCGAGGGCAACTACACCGAGTACCACGAAGACTTCGTTCAGCGCAAAGGCGAAGATGCCGCCCCGCATCGGATGCATTATAAGAAGCTGAAGACCTAAGAATAAAAAAGCCCGCGAAATGCGGGCTTTTTTACTAGTACAAAGCTCGATCGTTGATAGAATCAAATTAGCAAACTACTGATTAATAATAACTAATCTATGTAGCCACTTGAAAAAAGCATTTCCAATTAATGCCTTTAAACAATCATTGCTACCTTCCTATCACACTTACGAACCTTAATTAATCACAAAGAAATTAATCTTCGTCTGGCAATGCGATACCAGCTTCTGGGCCTGCACAAATATCAGTTTCGGTGTTCATTTTGCATCTCCTTTGAAATAATTTGAAAACCGCTCTCAACCAAAAAATAGTTAAGAACATCGTATAGCTTAACCCGCTTTCCACCTTTCACACCATAATTAACCAAAGATTATGGGTGAGCGATCACAAATAAACTATTCGATTTTTTTTGTACACAATGGAACGATTGTCTTAAATTGCCCGGATCCAAGGCCGCAAAACTCTCATCTAGCACTAACAACTCAGCATTCTGCAGAAGTGCTCTAGCAATAAACAAGCGACTCATTTCTCCGTGAGACAATCTCCACCCCATTTCTCCCACTGTTTGTAATATGCCTGCAGGCATTTTTTCAAGTAATGAAGTCAGCCCTAGCTCGTCACAAATTTTATAGGCTCTTCTTATACTTTCAGGCTTAGGAGGCCAGTCATCACCCATCAATAAATTAAATAAGAAAGAATCACCTAGTACGTGATTCTCATGAAATTGAGGTGCCGATGCAACTTGTCTACGCCAATATTGCACGCCCGTGCTGGGTCTATCGTACCCATTAATAAGCAAAAGTCCCTCTCTTTGCTTTTGGATACCTGTTATCACATTCGCGAAAGTAGATTTTCCCGAACCCGAAGCCCCTTGCAATATTATGCGATCGCCTGGATAAATACTTAGATTACAGTTTTTTAAAGCCGCCCTGTCTTGATTAGGGTAGCTAAAACTTAAGTCACTGATATAACATAAAGGTTGCTTAGATCGTTTCATATCCCCTGGCACTTTATCAGCTCCAGGAAGCTTGCAAGCCCCCGATTTTGATGGAGCCTCCAAGGAAAAGAGTTCACAGACTTTTTCCCATGCTACAAGAGCACTGAGCCCACTGGAGAATCCGCTTATACATTTCAGCACTGCACGATAACCGAGTAGCATCCCCCCCAAAGCCGCAGCGATTTGACCACTCTCAGCGTTACCAATGACAAAAATTGGCGCAAGGCCCACTATTCCCAGCAGCAGCCAAATACGTGGCAATACTGCAGTTAGATGAGTCAAATTGCTATCCATAGCATTCGAGCTACGTAAATACTCTTCCAGCTCCTGATCTTCGCCCCGATGCCAATCCACTGGCTCTTGTTGTGCCAATCGGGTTCGGTGGCCAAGCATTTTCTCAATTAGACAGTGAGTCATACTCAAGCGTTGACGGCTCCAATGTCGACGAGCCTGGTATTGGCTACGTCCTAGAGCGAAGGCTATGAGTAAAAAAATGGTCAAAACCCCTAACAATAGCGGGGCTCCGATACTTAGCAGTAGCACTATGGAAGCCATTACCAACTCTACACCGCCAAGAAGTAGCAAAAAACTCGCCTGCAGAGCGTTGGTTTCTATGTTTTCTGCATCGTATACACGCCCAAGTATCTGCCCAGACCCCATATGACGCACCTTGCCTGGATCTATTCGCAAAGCGCTGGCGAGCAAGCGCTGCTTAAGCAGGGCACCGGTTTCCAGCGAGATTGAGCCTTGTAAACGGGCAGTAAAGAGCGAAAGGGGGATCTGTGTTATCAGCAAAAGCACCCAGGCAATTAGCCAACCGCTATCAACATAACCGTCAAGAACAGCACGACCTATCAACCACCAACTGGCAATGAATAAGACCATTTGCAGCGTGTGGCAAGCAATCATGCTTAAAAAGCGCAAATGTTGATGACGCTGGCGTAGCTGCTGCCAGAAAGGACGATGGGCCGGTTGACGCAATAGCCAGCAATCATCAATTTGTAACCCTGCCAAATTTACCAACAATAATGCTTCGACAGCTTTCTCACGCCGTCGCCCAGCTATATTGGTACTATCAAGTAGAGTTGTAATACGCTCGCGCTGGGGTGCCTCCTGTGCGCTTATCAGCGCACTGATTACTTGTCTTGGACGCAGCTTTATAACTTTTTGGGATGGTGAAAGAATATGTAACAAGCGACGATCACTGCCGCATAAAGCAACGAAATATTCATCAGCTCCAAAGCGCAAACGCACCAAGGCCGGTGCAGCCCGCACCAGCATCTGCTCCAACTCGCCATATTTACAACTAACTTGCTCAATTTTTAAATCCAGAGCTTCTGCCTGTAACTGCAGACGGGTATCTATATCTTTATGTACTTCCGTGTTGGAGTAGTAGTCAGTGGCTGCTGGCTCTAGGCCAGTACGCAGAGCCAGGGACTTTAGGGCACTATCTAATTGAGCCGTGGGCCAACAAAGGTGAGGTAGCTTACTAAGGGAACCTTCAGATTTCACAAGCTACCTCTTGAGACCGCGCCATACCACTAATTTGCGACCGCTCTCTTATTTCAGGTTGAACCTCGGTGATTCGCCCTTCCTCCATATAAAGGTGGCGCCAATCTGTGCTCTGCCAACACTCCTGCCAAAGATTCTTTTCCGCGGCAAGAAGTTGGGCATATCTGGACTGAGTTTGCGCTTCCAGGTTTGTGGGTCTGTCATCCTCAATTATTTGCCCATCTTCCACCACTAATACGCGGGGAAAATCTCTAGTTTCAGAGATATCGTGAGTGATACAAATTAGCGTGGTATCTTTCCACAACTGCCGCACGCGATTGAGCAAGCGCTGGCGCTGCCCACGGTCAAGCCCGCGAAATGGCTCATCTAAAATGACACAGATTGGAGACTCTCGACCCAGAGCGCGACCTAACCGCACACGTTGCCCCTCCCCTCCACTGACAAGCGCACCACTTTCCCCTAAGTTGCTCTGTAAGCCATCGGGCAGGGAAGCCACTAAATTCAAAAGATCGGCCTGCTGTAATATTGGGTACAAGGAAGTAGAGGAATTGTTGCCGTAATGTAAGTTATCCAGCAAGCTGCTATTCCAAAGTTGGATCGCAGGGTCAACCCAAGCACAACGTCGGCGAAAGCGGGACTGCAATTCACACTGCAGCTCTTCGCCATTGAGCAAAAGTCTACCAGTCGCGGGTTTATACCAGCCCAACAATAAACCGACCAAGCTCGATTTGCCCGCACCGGATGAGCCAACAATTGCGATATGCTCTCCGGGAGCAATATCCAGATTAATATTCTTGAGAATGCTTTGGCCACTGGCTTTAACGCTGACATCGTCAAAGCGAAAAGACGCAGCTCCTTTTAAGGGCTGCCCCTTTTTATTACTAGACGTCTCTTCACCGTCATCAACTGTGGCCGCCTGAAGCGGCTCCAAAGCCCTCAACAGGGTATTTCGCTGGCGAGGGTAGCTCCGCATTAGTTGCGCGATATCTTCCCCCAGTAGTGGCAGCGCCAGTACCCAGTAAATTAATAGGAGCAGATCGGGGCTTGCCCCGCGGACCCGGACACAATAACTCACCAGCGCACAGGTAAGAATCCCGTTAACAATCAATTGTACGGCTTGACTATTCAGCTGGAATCGCAAAGATGAGTAACCGGCTTTAATCCACTCGGTTAATAAGCTTTCGTGTTCACGACGAACGGATTCCCCAGCACCATGTGTGCGTATTGGAATGACTCCCAGCAGCGCATCCATATAAAACCTAGCCAAGGCGCCAGCGTGAGTTTGCACACGCATGTTATGATCACTGAGTACAGGCAAGAACAGCAGTGGAATAACTACTTGCAACCCAGCCATTAATAACACCAAGGGTGCGGCAGCGGGCGCAATCCAAATAATGCCAGCCGCTGTAGCGAGTAATGACAAGCCCTTGAAGAGTATTCCACCTCCCAGCAATGGTAGTTCTCTTAGAGCAACTATTCGATGACTTCTCTCTGCGGTATCCGAGGTGGGACGGCTTTGAAAAAAATGGTCGGGTATTTTCGGAAGGGAAGAGAGAAAACGTATGCGAAAGCGGTTTTCCAGGTGTCTACCAATCCTTAATTGCAGCTTGGTCATCGGCAATTGCACGAGTATAAGGCTTAACATAAACCCCAATAACAAAATGACCGCACTCAATCTCTGTACCTCGGTGGCCAGTTCCGTGTGAATATCGATCAAACCACGAAACAGTAATGCTTCAACCATCACACCGAGTACTGCGGCCAACATTGCTATTAGAACCATGCTTGGAGCAAGTAGACCATCCTCACGCAAAAACCCCCATAATTGCTGGAATGGGTTTATCGGTTGTGCTTGCAAAGCTTTGCTTAAGGCCTCGGACTTAGGCTTGACTTCAACCTCCTCCCGCAACCCTTTCACGCTGACAATTACGGCTCCACTAAACTCCAACAACTCTGGCTCTAACTCAACTGTATTCGCTTCGTCAGTGCCAGGAGGGCGGGAAGGTTGCACACACCAATAGCTCTGCGGCACCAGGTCATAAGCGTTGCTAAAATCTTCTGTTAGGTTCCCCGTCAGCCTTTGCAATAACGCACTGGTTTCTGCCCCTCGTCGCACCGCACCTGAGTCAACGAGTGCTGCCAACATTCTTACACTGGCATCTAGGAAAGCCAGGGAGAGCCAATCTTCTCCCTTCAGGGCCCGCTCACACGCGGCTTCGCTGATAGATTTTGAAATTCTTAACTGCCCTATCCGCTCTCGCAGGGGATCGATAAAATCTTTTCCGCCAGCCCAACTTCGCCACCCTTGTGGTGGAACGCGCATAGTATGGATATGCAGCTCATCGAGAAAACGTCGTGCACTGGGCCAACGCCTTCCCGAGGCTGGGTCCATAACCTGTATAATTCCACGATGATTGCGCCAAGCCACAACAAAGTGTGTGTTGCCGTTGGGCAATCGCACTACCACCAATCCCGGTAGGTAACCTGCTGAATCTAACAATAAGTGATCTTTGGGCACGACCATCTGTGCCGCATCCAACCCCAGCTCAACCGCAACTTTTTCCAGGGTGTTAATAGATGTGCCGTCCACATCGGTTTGGCAGGCATCACGTAAATGGCCGTAATGCACATTCACCCCAAAGCCTTCAAGCAAGCACTTAAGAGACGCCGGGCCACAATCCATATTGGAAGTTTGCACGACTTCGGGAACCAGCCAGCAGGTTTTTCCCTTCACTTCTGGGTCTCCAACAAATTTGCGCTACTATTTACGCTTCTATCTGCTTGCCCTGATAACAAGTCGCCAGCTCTCTGCAGTAGCAACTGATAGGGTGTCTTTACTCCGGTGGCAATCTCTACCCTTGCTGGTAGGTCATGCAATAGGGGTAATTTTGGGGGGATCTCTCCCTGTAAAGATAACTCAACGAGGATTTTTCCTTTTTGCACCGCGCTGGCCACCCGCTCTACTCGAGCCTGTAACTGGCCATAACGCGCCCAGGAAAACCCATCCAGTTTTACCCGCGCACTCTGTCCCGAACGGATATGTCCAAGAGCGAGAGCGGGAGGGAAAAACGCCTGCACGCTGATATTACCCTCGGCTTGTAATGTGGCAACTTGTTGCCCCGCGAGCAAAACCTCTCCTTCCCGAATATCTGCCAGCGAAGCAAGCTTACCCGAGATAGGCGCTCGCAGACGCTGCTCATCTACAGCCAGAGTGCTCTGCTGCATACGAGTATCCACTTCAGCCAGCTGTCTCTGGGTGTCTGCTCGACGCTGCCCCAATTCACTCACTGATAACTGGTACTCATTAGCCAATTGCTCCTGGCGATCATTGGCTGCACTTATTGCTGCTTCCGATGCTAGGGTGGCCATGGCCATTTGCTGATAGGTACGCTTTGCCGCAAGATAATCAAGCTCAGAGCTTTGCTGTTTTTCCAGTAGACGCTCATAGCGCTCTGCCACATCCGCCTGAATTTGCTGATTACTCATCTGAAGCTTGTGCTGCTCTTGAAGTAGCCTCAGTTGATCCCTTAAAGCTTTATCGTCTTCAGCAAACTTTCTAGCCAGCAAGTCCTCTTCACGATCTAATGCCAGTAACTGATCTGAAAGACGCTGCAATACTCGGCTATCGCCATCCAGATCCAGAGCAAATGCCTTGGTATCCAGCTCTATTATTAAGTCCCCCTGATCTAGGGTATCGCCCAGAGAAGCTGCAATAGCAATGACCCTTCCGGCCCGGTGAGTACTGACATGAACTGTATTCTGTTCTTGCTCAAGCCTGGCCTGGTCACTAATGCTGAAAACCGTGATCTCCTTAAATAGGAACCATATCCCCCAGCCCATCATAAGGAATACACCCAAGGTGCTTATCAACCCAAGAGAGTTGATTGAATCGGATTTAATCGCGCGAGATGTTTGAATAAACGGTGTTGGCAATACAATTCACCCAGTCCGTACCAATTAAGGCGAGTAAAATAATTTATTCTGTTTTTGCGAAGCAAGCATGGGCTATGATCCGCGGGGCCAAATCTAATTCTCTGGTATCGGATAGTCAAATTCGAGAAAATTTTGTTTGCCTGGACGGAGTCACAAACTTCTCAAACACCTCGTATTAACTCAAGTACGCCAGGAAATACTGAACAAAAGCAATTGAGTGAAGGATCAGATCCTCATTAGATAAAGACTGTTCACTTGGAAGTGGGCAGAAACGCTATATTGATAAGAGTCCCTGAAGTTTTCTACGGATCCAGTATGCTTTGCTAGGTATAGAGACAATATGAATACCGTCAAATGACTAAAACGTTTGTCCTTGTACACGGTTTGTTTCATGGCGGCTGGTGCTGGTCGAAGGTCCGACAGAGGCTCATGAGGGCAGGTCACATTGTCTTTAGCCCAACGCAAACAGGCCTGGGAGAACGTCGACACCTTCTTTCCCCAAGAGTGGGCATCGAAACTTTTATTGACGATATAGTCAATTTGATAATATGGGAGGAATTACAAGAAATATCGCTAGTAGGGCACAGTTTTGGTGGTATTACGGTCTCCGCTGTAGCCGATAGATTAAGAGATCGCATTCGGCATCTAGTTTTCCTGGATGCCGCTATCGCTCAGGATGGCCACTGTTTCTATGAGCAGTTACCAGAGCAAAATAGGGCCCAACGTCTGGCTAATAGCCAGCTCGTTAAGGGAACCCGATGCTTTATGCCAACATCCGCCTCAAGTTTTGATATAACTAACCTGAATGACATCGCCTGGGTAGAACGCCACCTTACTCCCCACCCAGTGAAAACCTATTTAGACCCTGTAAAGATGTCAAAGCCTGCAGGAACAGGATTAGACTGCTCCTATATAGTCTGCAGTAAACCGATACATCCCTCATTTTCATTGAGTCGACACTGGGCAAAAACCCAAGAAAAGTGGGAAATTAAATACATAACGACGGGACACAGCGCCCCCATTACTGACCCAGGTATTGTCACTGATATCTTGATAAACCTAGCTTAGCCACTCGCTTCTTAGCAGAACTCAACAACCATGGGAAAGAAATAGGGAAATTGCTTAAATTATTTTGCTATATCTCGCCCTAAACAATGATATTTATCTTTACCACTCCATTAATTTACAAAACCAATACTCATTCTCGGGAAACTATCAACCTATTAACTAACAGCTACACTCTATGTAGACAAGCTGTGTGAAGAAGAAAAAGTTTCTTCTAATAGGTCCACCAGGAATCCCACGTATGTCCAGCTGCAAAATATTTGTAGAGTCTTCAAAACCAGTTCCAGAATCAGCAACAAGAATATTTGGTGAAATATTGACGAACAATTTGGAAACACAAGAAACAAAATTACCAGTTGCTGTAATCGAATCCAAGCAGGTTATACCATCGGGTTGCTATATTGAAATTCTCTGTAGCAAAACACCTCACCGGACCCACAAGATATTGCAAAGTATGGCCATTGAATTGGACGAGACGGCCAGAAGGTTATTTCAAATTGAAGAGCCTGTCGGAGTAAGAATTCAAATGGTAGATGAAGATTTTTTATTAGGTGTGAACTAAGATAGGAAATGGAAATTACTGAAATTAGAAAAAAGGAAGTCCTCTCTTTAGAGAAGACCTCCTGCAATCACATATCAATTTATAATAATTTTTCAGCTAGAACCTTGCACTTGCTCCAAATCGGAAATACCGAGGAGTTTGATACTCTTGATTCACACCCCAACTTGGATCCAATACACCAGGACTTGATTCAGCAAACTCATAAACTTCTGTCTCAGCATCCGCATCAAGAAGGTTAAACACCTCAGCCCTAAGCTCTACATCAGCCAAGCCAATGCGGGTACTATAGACAAGGGATAAATCTATCTGATTGACCCAACTCGTTCGCCCTCTACTGCCACGAGTTGTCTTGATTAGATTTCCATTTGAATCAGTCACATAATAAGTATCTCCATAGGCCGGGGTTCCATTAGGATGACCAGCACCAAAGGAGTTAATTGGACGCCCAGATTGCAAAAGGAAATTTGCCCCCAATAAAAGGTTTTCCATCACCTGATAGTTCCCATAAATCTTTACTTTATGAGTCCGATCATTTGGCAAATATCCGTTGGCTCCATCCATCAACTCGGGGAAATCAAAATCTTGGGTAATCCCAGCATCGTCCTGAGCATTGTCTGACTTAACGTACCCTTCACTATTCCCCTTACTTTGAGACCAGGTATAACTCGCATTTAACCCCCAAATACCATCAAAGGCGCGCTTCGCAGATAACTCTAACTCCCTATAAGTCCTTTTGGCTTCGGGATAATTAAGCAATTCAGCTGAAAATGTGGTCATTTCCAGCTCACCAGTTCCATAGCGATCATAGGGTATAGTGATATCACTTCCTGGATTTGCAAGCACATAACCATGGCCATCACCAGTGTGCTCATATCCCAAAGCATCTACCGCATGGTCAATACTCACATCATCAATATGCGATTTTAAATCACGATAGGTAGCTTTAATTCCTAATGTCCAGTCATCAGCAAAAAGCCTCTCATAACCAAGAATAAACTCATCCTGATACATAGGCTTGAGGTCTTTGTCTGATAGCTGAGCACTATCCGGCACATTACCACCTGAAGTTACCCTTGCAGGTCCAACTTCTTCAGATGTAGGAACCCCATCGGCACCTACATTTGTAGGCGCGTATGTCTTCGGATCGTATCCACCATCAAAAATGAAATATCTTTCAAATCCCAATTCACCGCCAGATAAGCGTACATTGGTATTGGAAGCGATAGGCATAAAGTAACGGCCCCAATTACCAAATACCCTAGACTCGCCATCACCAGCTGGGTCCCAAGAGAAACTTAATCTTGGTGCCCATTGATCATCAATTTCAATAAATGTATCCCCTTCTCCATTAAGATTGGAGAAAGTTTCATTACGAATTCCTGCACTTAAGGTAAGTGTATCGGTAATATCCCAGGTATCTTCGATATAAAAAGCTTTTGACTCAACTTCAAAGTCCCCTTCCACATCGCCAACCCGATAAGAGACTATATGAACAAGAGAGCCATCACCATTTACATCATCAACCACCGTGCCATTGGGGAGCTCTTTACCAGGTTTATATGAATCATAAGTGTAAAACACTCCCCCATCTTCCCTAAAACCTGTTCCAGAATAAGTTTCTTTGGAGGAAGAGGAGTTAGTTTCCTGATCATAGCCGAAGCGTATTGTGTGATCATTAATCACCCACTCAAAATCGATACGATCAGCTACCCTTTCATCACCTCCAGTTTGAACCCTAGAGCTAGCTTGACAACCAGGTCTGTCATCCGTATTTCCAGGTAAGGCACCGGCACTAAAGTCCCTTACGTAAGGGCACTCCATATCTGTCGTACTAATTGTGGTCAATGAATATTCATTCTGGCCATGGAGCATAGACACACTAAAATTATCTGTTATCTGGCCATCATAGCGAACAAGCCAGTTATCTCCGCCACGTTTATCCCACTTAGTGCCCGTATACTCTTTTTTATCTCTATTAAAATAATCGTAATCAAATTGATCATTTTCCCTGGTGCGCTTATCAGAGAATTGCATATAAGAAAGAATATGGTTATCGGTTATGTTCCAGGTTAAATTAGCCCCCCAAAAATCATCATCAATATCTCTCTCATTGTATCTTCCCGGGCTCCCTTTCGTGTTGAATTCCTCGGCTGTTTCCTGCTGTTCGTAAAGGACATAGTAAAATAATTTATCCGGAATGATAGGGCCACTAACATAATAATCAGTTGTATACTTGGACAACTCATTTTCAGAATTTAGGTCGTAGAGAGTTCCATCGGCTGAGAGGGAGTCTGGAGCTTCTGCACGCAGGGCTGCCGGCTCATAATAGGCAACAACACCATACTCAAATTCGTTAGTGCCCTTCTTGGTAACAGCATTGAATACTCCCCCCAAAGAACGGCCAAACTCAGCACTATACCCCCCAGTTTTTATTTGAAACTGATCATAAAATTCAAAGGGAACCGATGACCCACCCAACCCATTGCGGAAATTAGTGACATTGAGACCATCAATGTAATAGGCGTTTTCTCCTACTGAAGCCCCTCCAAATGATATCAACTCTTTCTCTTCGCCAAACCCAGAGTCACCCAAAACGGTACCCGGAGCCAATAAAGCAACCGATTCAATATTACGTGCTACCGGTAACATCTCTATATCTGACAAGCCAATATTCAGTGCCGATTCTGCCGTGCCAGTGCGAATCTGGGGAATGGCCTCCCCCACTACAACTACCTCCTCCAGATCTCCCAATGTCAAAGGTATATCCAACTTAGTGGAGCTACCTATTGAAACCGCAACGGCTTCAACTATCGCTGGCTGGTAGCCATCCTTCTGAACAGTCACTCTGTAAATGCCAGTAGGCAAATTCACTCGGAAGTCACTATCCCCACCTGTGGACATAGTCCTTCTAAAGCCATTTTTTTCGTTTTCTATAATAATTGTAGCGCCGCTCAGATCATTACCACTGCTACTGATAACTGTCCCATCAATCGACCCATTCACGTTACCTGCTGCCAGCGCTTGCCCCCCAATAACCGGCAAGCTTATAGATGCAGCCAGAAGCACCCGCTTGAAGTTCTTCATAAAGCCATCCTTTTGATTATCAATAAATTTATAATTTATTAGTTACAAGCTTTATTAAAACCGATGATCGTCCCCCAGCGACCTCATTATCAACATGAACAAAATAGTGATTCAACCAACTAGAAAAGCCATATTATTCCTCTTCAAACAGCCAACACAACAATCTTGAAACCTCACTCAAGTGGGAAAATAAAAATAACGCCAGAAAATAAATTCCAGCAGCTACAACAAAAAAATAAACCGACAAATTAACAAATGAGCAACCAAAGCGGCGTCAAAAAACATCAAAAAGCTTCCAGAGCCACCAAGACAGGAATAAAGAAATAAAATTGGCGGGCAATAAATTAAAATCCCAAGGACTAGCCAAAAGGCAAAAAGTTTCCATTAAAACTTCAAGAAATATTGCCCATTTATTCTGTCAAATTTAATAATGGAGAAAAAAGAAGTGGAGGAACAAAGGATAAACACTAAAAACCAGGCAACAAGCCAACGGGGCAGCATTAGCTACCCCTTGAAAATTCTATTTACGTAAAAACTCTAACATCCACTTGGCAACCATATTCTCGTGAATATCGTTTTGAAGGGAGGCCTGCCCCTTTTCCACTACATCAGAACCAAACACCTCTCGGCGCAATTCCATCAGGCTATTGGAATAAGGCTTGGTAAATTCAGGGTGGGCCTGGAAGGTGAGCATATGATCATCAACCTGGAGCATCGCCATTGGGCAGAAATCATTAGAAGCCAGCACCCGGCCGCCGGGAGGTAGAGTATCCACTTGGTCCTGATGGGTAACCAGCAGGTTAAAGCTATTCGTAGGCTCCGACATCCAGGAGGGTGTTTCCTGCATTTCATAAGAATGTACCCCCAATCCCCAGCCCTTATCAGATTTGCGGGCCCTTCCACCCAGTGCCTGAGCGATCAACTGGTGGCCAAAGCAGATTCCAATGGTAGGTTTTTTCTGGTCGTGTAGCTTCCGCACGAAGTCCATTAGGGGTGGTATCCACTCCTTATCGTCATAGACACCGGTTTTACTGCCAGTAATCAAATAGGCATCCACTTCATCAATCTGGGCTGGGTACTGTCCGTGCTGTACCTCATAGGTAGAGAACTCCAGTGTGGGGTCCTGGCTGCGCAATAGGTCTGCGAACATCTCCGGGTATTCACCGTATTCGCCCACCAGTTCCTTGCGCACATCGTCGGTTTTTAAAACTCCAATCTTCATTATTTCACCCCTCGGTTGACTGCTGAGTTTTCGGATTATGGCATATTAAGAAATTCTGGGCGGCATGCGTGAGGCTCAAACAGACCACCTAAAACACCACCCCCTGAGTTTCGATTAGTTGTGCAGGGGTATCCCCTCGTTTCAATAGCCTGCCAAGATAACCCTCTTCTAAACAGGGTTTTACCGACCCACTAACCAATATCATTCCAGCGCCGGCATTCTTACCTAAAGGACTTTTGTGTATCATCGCGCCCTTAGCACATTTTTCAGCCAATTATTGGGCTAACGGGTATCCCAGAGGCAATTAGGGCTACTCGCCAACGAAATTGAGGACACACAATGACCACAACGACCTCCCCCAGCAACCAGCAGGAAAGCCCGCCGGGACGCAAAACAGCCTTTACCCGCTTCCTGGATGTGGTGGAGTGGCTAGGCAATCTGCTCCCCCACCCCATCACCCTCTTTGCGCTCTTTGCTGTGGGTGTGGTGATACTTAGCGGTATAGCCTCCTACTTTGGCCTGTCTGTGGCAGACCCACGCCCGGTTGGTGCGGCAGGACGCGATCCCGATGGGGTGATTGAGGTCTTCAACCTAATGAGTGGCGATGGCCTTCGAATGATCGTCACCAGCCTGGTGAAAAACTTTACCGGATTCGCGCCGCTGGGTACCGTTCTCGTAGCCCTGCTTGGGGTAGGTATTGCCGAGCATTCCGGCCTGCTGAGTGCCGCCGTTCGCGGTCTGGTGCTGCAGGCCTCCAAGCGCTCAGTCACCGTGATCGTGGTATTCGCCGGTATCATCTCCAACACCGCCTCTGAACTCGGCTATGTGGTACTGATCCCTCTTGCCGCTATGATCTTCCACTCCCTGGGCCGCCACCCTCTCGCCGGGTTGGCAGCGGCCTTTGCCGGTGTTTCCGGCGGCTACAGTGCCAACTTGCTGCTGGGCACAGTGGACCCGCTCCTATCGGGGATTACTGAATCCGCTGCGCATATGATCGACCCTACCTATAGCGTTGGGCCGGAAGTGAACTGGTTCTTTATGATCGTCAGTACCTTCCTGATCACCATTGTTGGCAGTTGGGTCACCATGGCCATCGTTGAACCCAAGTTGGGTAAGTACGACCCCAATGAGGCCTCCGTCGACCTGAGCCAGGACAAACTTGGTACGCTTACCGACGATGAAAAACGCGGCCTTAAGTACGCTGGCCTTGCGGTTCTGGCGGTATCCGCTGTTTTTGCCCTATCGGTGGTGCCCGAGTGGGGTGTGCTGCGCAACCCAGAAACTGGTCTGGTAGCCGGTTCTCCATTCCTGAAAGGTATTGTGTCTCTAATCCTTGTGTTCTTTGCGATCCCTGGCTTTGTCTACGGCAAGGTGGTGGGCACCATGAAGAATGACCGTGATGTCATTGATGCCATGGCCAAAAGTATGAACAGCATGGGGATGTACATCGTACTGGTGTTTTTCGCTGCGCAGTTCGTCGCCTTCTTCAAGGTGACCAATCTGGGGACTATTTTCGCCGTACTGGGCGCCGATGCCCTGCAGAGTATCGGCCTGACAGGCCCACTGCTGTTCCTGTTCTTTATCATGATGTGCGGGTTTGTGAACCTGATGCTGGGCAGTGCCTCGGCACAGTGGGCCGTTACCGCTCCAATCTTTGTGCCGATGTTGATGCTGCTGGGCTATGCGCCTGAAGTGATCCAGGCCGCTTATCGAATTGGCGACTCAGTGACGAATGTCATTACGCCGATGATGAGCTACTTCGGTCTGATCATCACCTTCGCCGCACGCTATAAGAAAGACCTGGGGATGGGGACATTGATCGCCACAATGATTCCCTACTCCATCTTCTTCTTTGTTGGCTGGACTGCCCTGTTCTATATCTGGGTATTTGCCCTGGGCCTCCCCGTTGGGCCCGGTGCAGCAACCTATTACGGTGGCTAAAGCCCCGATTTTTAAAAAGGCCCGCTTTTAGCGGGCCTTTTTAATTATGAAAGAAATGTGCAAATTAAAGCGCCTCACTGGGAGAGAAAGCTCAACAGCGCTTCAACAAAATCACTATAATCTTGCGCTCAATTGGTACCACCGAGCCAATACCGCATTTTTTTGTCAGTCCTGACTAAAAAACTAATATTCCCGGTGACGCAGTCGTCATAAAACAAAAAGAGCTTAAAAGAAATAAAAGGGGATAAATTACCCCAAAAGGCTCAATAAAAAGATTTATTTTCCGCTAGGCAGTATTCGAGAAGCACCCTGAAGTTATCAATGGCCTTTAAAACATCTAAATAAAACGAGTAACATTACTTCGTAATAACATTTTGCGGAGATCGATACGCGGATTATCGCCAGCATAGACCTGCCCTGATCTAACTATCATTTATTTTTTCCGCTCAGGACGAGCACCGTGGTTGTGCCCTACCTTACCTTCTTTGAGAAGGTAAAGATTGCTATTGCCCTCCATTACAGACATTACAGGACGTCAATTCAGAGCAGGCCCTGGCCGAAGACTGTCCTCTAATTCAGTCGCTATAAAACCCCACTTGATAAATACCATGGGCCGTAAGGCTCTTTTTTATCCCTGGGTTCCGCCCTTATTCGATCTATTCCGACGGATTAACCCCTTCACCCTGGGAAATGTATAACAGCAATTTTTTCCCAGGGAATTCACAGGATTTATAAAAATTGACTCAACAAATAAGAACGACCCTGTTAACAGGCTTTTACGAGTTGGTGAGCCAATTAAAAGCTAGCCCTGAAGCCCTGCTAATCAGCTCACGTATCAACCCCCACCAGGTGGAAAGCCTGGATGGGTATCTGGCGCTTGATCAGGTCGCCGAACTGGTACATAAGACCGCTAGCCAATTGAACTGTGCTGACTTTGGCCTGCGCCTCGCTCACAGCCAAGGTGCCGCCGCACTGGGTTCCCTTGGGGCGGCAGTATTGCAGTCCCTTACCCTCGGAGAGTTTCTGAACGCTGCGATAAAACAGCTGGGTAACTCACCCTATAATCTGCGGGTTGAACTCACCAAAAAAGGCAAGCATACGCACCTGGACTTTCTTTGTGTCGATGACCTCGAAGCCCAGCTCGCCGAGGACTCCCCCCTCGCCCAGCAACAGTGCCGGGAATTTTTGCTCGGCGTATCACTCGTCGCCCTCCAGCACCTGTGCGGCAGCAACTTTCAACTGGAAAGCGTCCATCTAAAAGCCGAGCGGCCGTTACACAGCCATTACGAAAACTTTTTTGGGGTTCCGGTGCGCTTTGGCAAGGAAACAGATGCGTTCATCCTAAATAGTAGCTCCCTGCTACAGCCCACCGAGAAGTGCAATCCAAGCCTGCGCCCACTGTTGAAAACCTACATCGAAGAGCTTCTGCAGCAGGGAGAATCCAGTTTAATAGAGCAGGTGCAGCAGCTAATCTACTGCCTGATGCCATTAAAGCGCTGCAGCCTGCAAGAGGTGGCCAACCAGTTGGGTATGCACAAACGCACCTTACAACGGCGGCTGCGGGACCGTGACTTGGTATTTGAAGATCTGTTAGATCGCATTCGCCGGGAGCGCGCCGAATACTATTTAAGCGGTAAACAGCCGCCCATGTCCCAGATTTCCGATATGCTGGGCTATCGCGAACAGAGCTCTTTCAACCGCGCCTGTTATCGTTGGTTTGGCACCACTCCGATGCGCGTCAGACGCCAGCTAATGGCGCAACTGGCTGCCCGAGAAGCGGCACAAGAGTTGGCGGAAGTCGAATAAGTAGAGCCACTATGGAGCTTTGGCTGTATATACTCTGAGACAGCCAAAGCCTTTATCCAGCATCTCTACTCACCATCACCTTTTTTACTAACCATCACCTGTCCACCGGCTCCATCCTATCCAACCCAGCCTAGCCCGTCATAGTCACGACTTTGATTATGGTTATTGCGAAGGCAAATTCACCACTCTATGCCCCTGCGGGCGGCAACTCCGGTATTGAACGCGTGTTTTTCCGCACGCATTTCACTCACAGTATCGGCAATATCTTTCAGGTACTGTTTGGCCCCTCGCCCGGTAATAATGACCGATTGCTCCCTGGGACGCTGTTGTATCGCCTGTAACACTTCTTCTTTGTCCAACCAACGGTAATTCAGGGCGTAGGTAAGTTCATCCAAAACCACCAGATAAACCCGTTCATCCCGCAACGCTTCCCGCGCCTTCTCCCAAAGTGCCATCGCCGCGGCTTTATCGGCCTCAAAGTCCTGAGTTTCCCAGGTAAAATCCGTACCCATTTGGTGCCATTGCAGCGGGTGGGCAGCCCCCATTAGCAGGTTCTTTTCTCCACACTCCCAGGTCCCCTTAATGAACTGAGTCACCACGGTGGAATAGCCAAAGCCCAGGGCTCGAGTGACGGTACCCATAGCCGCAGTAGTTTTCCCCTTGCCATCTCCGGTATAGAGAATCACGATACCGCGCTCATCCAGGGCTTTGGAAACTGCCTCATCCACAATTTTTTTACGGTTCTGCATTCGCGCCTTATGGCGACTATTTTTATCTTGTGATTCTGAGCTCATAAAAACCATCGAATACTAAAATAATAGGAAGGGAACTGATAAAGCCACTTACATTCATTTTTAATCAGCCAGTGCCAAAAATTCAGAAATAAAATTCCAAATCAGGTCGTCCTGCCAAAGGACATTATGACCACCGGAAAAAACAGCCAAACGTGCATTGGGTATCTGCTGGAATAGGGCCTGCTGATTTTTAAAAGGAGCAACACTATCATAGCGTCCCGCGCAGATCAGTGTCTCCACTTCCAATTCCGGTAAGCGCGAGAAGGTATCATGACCCTTTCTCGCTTGGAGTTGTCGCGAACGGCATAGGACACCCTCAGGCTTCTTCGCGGCCAGTTCACAGACTTGTCGATAATAACGGCTTAAAGAAGCATGAAGCGCGGATTCTGAGTTTATTCCGCCGGCAGTTTGTAAACGCCGGTCCCCTGCTGTCACCCACAAATTTACTTTTTCCTCGAGGCTCATTGCCTCGATATCGTAATTATGAAATGGAAATGAAGCGCCTCCATGACCTCCAGAGCTGGTGACCAATAAAATAAGTTTTTCCACCATCTGTGGATACTGTAAGGCAAACTCCTGGGCAACCATACCGCCAAATGACTCACCCAATAAAAAAGCCTCCCTCCAGCCGAGATGATCCATCAGGCGTTTAAGGTCCAGAGCATAATCGGCCATATTGGGGGAGTCGAGCGGCGAATTAGACTGGCCGATGCCACGGGGGTCGAAGGTTAGTATTTCAAACTGGTTTGCCAGCGGGGAATCAAAAATCGTCGGAGCTACTCTGAGGTCACTGAGAGTGCCGGGGTGAAATACCAGACGGGGACCATTTCCGCGAATTTCGAAATGCAATTCCACGCCATTATTACTAAATACCGCCACAAAATAGCTCCCAGAAAAAACCAGACGCTGCAATAGTAGCTGCCGGGAAGAGAAACACCGGAATTGAGTCGTTGAATTGTCAAAAGAGAGTGAACAGAGAGATAGCCCAAAGGGCCATCTCTCGAAAGGTTTTTACAGGCTAAATTCTATACCCGCATAAACTGCCGCGCCTGCAGTGTAATAACCCGCAACTTCGCGATAGTTCCGGTCCAGCACATTTTCACCGCGTAGATTAACCCGCATATTGGGGGAGACCCGATAGACAGCATTAAGATCAACCTTGCTGTAGTTTTCCAAGGCAATCCTGGTATAACCATCAATACGATCCTCAACCCGCTGCCAGTTACCACTCAGAGTCAACTTATCTCCCAGCCATTGTTGGCTTAGGCCGAAGTTAAATACTCTCTGAGGAACTCCGCCACGCTGAGCGCCCGTGAAGTCCTCTGAGTTCAGCCAAGTGCCAGTTATAGACCAATCCAGGCTGCCATTAAGGTTGCCACCCAAGGACAGCTCCACCCCCTCAGATTGACTCTCACCGTTATCCTGTTCAAAAGACCAGGTTATGTAATTATAAAAAATAGCATCGTTGATCTCCTGGTCGAAGTAGGTCAGTTCAGCCTGTAATAATTGTGCCCACTGGTATTCCAGGCCCAACTCATAACCACGACTGGTTTCAGCTCCCAAAGAAGCGTTCGTAGTATATTCGTACGGACTCGGAGCACGGTAACCAGTTCCAAAATTCGCGCGATATTTAAGCTGATGATCTTCACCTAGAGAAACCGGTAGGGCTGCAGAGACACGCCAGCTATTGTGGTTCTCAACCTCCAAACTATCCCGGCGATACCCCAATGTATAAAATACCTTTTCAGCAAAGTCACTGTGCCATTCAGTAAATAAACCTGTGCTTTCCAGCACCTCATCACCTGAAGTGACTCCAGCAAACTGTGTAGCATATTTCTGCTGTTCATACTCTCCGCCCCACAGCAGTTTTCCGCTGCTCAAAGTATGGCTGCCGATATAATTTGCCTCACGAATTTCACCGCTAGTTATAAAGGGAAAGGCCCCAGGGCTGAGTCCCTCTTCTCGATCAATCTCCTGCTGAGAAAGGCTTACTCTATGATTCCAGTTAGCAAACTGGTAATTACTACTAAAGATGTAAAATTCCTGGTCGAAACGACTCAGGCAATCATTAGGAAAATCCGAAAAACAGTTGTCATACTCGGTCTCAGTATCCACCTTGCGGTACTGACCCTCGAGAGATAGGTTCTCATTGACTTGGTAACCAAGGCGTGCACTGGCGGTAAGATTATCGTAACCATCTTCCTCACCAGAAGTATCATTTTCGGTCGCATTAAAACCATCGGTGGAATAGTCAGAAACATTCAAGTCATAGTACCAGGACTCAATGCTTCCCCCCAGATTCGCATTGGCGCTCTGGCTTCCGTAACGGCCCGCCTCTACAGAGGCGCTGGCGTTAACGCTCTCAGTGGACCTCTTGCTGATAATATTAATCACGCCACCGGCGCCAGCACCGTAAAGCATGCCCTGGGGACCACGCAGGACTTCGATACGCTCAATATCGCTGGCCTGCAAGTGCTGCAATTGGGTACTTACCTGCAAACCCGTCGGGTCGGCAATATTCACCCCATCCAGTAACACCAGGGTGCGGAAGTTACTTTCACCGCGGATAAATAAGGAACTGACCTTGCCAGCACCGCCGCTATTGCTGACAGCCACACCCGGCAGAGTGCGCATCACATCCAATAGGCTGGTGTAACCCAAGCGCTCGATATCGGCAGCATTAAGAATTGAAACAGAGACGCCCAGCTGGCTCTTGGGCAGATCCAGGCGGCTGGCGGTCACGGTGATTTCTTCCAGGTCCGCAGCCACAGACAATAGCGGTTGCGCCGCAGCAAAGACGGCAGCGGCTAATAAAGTTTTTTTCATTGTGGTTCCCCAATCTCGAACAGAAAAACGGATTGAGGGAGGGTGAGTACAATCGGTGCGCAACCCAGGCGGGCACACTGACCAGACAAAGCCCTCCGCTTTATCCTCGAGGCCGGATATAAAAACTCCGGCTTAGTGCCGAGGGCCGGTATCGGGCTTGTCATTTTTCAACGAAAAATGATTTACCGTTGCGGGGGCAGCGCCGGACTCTGTGTACACATCACCGGACTTCCCGTTTACCCCAGCCAAGTGACATTGCACTGCTGGGCACCCAAAGCGGCGGCAAGTATAACAGCGTGGCCGACGCTTCCCCAGCGAAAGTAAGACGTTATATCCACGGGATAATTTTCAATAAAAATCTGTTTTTCAAACGCCTCTCAGCCTCTTGCTCGCTTGCACACTTCTTTACCAAAAATCCACATTGCTTACGCATTCCTGAACTATGTTGGCTTGCAAGTGCTGGTTAAAAAATATCCCTGAGAAAGGAGTACCGGCCACCGGTGTCACCACAATCTGCACATTTGGGTGCAGGCAAACCCCATCCGCCCCCAAGGAGCACACCATGCATAAAGTCATTTTACCTATCGCCCTATTGGCCTTGATTTCCACCGCTACGGCACAACCGCGCAAACCCCCTCAGGAGGCTTTTGATGCCTGTAACGGCAAGTCTGAGGGTGATGCCTGCACTGTGGAAACCCCGCGCGGTACTTTAGAGGGAACTTGCCGTAAACCCCCTCAGGAAGAACAAATACTGTGTGTACCGACAAAAATGGAAGGCCGTGGACCTCGCAAAGATAAAGAAAAGGATTCGCAGTAAATTTTGCGGCCTCCCGGGGGCCGCGCAGTTTGGAAATGTCGTATGAAGAAGTGGTTTTTATTCAGCCTCGCCTGTGTTGCCCCCGCGGCCCTGGGCCATCTGCCACAAACTGCCGTTGAGGCCTGCCAGGGCCTCTCTACTGGCAGCAGTTGCACCATCAATCACAGCGCAGGACAGTGCTTCAGCTTATCTGAACAGCAAAGCCTGGTCTGTGTGCCAGACCAATTAGATATTGCCAGGGCCCCTATTCAGGATCGCGCTAATGGCAGACCACCGGCGCGCAAGCACCGGGTGGTACAGTCAGAAGGACTGCAATATAAAGTCCCCGCCGACCGTGACCCGATCACCTCGAGCCGTATTAAAGTCACTATTGAGGGCCCTTGGCGGGTGATTGAGGCCAACGGTATTTCCATACACAAAACCGGCGCCTTCCCCAACTCCGGTAATCCCCACGAAATAGAGATCCAGCGTTACAAATACCGAGTGCCTGCAAACCCCAAAGTGGCAAAAAAATCCACGCCGGTAACTCTGCAAAATTTTGGCATTGGCATTAACGGCGTGCCTTTTGATCCCAGCGCGGCGGAATGGTATTTGGGCAACCGCGGTATCTGGCGCTACGAGGCACTCTCCGGTGCCGTGCCTCTGGGTGTGGACGACAATTATGCCCATGTTCAACCGAACGGCGCCTACCACTACCACGGCCTGCCCACTGGACTGCTAACACGATTGCATGTAACGCCACAGCAGCATTCACCATTGATTGGTTGGGCCGCAGATGGTTTTCCCATTTACGCATTGTATGGCTATGAAGATGGCATGAGTGGGGAATCTAGTATCGTAAAAATGCATTCCAGCTATCGGGTAAAATCTGGACCTCGACCAAAAGGCAGTAAGCAACCTGGCGGCTATTACGACGGCACCTTTGTGGCGGACTACGAATATGTTGAAGGGGCGGGCTCCCTCGATGAGTGCAATGGCCGCTTTGTGCGCACCCCGGAATTCCCCCAGGGCACCTATGCCTATTTCCTCACCGAAGAGTGGCCAATAATTCCGCGCTGCTACAAAGGCACACCGTCCGAAGACTTCCGCCGCGGACCCGCAATGGGGCGGCCGCAGCCCCCGCGCCGGCGATTTGGTTGAGATGAATAACTCTAGCCGCTGGATTTCCGCAACAAATCCAGCGGCACAAAATCGGCGATACCATCGCGCCAGCGGAATTCGCAACTCACTCCGTAAGCTTCGCCAATCAGCGCCGGGGTCAGCACCTCCTGCGGTATTCCCTGTGCCAGCATTTCACCATCCAGCATCAAGAGAATCCGATCACAAAATCGTGCCGCCAGGCTGAGATCGTGCAGTGCCAACACCACGGTTTTGCCACTGTCGGCCAGACTGCGGAAGTTCTGCATCAGCTGAAGCTGATGACGAATATCCAGCGCCGCGGTGGGCTCATCGGCAATCAGCAACGGCGCCCGCCCCACTAACAGGCGGGCCAATTGCACACGGCGCAGCTCGCCACCGGATAATTGAGTGACCGGGCGCTGGGCAAATTCCTGCGCATCCACCAATAACAACGCCTGTTGAATTCTCTGCTCGCGATCCGGCAGACGCCCCCAAGGTAGTAATCCCAGCGCCACCATATCCGCCGCACTGAGAGACCAGGCCGGAGTTTCCGACTGCGGCAGGAAAGCCCCCAGCCGCGCGCGCTGGGCCGCCTTCATCTGCCCAGAGGCCAGACCATTTAACTCTACGCGCCCGCTACTGGGATTTTGAACTCCTGACAGACACTGCAACAGACTGCTCTTACCAGCCCCATTGGGCCCCACCACAGCGGTTAGCTCAAAGGGCTTAAATGCACAATGGATTCCACGCAGGACACTCTTGCGCCCACGCTCTAGCCCCAGCTCAATGCAAGCGGCCTCGATCGTTTGCTCAGCCGCAATACTCACAACCACTGCCCCCTACGCGCCGTCAGAATTAGCCAAAAGAAAAAAGGTGCACCGATAAAGGCGGTGACCGCACCAATGCGCAGCTCCTGAGCGCCGACAAAATTAATCACCAGGATATCTGCCAGCAGCAACAGCAACGCCCCAGCTAAAGCACTGATCCAAAGTAAGCGGGCGGGGTCCTGGCGCACCAGAGGGCGCACCAGGTGCGGCACCACCAATCCGACAAAACCGATGGTGCCAGCTACTGCCACAGCACCACCCACGGCACTGGCAATACCCAGCAGAATAAGAAAGGGATAGGCACGACTCTGGAAACCCAAGGAAGCTGCGCTGTCTTCACCCAAGGCCAGCGCGCGCAAATAATTGCGTGTGAAAAACAGGCACAGCACCCCCACCGCCAAAAAGGGCAATGCCAAAAACAGCTGGTCCCAGCCGCGATTGGCCAGCGAGCCCATCAACCAGAACACCACTTCCTGCATGGCGAACATGCTCGGCGCATAGTTAAGCGCCAGCGCAATCAGTGCCGATAGGAAAGCGTTAATAGCCACACCCGCCAACACCAGCCGCCCGGCACTGGCGCCCCGCCCCGCCAACAGCCACACCGCCGCCGCCGCGCTAAAAGCACCGCCGATAGCCAGAGCCTGCAGCAGCCAACCGGACTTCCAGGCGGCGCCATAATAGAGAAACAGTACCGCCGCCAAAGCCGCACCGCTGGAAACACCGAGCAGCGCCGGCTCCGCCAGGGGATTGCGCAACATCCCCTGCATGGCCGCGCCGCCCATTCCCAGGGCAGCGCCCACCAATATCGCCAACAGGGCGCGGGGCAGCCGCAACTGCCACAGGATCACCGCATCGCTGCTCTGGCCACTCCAGCCCTCGGCCAGCGCACTGGAAAGATCCACCGAAACCGGGCCGCTGCCCAGTGCCCCGAGCAGGGCCAGCGGCAGAGCCGCCAGCAATAGAAAAACCGCGTTTTTATTGTGCTTTAACAAGGGCTTCCCTCTTATCCATCAGCTGTTGCAGCGTATCCACTATTGCCAATACTGGGCACAGGCTCAGTTGTTTCGGTAGGGTATAGGTGCGACCGCTATCGATATAGCGCTGTAGTACCGGATGGCGCGCCGCCAGGTAAGCCAGGGCAAAATGCTGTTCACTGCCATAGAAGACCAGCAGGTCCGGTTGCAGGGCGATTACTTCTTCCAGACTGATACGAGCCAGCCCCTGAGCGCTGGCGAGATTGTCAAAACCCGCGCGCTGCAGCAGCTGATGCTCCAGCATGCCGCTGCCATAAGTGATGTTATTGGCGGAGAGAATCACCGCGCTGGCGCGCTGTTTTGCGGCGGGCTGATCGAGTAGTTGCGCCAGCGCGCGTTTTTGCTGTTGCAGCGGAGAGAGCGGACCCAGTACGGCTTCTAAAGCATCGAGCTGTTGTTGCAGCTGCTCCAGGTTGTAGGCATCGGGAATGGTTACCACATTCACACCCAGAGACTGCAGCCGCTCCGCCGCACGCTGGGCACCGTACTGCCCGGCGAGCACCAGATCCGGCTTTAATGGCAGCAGCTCCTCGGCGCGGGCGCGGTTAAGTTGTACGTGTTCGGGAATCGGCAGGGAGCGATACTGTTCGGCAGCGGAGAGCCAAGTCAGGGAGGCAATATCCGCAGGTTGTGCCCAGTTCAGCAGCACCTGATCCAGACACAGGTTCAACGAAGCAATGCGCTCATAGGCCTGGACTTTCGCGGCCAGAATGAACACTGCACCGAGTAATAGTTGCCAGCAGAGAAGATGACGCCTGGACGTACGGGTACTCATCCGACTCAGCTCATGTCGATCACGGCAAGGGCTTCCGCCAGGGTTTTTACCGAGTGCATTTCCATACCCTCGATATCGTTTTTCAAGCGGTTGGCGGCGGGCACTATCGCCTTGCGGAAACCGTGCTTGGCCGCTTCGCGCAGGCGCTCCTGGCCCGAGGGCACCGGGCGGATCTCACCGGAAAGTCCCACCTCACCGAATACCACCAGATCCCGCGGCAACACCCGATTGCGAAAGCTGGAAACAACCGCCAGTAAAAGGGTCAGGTCGGCACTGGTTTCCATTACTTTGACGCCGCCCACCACATTGATAAACACATCCTGGTCGCCGACCAAGACGCCGCCATGGCGGTGCAACACCGCCAGCAGCATATTCAGGCGGTTCTGATCGAGGCCCACCGCCACCCGGCGCGGATTACCGAGGCTGCTGTCATCCACTAGAGCCTGCAGTTCGACCAGCAGCGGCCGGGTGCCCTCCCACACGGAAGTCACCACTGATCCCGCAGCGATCTCTTCAGCACGCTGCAGGAAAATAGCGGAGGGGTTGGAGACTTCTTTCAGGCCCTGCTCGGTCATGGCAAACACCCCCAGTTCATTGACCGCTCCAAAGCGGTTTTTATGGGCGCGCAGGGTGCGGAAGCGGGAGTCGTGAGTACCTTCAAGCAGAATGGAGCAGTCAATAATATGTTCCAGCACCTTGGGGCCGGCCAAACTGCCGTCTTTGGTGACATGGCCCACCAAAATCAGCGCAGTACCAGTCTGCTTGGCAAAGCGGGTCAGGTAAGCAGCACTCTCACGCACCTGGGCCACGGAGCCCGGAGCGGACTGCACATCGCTCATATGCATCACCTGGATGGAGTCCACTACCATCACGCGTGGATTCACCTCTTTAGCCGCCAGGCAGATGCGCTCTACATCGGTTTCACTGAGGAGCTGCAGGGAATCGGTGGGTAGGCCCAGGCGTTTGGCGCGCATAGCCACCTGCTGCAGGGATTCCTCACCGGTGATATACAGCGCTGGCATGGTAGTAGCCAGGTGGCACAGAGTCTGTAGCAATACCGTGGATTTACCGGCCCCAGGATGACCGCCGATCAACACCACCGAGCCCGGCACCAAGCCGCCCCCCAGCACCCGGTCGAGTTCCGAGGCGGAAGTGGGAATACGTGGCAGCTCGCTCAGGTCGATTTCCGAGAGCTTCTGCACCTTGCCAGCACCGGCGGCGCCGGCATAGCCACTCTGGGCATCGGTGAAATTGGCCGCGCGGCTGTCTTTGTGCTCCGGCCCCAAACGCACTTCAGAGAGACTGTTCCAAGCACCGCAAGCACTGCACTGCCCCGCCCACTTTGTGTAGTCAGCGCCACATTCATTACATACATAGGCAGTTTTGCGTTTAGCAGCCAAGGTTATTCCCCCAAAGCGTCACCCAGTCAAATTGGCGCACAGTTTACCCCTTATCTCCCTTCAGCGGGCAGCGCTTAACAGACAGATATGACTCTCCTTTACCCAAGTGGTGTATTGGCACTTTTTCCCACTTTCTCCGGGGTCTGCGCGATTGATCTAGATCAATTCTCCGTATTTTCACCGGGCTACTATCCGGCGCGTCTCGCCTCCTCCTAGGGGCAGAGTCACTACAACATCACTGACTACTCAAAACAGGAAGTAAATATGTCGTCTATTTCTCTTCGCGGTGCGCTTCTCGCACTCGTCATGGCCTCGACGTCCGCCCTGGCTGCAGATCACGAAGTTAAGATGCTGAACCAGGGCAAGGACGGCATGATGACTTTCGAACCCGCGTTCCTGAACGTTGCAGTGGGCGATACTGTCACCTTCCTGCCCACCGATATGGCTCACAACAGCCGCTCCGTACTCTCCCCGGCCGATGGCGACAGCTGGAATGGCAGCATGGGCGAGAAAGTCAGCGTGACCTTGAATAAGGAAGGCGTTTACCTGTACCAGTGCGATCCGCACCTGCCCTTGGGCATGGTCGGTGTCATTCAGGTGGGCCAGGCCGGCAATCTGGAAGATGCCAAGAAACACGCTCAAGGAATGAGTGAACGTATCGCCGTCAACAAGGAGCGCCTCAGCCAGTACCTTGACCTAATTAAATAAGAGGGGCCGCGGCGTGGACATTTTATTTGAGCAAGGCCCTCACCTGGTTGCGCGTTTCTGCGATCTGGTAAAAGAACAGAATGGCAGCGATGGAGTGCAGGCCAACCAGTTTGTGATTCGCCGCGGCACCCAGGGTGCGCTGATTGATCCCGGCGGTGATCTCACCTACACCCCCCTAACCATCGAACTCAGCCGCCACCTAAACCTGAACGATCTGGAATATATCCTGGCCTCGCACCAGGACCCGGACATCATTGCCTCACTGCCGCGCTGGATGCTGCACTCGCGCTGCAAGGTGGCAGTATCCAAACTGTGGTCGCGCTTCCTGCCCCACCTGGTCTCCGGCTTTGTCGCCTCGCGCGCCGGTAGTGAACGTTGGCAGGACCGTATTATTCCCATCAGTGACAAGGGCGCGGTGCTGCCTTTTGCCGACAGCGAAATCTGGGCCCTGCCTGCACACTTTATGCACTCCTGCGGCAATTTCAGTTTCTACGACCCGGTTAGCCGCATTCTGTTTTCCGGTGACGTGGGCGCTTCTCTCGGTGGTGAAGAGGGCGAAGTCAACGACTTCGATTCCCATATTCCATCCATGGAAGGTTTCCACCAGCGCTATATGGGGGGCAACTGGGCCTGTCGCCTGTGGGTGAAAATGGTGCGAGAACTAAATCCGGCCATGATTGTGCCCCAGCACGGCGGTTTTTTTGCCTCTGAGAAAGTTAAAGAAGGCTTCCTGAGCTGGTTGGAGAGGTTGGAGTGTGGACCCGATCTGCTGCGACATCAGGACTATCGCTTGCCGCTGAGGAAACCCTAAAGACCTGTCTAAAGGGCAGTTTTTAGAAACGATAACCCTATAGGCTCCGAGTCAATACCGGCGTAAAACCAACGGAGAGCGGGACGCTCTCCATCACCCTCCTCCAACCTCTCGCGGTGCTTGCGCCCCCTGCTGCCCACACATACACTGACCGACACACTGCTCCAGGCCTACTTTATGTACACCGCCTACCTTCGCACCTTATTGCTGATACTGCTGCTGGCCTTTGCCGGCCTGGCATCGGCCGTGCCCTGTGCGGAACCTGCAGATATGCTGAGCCTGGAGAGCAGCGAACAAGGTCACTGCGACGCGGATAAGGCCGATGATTGCCACAGTGAACACCGCGGCGACTGTGGTATCGAATGCGGTTGCTGCCCGGGATTGAGCAATAGCCTCGCCCTAATCTCCGCCAATATCCCGAGTTTTTCGCGGCCTATTTCCCTGGCAACTACTTACTCAATATTTAAACCTTCCCCCGACCCGGAAAGCGCCCTGCGGCCTCCTATTGCCATCTGAGCCTCGGCTCCAGCAGTAAATTTCGCCAATAAATCTTTTTTGCCCACCACTAGCTGCACCTATGCTGCGCTGGCGATGTGGTGGATCAGTTGATATGAATGACAGGAGTAATTCCATGTACCGATCTTTTTTAATCGCGATTGCCGCGCTTATTACCACATTAGCCCTCAGTGCCTGCGCCGAACCCACCGAGCCCAAAGAATCTCAAGCGCAGCACCTGACTACCTATAAATCCGCTACCTGTGGTTGCTGCAAAGTTTGGGTGGACCACGCTCGGAGCAGCGGCTTCGAAGTAGTGGCAAAGGATGTCGATGACCTCAACGGCGTCAAAAAACAGCACGGAATCGAACCCCGCTACCAGTCTTGCCACACCAGTGTGTCCAGGGAAGGCTATGTTTTCGAAGGGCATGTACCAGCCAAGCTGATTCAGCAATTTTTGCAAAGTCCGCCTAAAGGTGCGCTGGGGCTGGCTGTACCCGGTATGCCTCTAGGAAGCCCTGGCATGGAGATGGGCGATCGCTTTACCCCCTACCAGGTAATGCAGTTAAACAAGGACGGCAGCAGTGTGGTTTATGCAGAAATCAACGCAGCCGGAGAACAGTTCTGAGGACTGTCGATGACAAAACCTCCGCGGTGCGGCTCGGTTTCGCGCCGCACCTTTGTAACCGGAATCGGCGCCGGCATGGCCCTGCTGGGCCTGCCCGGCTTCCCTAACCCCGCCAGGGCGCGAGTACCCCCTCCCACGACTTTAACTGGCGAGAATTTCTCCCTGCAGGTAGACCAAAGGGCAGTTAACCTAACCGGGCAACCTCGCAACGCAATTTCAGTTAACGGCTCTATTCCCGGCCCAATCCTGCACTGGCGCGAGGGGCAAACAGTCACTCTCAACGTTCTCAATCAGTTAGATAAAAACACTTCGATTCACTGGTATGGCATCAGGGTGCCCAACCCGATGAATGGTGTACCAGGGCTCAATTTCTCCGGTATTAGGCCCGGGGAAAATTTTCGATACCGCTTTAAAGTCAAACAAAGCGGAACTTACTGGTATCACAGTCACTCCGGCTTCCAGAGGCAGCAGGGACTCTACGGAGCTATCGTCATCGATCCCGCTGGGGGGGACCCGGTGACCTATGACCGGGACTATGTAGTGTTGCTCTCCGATTGGAGCGATGAATCTCCCCAGCAGATTTATTCAAACCTTAAGAAAGATGGCCACTATTACAATCGGCGCCGCCACCGCACCACCACAGATCTCTGGCGGGATGTACGCGCAAAAGGCATAGAGCAAACCTGGCGTGAACGACACCCATGGAACTTCGCAGGCATGTCTGATCGAGATGTGTCTGATGTCACAGGCTACACCTACAGCTACCTGATCAATGGACAAACTCCGGAAGACAATTGGACTGCCCTTTTTGCCCCCGGTGAGATAGTACGGCTGCGTTTTATCAACGCCTCTGCCATGACAATCTTCGACCTACGCATTCCCGATCTGGATATGACCGTGGTGAGTGCTGACGGCCAGAATATTCAGCCGGTGAGAGTGGATGAATTCCGCCTAGGTACTGGGGAAACCTACGATGTGGTGGTTAAGCCCAGTGGGGACAGAGCCTACACCCTTTTTGCCCAGGCGATTGATCGCGGCGGTTACGCTCGCGGTACCTTAACGCCCGCTCAGAATCTCTCTGCCGAAGTTCCCCCCATGGACCCAATCCCAATACTCGATAAACGCGATATGGGATTCATTCGTGCCGGTGGTGCTAGAGCTGCTGATAGACAGCCCACTGCAGAAGAACAAAATGCCAAACTGGCCCCCGCCGGCCTGGGGAGCAATAGCCCCATCGTCCACCAGCCAACAGAAAAAGGCCATGGCGTAGCCCTACGCGCGCGCGCGCCTCAAAATGGAGTGGATGACCCCGGTGTTGGACTGCGTGAACATCAGCAACGCCACAACCGCCGCATCCTAACCTACAAGGATCTTCGCAGCCTCACACCATCATTAGATCGGCGCCAACCGCAGCGAGAACTACAACTACATCTCACCGGTAATCCAGCTCGTTACCTATGGTCCATTGACGGTGTTAAATATAAAAACGCCACACCAATATTATTGGCTTATGGCGAGCGTCTACGAATCACTCTGGTGAACGACACCCTACTCACCCAGCCCATGCACCTGCACGGTTTATGGAGTGAGCTGGAAACTGGTGACGGGGAGTATCTGCCACGCAAGCACACGGTAATGGTACAGCCCGGTGCCAAAATCAGTTACTTGGTAAATGCCGATAACCGGGGGCGCTGGGCATTACACTGCCAAATGCTTTATCGCACATACGGTATTTTCCGTGAGGTGCGCGTGGTATGAAGCGCACTCCCCATACCAAAGCGACAGTAATAATCGTTGTTACCCTGTGCTTGCAACTGGGTGTTCAAGCAGCTAAAGCGCAAAATCAGCAAGACCAGCATCACAGCTTCCAATCCCGCTCAGAAGGCTCAGTCGCTGGAGAGGACCATGGTATGGTCGGGGAAGGGGACAAGCCAGTAGCCAAACTCAGCCTTGATCAATTCGAACGACGCGGCATGAACGGCGCGGCAATCGAAGGTGATTTCAGTTATGGAGATGACGTCAATAAAGTAGTGCTGGAAGTAGACTTTGAGCGGGGAGGCGGAGAAACAGAAAAAAATGAGCGATGGCTGGTCTACAGCCGATCCATTTCCAAAGATTGGAATTTCCTCGCCGGCTTCCGACACGACCTGCAGCGGGAAACGACCAGCCGCAATTGGCTGGCGATTGGGCTGGCTGGAGAAACCCCTTATTCATTAGAAATGGATGCAGTGCTATTTCTGGCAAGGAACGGCAGTACAGCTTTTCGCCTGGAAGGGGAATATGATGCAAAGCTCGCAGAAAAAGTGAGCCTTGTTCCGCGGCTGGAGCTGAATTTCTTTGGCCAAAATGATGAAATCGCTGGCAGTGGCAGTGGTTTGTCTCAAATAGAAACAGGCTTGCGGCTACTCTATGAAATTCACCCAAAATTCTCCCCCTATATTGGCGTTCACCATGAACGAGTCGTGGGCAATGCCGCAGATTTTGCCCGCGAAGAAGGGGAAAAGGTCTATAGCACCGTGTGGGTGATTGGTTTTCGCGTCTGGTTTTAGCCGCCTACGCTATAAAAAGATCTGTTTATAACTGACTAACCGTCAAGTAGATGCAGCAGGAAACCAGGATTCACTTGGCTTACAGTTGTAATTCATACTTTTTTATAGAATTTATGAAAAGAGGGACTTTATCGATATTTAAAGGTTAGAAAGGCAATGTATTTATACTGGAATATATTACTTACAAAAACAAACTCTTAGCTTGATAAAATGGCGTAATACAGAGACAGCCTCTCATAAACGTATGAAATTATTACATCAGAGAAACAGGGCCTAAAAAGGACAAAAGGTGTCTTATATAAACCCTATAGTTCTACTCAACATACACTCACTATATCTACAGAAAGATTTCTATTCATTGAACATCATAGGTTTTACCAAGCCGATATGGGATAAGCGGGAATCCAGACGAGAGGCAAGTAAAATTCTTCTGCGTAAAGTTTTGATAGCTCCAGCGATGATGTTTTCCCTACTTATCGGGATGCTGGCTATAGAAGGACAATCCCAGGAGGATTTACATCATGGCCTTCAGTATCACTCCACATCTGGAGTTAATAATGATGCAACCCTAATAGAAGACAAACCCATCGCCAAGCTCAGCCTTGATCAATTTGAGTTACAAGGTAATAACGGAGCCACCATTGAGGGGGACATCAGCTATGGTACAGACAAAAGCAAACTATCCGCAGAAGTAGACTACGAGCGCTCCAACGGAGAGACAGAGGAGAATGAACTATGGGGCATTTACAGCCACTCAGTTTCTGCTAATTGGAATATTCTCGCAGGAATTCGTCATGATTTTTACCTGGAGAATACCAGCCGCAATTGGTTTGCAATTGGTATTATTGGCGAGACCCCCTATTCATTTGAGATGGACGCGGTATTTTTCCTTGGCAGAAGCGGCAGCACTGCCCTTCGTATAGAAGGGGTTTATACATTTAAACTCTCAGAAAAATTCAGTTTAGCGCCTCGTGCGGAATTTGATTTCTTTGGGCAAAATGACAGAAGCGCAGACGGAGGATCTGGTCTATCTGAAATAGAAATTGGCATACGTTTACGATATGAACTTCATCCGAAATTCTCTCCTTATATTGGCATACATCAATATCGCAATATCGGAAAAACTGCAGACTTTGAACGCGAAGAGGGAGAAAAAGTATACGATACCGTGTGGGTTCTGGGATTTCGAGCTTGGTTATAAACCAAAGATAATTACCCCTTAGCTAACATTGGTACTATTAAAATAGCGGCACCTCTGAAAATTTACCATTTTCATCCTCTGAATCTTAAATATTTATGTTCCCAACATCAAACAGAGTGGCAAGAATAATTCGCAGAGGTGCAAAAAAGGTCAGTCAAGCAGCTAAAACGTTAATCTTCTTTAAATATTTTCCTAATTCCGAAATTATAACCAACCACTGGAACCGTTAGGTGATTCTCTCCCTTAAATACCTTTTTCGACAATTTAAGGCTAGGATAATTGCGCGACTCCAACCTGCGCACAAGTTGTTTCATGTCCTTCACCATAAACCCCTCTTCCTTACCGACAAACATGAATATATGCTTATTCATATCTGCATTATATTCCGCATAATGTCGTTCCTTGGCAAGAATTACTTTATCATCCCACCAGACACTAGGGCTTGCTATGATGTAACGATGAAAACTATCTGGCTGAGTAAACAAAGTATGAAGAGCAAACAATCCCCCTAAAGAATGTCCCATAAAGGTCTGATCCTGTTGATCTGCAGGGAACGTATTGTTAATAAAGGGCTTTAACTCTTCGTTAATAAACTCAAGAAACTGATTCGCACCACCCCCCTGAATTTCCCCATCCATCTCCACAGCAGTTGGCGTCAAATCGAGACGCCGCAACTTCCCCAAACTATCATCAACATAATCGATACCGACAAAAATAAAAGCCGGAATCTTTCCTGTTGCACTCTGCTTGAAGAAATTTGGAGCCATCATTGGAAAATCGAGATAACCATCCAGCATATAAACAACTGGATATTGAACGGTATCGTTCTTGGGATCGTACTCTTTAGGCAATAGCACATCAATTTGGTATTGACGCGCCAAGAGGTCTGACTGGTAATAAAAAGACAATATTTCGCCACGAGTAAAAGAGACTGGCTCAGCAGTCCCTGCAGACACCGACCCCACGGAAACGACAAGCACAAAAAAAATCGTTGACAATAATAATCGCATAAACTTTCCCTAGCTGAATAAAATTACTATCACCAATGCAATCAGTGACACCCCACTTTTAATTCAACGCAAACCATAATGTCAACTCAGACACGAAAACTAATAGCCAAGCAAAAAAATAAGTAAAGAAGCGTATTTATTTAAAAATAAAAATCTCCACGAGAGTAGCTTTTCATAGCTTTAAGCAAAGCCAAACCAACACAAAATCCTGCAATCTTGCAAAAAAAGACAGAACCCCACCTTTTAAGACAACTTACTTAGGATCCACTCTAATCTTTACCCTATGCGTTGAATATGACGACAGGCTCGCCCCCTAAATAGCCTAAATCCAACTTTCAAAGTGACTGTTATTAGCCGCAATAAAATATTGAGCGATCATTTTAAACCTGGGTATTTAGACAACCTTTACTAACTAAAACGTAGAAATACCATTCAAAGGTATACCAGTATTCTGCTCCCCCAGAGTCAGCAGGAATATATTCCTCCCAGATTATCAATATGGGCCACAGCAGGGTCCAAGTGGATAATTCAGCTCTAGTAAAATAGCGAAATTTTATGTCTTTTCATTACTTACAATACGCTTAAATACTTTCCCCGATAGACGCAGCAGTTGCGCTCGACTCAGAAGTCGAGAAAGTAAAACCAGTGCCCACTTTTGCTTACCTGACAATACATAACTTTTTTGAGACAAGAATCCTTCTAACCCTACTTGAGCGACATACTCGGCAGTTTCGTAGATACTTTCATCCACCATGACTTGATTATTCGCCACCTCGGCAAAATTTGTCTTGGTCCCACCGGGGCAAAGGCAGGTTACTGTTACACCGGTTCCTTGTAGTTCATTGTGCAGAGCTTCCGAAAAATTCAGTACGTAACTTTTGGATGCAGAGTAGACTCCAGCATAAGGTACCGGCATCAGGGCTGCTCCAGAGGCAACATTAATGATACCTCCTGTTTTTTTGAGCCTCATCTCTGGTAGATATAAGTAACACAGCTCTGTAAGGGTATTAATATTGAGTTGCAACATATCCCTATAGGTGTCAAGGGTGAAGCTTTCAAAGCTTCCCCACTTGCCAAAACCTGCGTTATTAATGAGAATGTCAACTTCAACACCCATCTCTTTAGTTTTATCAAAGAGCTTTTGCGCAGATCCTTCCACGCTTAAATCCATAGGAATAGAGCTTGTATCTACTGGGTATATTTCATTAATTTTTGTTGCGATATTCGATAAAGAGTCTTCAGATCGAGCAACCAAAATTAGGTTTGCACCCCTTTTAGCACATTCATACGCAAATGCTTCCCCGATTCCCGAAGAAGCTCCCGTAACTAATACAGTTTTTGATTTCATTTACTACTATCCCAATACAACTCAAATCCTATTTATTTAGGTCGCCCATTCGATCCCAACATCGGGCAGGTGTGTAGACAATAAATCCTTTATAGCCAGTGCTCAGGCAGAGCCCTTGCCCATAACCCACGAAGCTCCGGTTATCAATATAAATTGTTTATCCATCAGCATTTCCCTCGAAAGATACTCAACTGAATTGGCAAGACCGTCTTTATGGTTGAGTAGCCAGCTCAACCTGTCCCTCTACAGTAAACTTCCTCCACCAGGCCTGTGTCGGGGCGGGCGTACGCACATTCACCGGAGCACCGATAACAGGTGAAAGAACTGTTGCCCCATGAGCTTCTGCGGCCACTAACGCGCGCTCTAGAGGTTCAAACCAGTCGTGCAGGGCAAGATCAAAAGTACTGTTGTGGATAGGAACCATGGCACGGCCACGCAAATCCAAATGAGCCTGCACACTCTCCTCCGGTAACATATGGACTTCACTCCACAGATCATTGTAAGCACCGGTTTCTATCAGGGTCAGATCAAAGGGTCCGAAGCGCTCACCAATTTCCCGAAAGCCACCGAAATAACCACTATCACCGCTAAAGAAGATTCGTGCCTCGCGTCCTGTAATTACCCAGCTGGCCCACAAGGTTCTATCCCTATCAGTAAGGCCGCGCCCGGAAAAGTGTTGCGCCGGAGTGGCCGTCAATTGCAGACTGCCTAGTGAAAAGGACTGCCACCAGGCCAATTCGATAATCTTGCTTGAAGCGACTCCCCACTTCCGCAAGTAATCGCCCACCCCTGTAGGGACAACAAAGCGTTCAACTTTCTTATCCAGGGTGCGCACGCTGGTTTTATCCAGGTGATCGTAGTGATCATGACTGATTACTACGGCTTTTAACGCCGGCAGATCTTGCAGAGACAAAGGTAGCTGGTGGAAACGTTTCGGCCCAATCCACTGTACTGGTGAAGCCCTTACGCTGAACACTGGGTCAGTAAGTACATACTCTCCATCAAGATGGATCAAAACGGATGAGTGCCCCAGGCGATAGATCGTGGGCTGACCCTCATTGCTTGTGAGTACTTCCTTTGTGATCGACTGCAGCGGAAGAGGTGCTCTTGGTACCGGTGCCACTCTCTCAGCACGAGCATAGGCAGCAATGATGTCCACCATCTTACCCAGCCCCGCTCTATAGTCGATCTCCGTGTTTTGAAACTTTTGCGGCTGTGTAGCACAGCTATTAAACAGACCAACGGACATAACTATCACTCCTAGTAATAACCACCAGCGCTTCTTCATAGATGCCACCAAGTAAACTATACAGTGCAGTTTAATTACGGAAGAGACAGAAGTAAACCAACTAGTGTAAAATTAATCGAAAAGTGTAATTCCCCGCCAGGCAGATCTACTGGTGCAAACAGAGATACCGAGAGTCACATGAGTGGAAAGAAGCCGACTAGAAGCGAACTAAAGCGCCAGGCTATTATTGATGCCGCTAAACAGGCCTTTCAGGAACTCGGCGTTCAGGGGACCAGCATGGATGAACTGGCAGCCCGAGCCCAAGTGTCCAAGCGCACGGTATATAACCACTTTGCCAGTAAAGAAGCGCTGGTGATGTTTTTGATTGGCGAGCTCTGGCAGCAGGCAACCCAGTCTCCCGGCTGTGATTACAACCCCGACAGCGACCTGCATGCGCAGCTTCTCACGCTATTGGAGCTGGAAATTAAAACCATCTGTAACCCGCAGTATATTGAACTAAATCGCATGGCCTTCGACTACTTCTTCCACCAGCCGGAAGCCCTGCGTCAGGAAATGGAAAAATACAAAGCCCATGAAACCGGTGTACAGCGCTGGATTAAAGCTGCCGCAGCCGATGGCCGGCTGAAGCCACTGGACCCAGAAATCGCCAGTGGGCAGATACACAATTTAATTAAGGGAAGCTGTTTTTGGCCACAGATGTTGCAACTTTCCGACCCGCCTAGCTCAACCGAACAAGCCGCACTGGCGGAGCGTACTGCGGGGATGTTTTTGAGTCATTATCAGGTTTAATACCCTGATTGGCAGCTCTAAATAGCAATCAGGATTCCTTAGGAAACTCAACTGCAAAAGTGAATCAGGCATGTCAATATCGTATCAATGTTCCTTTAGGCTATTAAGCCTTGGCTTAATGGCTCAGGATATATACTGACAATGATTAGAAGCTACACCCCAAACGACATAGAGACCATACTAAATATTTGGCTAAACGCCTCCGTTAAGGCGCATAATTTTATCGCAGCTGACTTCTGGGATTCTCAAATAGATAATATGCGCAATATCTATATACCAAACTCAGAAACCTATATCTATGAAATACAATCAAAAATAACTGGCTTTTATTCTCTAGTTGACAATACTTTAGCCGCGCTCTTTGTAGATCCAGAATTTCAAGGCCAAGGTATTGGGAAACAGCTTTTAGAACACGCAAAATCACAGAGAAGCCCGTTAAATCTAACGGTTTACAAAGAGAATGTTAGCAGTTATCAGTTTTACCTATCTCAAGGCTTTCACCTACTGAAAGAGCAATCAGATAACCATACAGGACATATTGAGTGCTTGATGAGCACAAATATAAAAAACACTCATCCACATCCCTAAAATATAACTATAAGTAGGAAACAATGCTCCTCGCTAAGATCTATTTGATCGACAAATCAAAAGAGTTGGTTGAAGCTTGGCACCAGGTTTTTGGTGATATCGAGATTTTTGAAATTATTGAGGGCGATTTTTTCTCAAAACCTGCTGATGCAATGGTCAGCCCAGCAAACAGTTTTGGCATTATGGATGGGGGCCTCGACCTGCCGATTAGGAATGAATTAGGATTTGAGGTGGAAGATCGGTTACAAGAACGAATTAAATCTGATTTTCATGGTGAGCTACCCATTGGATCAGCAATAGTGATTCCGACCTCAAATTCCAGGTGGCCCTACCTGATTTCCGCACCCACAATGCGTATTCCTGAAGATATATCAAATACTATGAATGCCTACCATGCTTTTAGGGCCATTTTAAACTCAGTGCGACTATTTAATGAATCAACTCCCACACAGAGGATAAACTCAATAGTTTGCCCAGGCTTGGGCACTGGCATTGGAAACTTACCGGCAAGGCGTTGTGCTGGCCATATGCGAGCGGCCTATAATTACTTATCCAAGCCTCCTAGAATCCCTAGCTATAAAGAAATTCATGAGACCCACAGAAAACTGCAAATCACATATTAAATAGGGCCAAAGCCCAATTGAAATAGCTCAACAGAAATAAAGCACAGCGTAAAATACAAAAAGGCCCCTGGTGGGGCCTTGTTTGGTTAGTTGAATTTATAATTTTTCCCAAGCCATATCCCAGTTTCGACCTCTACCTGGCTCATACTGGTTTGCACTTCTGCTCCACTGGACACAGTAGCCAGAGTTAGGGAAGGGCTTACACTGATAAATATTTCCATCCCGAGCCAAAACTTTAGTACCTGCGGTATAGCGTCTCAGGCCGCGAGGGAAAACATAATCGTAGTCATCTTCATCTATAGTCTGCCCGTCATCTCCGTTGTTTTGATCATCATCACCTGAGTTGTGATCGTCATCTCCACTATCATCACCACCGACCAGATAGAAGTTTAGAGTGTTCTGTTCAATCAGATTACCTTCAAAGTCTTTTACAACTACCACTAACATGTGATGCCCAGCTTCAGATTTGGACAGAGCAAGTGTGGTATTAACACTTTCACCATCTCGTATATTGCTGGCATAGTTGGCCAGCGTCTCCTGATCGTGGTTAACAACTTTTAATTCAGCTCTGATGTCACCAACCGCTGTTAGCGAAAGATCCAGAGCTGTTTGATCGCCGCTAATCGTATATTCATTCTCCAGACCGGATACGTTTAGCTCATAGTCAGGGATTTGGGTATTGATTTCATAACTGATTTCAACACGTTCCAGGCCGCTATCATTTTGCAAGTAGATCGGATTGGAACCGTAGGTGGGGTTGAAGCTATCTTGCCCATCGTACTCACCGGCACGGATCAAGGTTTGCTCCTGATTAATTTTCTCAGCCAGGTCGTGTGTCCAGTTGGTGGCCATACCCTGATCAGCAGAGGTGATATCCAGTACTGTGGAATAGGCTTCATTCTCACCGCCATTGCCAAACACACGAGTGTAAACTTTGTCACCCACACTCAAGTCTTGAGTGGGGATAATAGTTCCGCCCTGACTCCAGTTAGAGTTGTTGTCATCATTACCGTTATTTCCACTGAACTCCACATCAATCACATTGTAGAAAGCGTTAACAGTGTCACCAACATCCCATACCGCCAAAATAACTTGGTAACCTTCTCGTTCAGGTACAACACACTCGTGATAAACATCGTAGGGAGGTTGCTGGAAGTTTCCATCAACTTCACAAAACGGGTTGAGATCGAAAGAATCGCGAGTTAGTGGTTGGTTTGGATTCCAATCCGCCTTTGTAATATAGTATTTCCAGTCGCGGGTAACATGATTCGCAGTAAAGTGCCATTTAAATGTTTGCGTACCGGCACTGATAGGATTTTTTATCCAACGATCGGAAGTTTGTTCATTGAGTGTGGACCAGGAGCTATTGCCACCACTAGCAATTTGTCCATCAGCGGGACCACTCTCCGGAAACCCTTCGGGCCCTTCAATACTCTGTGGTTCCCACTGAACAGAGCCACAGTTAACATTCTTTTCTCCAGTAGTGGATTGGGCATATTTACATAGGGTTCCCCGCGCAGAGGCAACACCACCGTCTAATTCTTCGACATAGCCATGGCTCATTACATTTGAACTGACGCCAGCCAAAATCATCGCCAATAGCGTTTTATTTAATGCAGGTTTCTTCAGTGAAGAAACTGCTTTTTTCACTCGTAAAGTCATATCAACTGCCATTATTTATGCATGTACGATTTCCTTCCTGGGTTGATTCACTTCCTTATTTTGCCCGACCAAGTAAACATCGCTTTATTTAAAAAATACTTGTAAGGCGTTATTGTCAGGTTAATGGACTACGCTCTATAAATACGGTTCCGAGAATTTTCGCTATTGCGCTAACAAATTAAGATATTGTCACCAAAATACAAACTGCTCTTAGCAAGAGAAAATATCAGAAAATTTTTGGGAATTTCTATTTAGACTTCTTGTCTGGAGGAGAGAAAGTATAAATCGACTACAAATACATAGAGAGTTCTAGGCAAATAAACAACGGGAAGCAACCATCTAAAAATCCAAAAAGTTTTTTACTGAATATATGACCAAAAATTAGAATCTGAACTAAAAAAACAATTAAGGATAGAAGGCCAGTAAACACCTTATCTCCACTAAGCAGTCATATGGCAACACATCCCTGTGTTGCCTAGACCTATTAAGGGGATATCAAAAGGAAGATAAAACTCCAAATCCCAACTGCATAGGGACTGTTTTCCTCCCCAAAACCCAAACAGACTAATGATTACGCCATAGCAGCACAGATTTGGCGCAAACCTGTCACTCACCTGTAGCTGGGCAGTCTTGGCGCTTACGGATATCAATCATTATTAGTAGGTTGGCGATAAACCAAAGGTCTTTAATGATAAATATGCCACTTGAGGCCAGAATTCCTGGGCTCTGCCAGCTTCCGGGATAGCTGAATAGAAAGGTCTGAGTGGTCACAAAGACCGCTCCACAGAGTAGCACCCCCGGCCAAAACACAGGCCGCATGACAATGCCTATAGCCAGAATGATCAGGGCGACCAAGTCATAGATGCCAATCAGATTGGAGGCCTGTTGTATATTGAAGAAATGATAGAGCCATGCCATCAAGGGTGAACTACGCACCAGACCCTCAATGCCCTGGGCTTCTATTGCGGTGAATTTCATCCCGCCAATCCACAGCAAGACCAACCCCACCGGTAAATAGTTCAGCCAGATATAGCGCTGTGACTGGCAGGCACTGCGGCTCAACAGTGTCAGGCCAACCGCTGTGAGGGCAAAGTACTTGATCACGCCCTGCCCGGAGCCAATAGCGGGAAATCCACCGAGGCTATCGATCCAATGTGCACTTCCGAGGAGGCTCAGTAATGGGACCAAAGATATAAATATAATCAGTAGTGCCAGAGGGCGAATATATTGTTGTTTTAACAGCGATAACAGGGCTAGCACGGCAGCTGCCGCAAAGACTAGCGCTACGACAATTCTTACGGTGTGCAAGCCTGCCTCACTATCCACACCATAATCCACACCATAAAATCCGAAAATGGAGGCCAAGCCCCCACTCTGGCCAAGAAACAAAGCGGCAGCAATCAATGCAAATGAAAGGCCCAGTAGGGCCCTAGAGGTTTTTTGTAAAAAGGTATTCATCATTCAGGGACCAAATCGTAAATAGCACTTGCGGAAAACCTAGTGGCTTCCCCTCTCACTCTTCTTACAGCACTTCCCAAGACCAAATGACCCATCAAGTATTCTAGGTCGGGTTAGCTGTGAAAGTGCCTGAAGGCCTATTAACGTTGTCGGTCCTGACTGTAAAAAATTACACCTTAATTAACTTATTAACTGAAAATAGACTGGCCTCTGCTGGTCGTGTTCACTTTATTCCAAAGTAAGCGTCCCGCGGTACATCTGCATCTGGCAGCTAAAGGGGTATTTTCCCGGTTTGGCCGCGGGGATTTCTACCGTGGTTTCTTTATTGAGCGCTAGTTCAGCACTGATTTCGAGATCCGGGAAGATCACCCATTCGGAGCAGGGGCTGGGATCTTCCCGTAAAAAATGCAGGGTAGCAGCATGGCCCGCAGGCAGGCGAATATGATCCGGCTCATAGACACCATTTTTGACCAGAATTTTTAATTGTTCACTGGCCGCCACTGTCTTTGCCACACCTCGCCTTGGGCCCAGCCAGAACCACCAAATGATGGCAATAATCAGCAGCACTCCGATGGTATTTACCAGGATCGCATTCATTAGTGCACCTCCGAAGGCTTAAAAAAGCGCAGGCGGTTGGCATTGCTCACCACGGTCAGTGAGGAAAGTGCCATAGCGGCGCCGGCCACAATCGGGCTCAGCAACATGCCGGTGAGCGGATATAGCACCCCTGCGGCGATGGGTATACCTAAAGTGTTGTAAATAAAGGCTCCAAAAAGGTTCTGTTTAATATTGCCGAGAGTGGCCCGCGATAATTCCACCGCGTTGGCTACTCCATGTAGGGAGGAACGCATCAAGGTGACATCCGCACTTTCGATGGCGACATCGGTACCGGCGCCGATGGCAAAGCCCACATCGGCGCGGGCCAGTGCCGGGGCATCGTTGATACCATCCCCCACCATACCCACGCGCGCACCGCCTTTTTGCAATTCCGCGACTATGCGCTCTTTATCTTCCGGCAATAGCTCCGCATGCACTTTATCGATTTTCAGCTGACGGGCGACAGCCTCGGCACTGGCTTGGTTATCACCGGTTAGCATCTCCAAACGCAGGCCCAATTTACGTAAACGAGCGATGGCCGCTGCGGCATCGTCACGAATGGGATCGGCCACGGCGATAATTCCCTGCAGCACACCATCCACCGCGCCGTACATCACTGTACGGCCCTGTTCTGCCAGATTGTTGGCGCGGGCCTGCCAGTCACCCAGGGCAATATTTTCCCGCTGCATTAACTTACTGTTGCCCAGCAGTACCTTTTTACCGGAAATAACTCCCATCACCCCATGTGCGGTAATGGCTTCGAAATCAGTGGGCTTTTGTAGATCGAGCTTCTTCTCATGGGCTGCAATCACCACCGCCTCAGCCAGCGGATGCTCCGAGCCCTGTTCCAGGCTCGCCAATAAACGCAGTAATTCATCGCTATCGCCTTCGCTTTCGATATCGGTGAGACGCGGTGAGCCCTCGGTGAGCGTGCCGGTCTTATCCACAACCAGCACATCCAGATTGCAGGACTGCTGCAACGCCTTGCCATTGCGCACCAGTACACCGTATTCCGCACCCTTGCCCACGCCCACCATCACCGACATAGGCGTGGCAAGCCCCAGGGCGCAGGGGCAGGCAATAATCAGCACCGAGGTGAGTACCACCAGCATATGGGCGGCGCGTGGGTCCGGACCCAGGTTGAACCAGACCAGTGCCGCCACCACAGCGATGATCATCACTACTGGCACAAAAATGGCCGAGATTTTGTCCGCCAAGCGTGCAATGGGTACCCGTGAGCCCTGGGCGTTTTTGACCATCTCGATAATCTGCGCCAGACGGGTGTCCGCCCCTACTTTTTCCGCACGGAACAACAGGCTGCCGTTCTTATTCAGGGTACCGGCAGCCAGACTGTCTCCCTCGCCCTTCTTCACCGGCACCGGCTCGCCGGTGAGCATGGATTCATCCACCAGGCTGCCGCCCTCCAGCACTACCCCATCCACCGGGATCTTTTCACCGGGGCGCACGCGCAACTGGTCGCCGGCCTGAACCTGCTCGATCGGCAGGTCCACTTCTTTGCCATCGCGCAGAACCCGCGCCGAAGTGTCCTGTAGCTCCAGCAGTTTCTCCACCGCCGCACTGGTGCGCCCACGGGCGCGCACTTCCAACGCCTGACCCAGGCTGATCAAGCCAATAATCATGGCGCTGGCCTCGAAGTACACATGGCGCGCGGATTCCGGCAGCAAATGGGGCACCAGCACCACCAACATAGAGAAAAGCCAAGCCGTGCCGGTACCCAGGGCCACCAGGGTATCCATAGTAGCGCTGTGGTGGCGCAGCGCCTTCCAGGCCCCGCTGAAGAATTGGCCACCACAGAACACCAGAATCGCGAGGGTAATAAGCCCCATGGCGCCCCAGGCCAGCTGGTCGGCGAAACTGTTGACGGACATCTTGTCGGTGATCAGGCCCCAGGCCATCAGCGGCAGCCCCACACCCAGGGCGATAGCCGAGCGCAACAGAAGCTGGTGATAGTGGCGCTCTTCCTGGGCGCGCTGCTCTTCGCGCCGCTGGCGCTCGCTACTCTTGGCCACCTCGGCGTCATAACCCGCCTGACGCACAGCCTCGATACAGGCCTGCGGCGCCGCCGCGCCCTGCACCTTAAGAGTTTTATCGGCCAGGTTTACGCGGGCATCCTCCACCCCCGCAACCCCCTGTACAGCGCTCTCAATCTTATTCACACAGCCGGCACAGCTCACGCCACTGAGGCGGAATAGTGTCTGCGCTGATTGCTGCTCTTTCGCCATAATGCTCTCCCGCAATACCGTTTCTGGCGACAAAGTTACAACCTTACCCCTAGGGTAAGGCAACGGGTTACAGCCACAATTTTCCCTGCCCTATTCCCGGGCCGCCAATATCTAGCTTAGCGGCTGGACTGGCGCACCCTGCTCTGGCCAAAGCACGTAATAAAGAGCCACTGTAAAGGCCGCGCAAGCCCTACGTCGGAATGTTATTATCGCGCCATGAAACACCCCCTGCTTCCCGAAAGACCCCTGAGTATCTCCCCGACTCTGGCCGCGACTGTTGGCCTGGAGGAAGCGGTATTGCTCACCGCCCTGGGCGACCTGACACCTTTCCTGCCCGCGGAACCCTACGCCGGGCGGAACTGGTTTACCGCCACCGGCGAGCAGCTCTACCTACTGTTGCCCTTCTGGCAGGCGGCAGATATCCAGCGGGTAGCCACCAGCCTGCGCAATCAGGGTGCCCTGATGCTCGGCGCGGCTCCTTTCGGTAGCAGTGAGGTCCTCAAGTTCACCCTGCCCAGTGAACATCGCCGCCCAACAGCCCAGGCTCAACCCCCAGAATCGAGCCGCGCTCCGGCGCCAACCAGCCGCAGCGCTAACACCATTGCCCCCAGCTGGCAGCCGGATGCCGAAACCATGGCGCGCATCAGCCAGCTGGGCATCCCGGAACACTTTGTGCGGGAGCAGCTACCGGAGTTTGTCACCTACTGGCGCGAACGGGCCGAGCCGCGTCACTCCTTCGGTTCCCTGTTCCTGCGCCAGGTAAAGAGTAAGTGGGAGGCCTTTCGCGCAACCGCCCAGCGCAAGCAGGCCCTGCCGGATAACTGGCAGCCGAACAACGATACCCTGCGCAAACTGGCCGACGAGGGGGTACCCAGTACCTTTGTCAGCCGCGGCCTGCAGCGCTTTCTGGACTACCACCGCTCCAGCGGCAAGCAATCCATTTCCTGGGACCTGGAATTCAATGACTGGATCATGGAAGACTGGGAAAAACAGGAAACCCCATTTATTGAAAAGCGCAAACCCACCGCCATGACCCGCGACTGGCAACCCAGCGAACACACCTGGGAGCAGCTGCAGCGCCTGGCAATCAACCCGCGCTTTGCCGCTGAACTGCTGCCAGAATTTATTTATAAATGGACAGAGCGCGGTGGCCACAGCGCGCGTTGGGGCGAACTGTTTATTGAATACGCCCGCGAGGAATGGGCCTACTACTGCCAGGGTATTGAGAAAAACCCGGTAGCCAAACCCATAGCGCGCAACTGGCAGCCCGGCGGCGACTGCCTGAGCCACCTGGTGAACCAGTGCGAGATAGACCGCGACTTCGCCCTGTCACTGGTACCGGAATTTATTATTTACTGGCGCGGCCAAAACGCCGCGCGCAAAAGCTGGGACGCCGTATTTGTGCGTCACGCTCGCCACCAATGGGCTGAGCGCAACAAGTTGGCAATAGGAAACTCTTATGGCAATCCACAAGACGCCCACAACAACGCAAACCAACGCACCCGCGACCGCTCAATCGGCGACATACTCACAGACACAAACTGGTAATGCGCAAAATCAGGAACAGCTGAACGAAAAAAAACGCGCGATTAACGAAGTATTCGCGTTGTTTAAACTGAATTACCACAACCAGTTCAGTGCCGCATTTCCGGATACCGAAACCCTGCACCACGCAAAACGCCTGTGGCTTGAAGCGCTGGCCGCTTTTGAAGCGCAGGATATTATGCAGGGCGCAAAGCGCGCGATACTGCAGAGCGAATACCTGCCCACAGTACACAAGATGCTGCTGCTCTGCGCCGCCGGCGAAAACGGCCTACCGGAAGCCCGCGCCGCCTACCGCGAAGCCTGTAATGCCCCCAGCCCCAAAACCAACCACAAATGGAGCCACCCAGCGGTTTACCACGCCGGGCGTGAATCCAACTGGTATTTTCTCGCCAACAACCCAGAATCCATCGCCTACCCGGTATTTGCAGAGCACTACCGGAAACTTTGTGCGCGCGTACTGGAAGGAGAAAAACTCAGTGCCCCGGAACAATTAAAGCTGGAAGAAAACCCCGGCACCCCGCTTTCCAAAGAAGAGAATGCGCAAAAAATGGCAGCCTTGAGGGCTGAGTTAGGTATTTAAATCTTCTTCGTCCGGCGCTAGGGAATACCCTTAGCGTCCCCCCCTCCAACACTTATATTTCCCCACATACTCCCAAAAAATATGACCGGATCTACAGAAAGATTTAGGTCACTTTGATCACTCTTTTTATCGACCCATCGCAAAAAGATAGAACCCCTCTTAAGCTCGAAGAATTGTAGGTATTTTGTTCTAACAGTTAGCAATCCGTAACTCCCACTACTCAGATGTGCACTATAGAACCATTTAGGGATGGCAGATTGATTTGCTGTTTTTTTAGATAAATTAGTGCAAAATTCCTCCTGCAATGATGACCGGGAGGCTATCAGTCTGGTTGATCACTGTATAAAGATAATCGGAGTGGATGCCTTATAATTTACCCGAATTGCAAAAAATACTTAGTTACATGTACAAGCTATTTCAAGGATCCGATTAGTAGACTCATTCGCTAAATAAGTCTTCACTAAATGTATATTTTCTAAGCACTATTAGTTCATTCATTTTTAGCTTCAAAAAAAACATTAATAAAGAGGGGGAAAATGCAGTTTTTTAATGCATTTCAATATAAGAAATGGGCAAATGAAGAATTACTTCAGTTTGGGGAACGGCAGCTTTCAAAACTTCCTGAAAAGGAAGCTATATTCTTCATCAGGATTTTAAACCATACAACAGTCGTTGACAGTCTCTTTATCAGTCGAATTTTGGGAGAACCAGAAAAGTATAGTGCAGATAACACCCTAGAAACCCCAACGATATCAGAATTGCGCAGTACAATGAGCAAAAATGACTCTTGGTTAGTTCAATATGCAGAATCAATATCAGAGAAAGAACTAAAAAAGATTATTTCATTTAGATTTGTTGATGGCGATACAGGGCAACTTTCCGTAGAAGAGACCCTGATCCATTTATTAACTCATGGTAGCAATCACAGAGGTATGGCATCTAGAGTGCTGGCAGAAAACAAACTTGAACGCCCAAGAGATACTTTCACTCGATATTTACATCAAATTGAGCCATCGAGAAGAACTTTTGACTAGCACTTAACAAACTATTTAAGAGCGATTCGAAAACTATAGAATTTTTCAAATACGCTTTATTTCGTATTTAATGTTGGATACAGAAGACTATGTATTGCACTGCTCGCAACAACCAGGAATATTTCACCAGGAAGGATATAGATGAGATTAACTCTAGCTGTTATTTGGATTTTTATTATATCGTATCCGCTTGACGTTAAAGCTGACATCTGGGGGCGTGATTATTACACCAAACCCTTTCAACCTGCGTTCATATTTATTGCCATCTTTGGTGCCGAGAACTCAGAATTAAAACTGTCGGAAGTTGATCATAATATCGACCAAATACCAGAAGGGGTCGATATCGCATTCTACAACAAGTCTATCCCAGAACAAAAAGACTATATCGAAGGCTTTCTGACAGGAACAATGGGGCAATTACTAAAAACGCAATCACCGGAGTTATATCAAAAAACAATACAAACTAACAGCATAGCCATAGTGTCAGGTGAATTTAAGGACGTAAAATCACTTACATATCTCAAAAATACCATTGGTATTATTAAAGCCATTACAGAAGAGGGGGCAGTTTCTGTAATAGACTTTCAAATCGCTAGGCTCTACACGCCTGATCAGTGGTCAGATACTTTTTTTGAACCACGGAGACCTTCCCCACAGAAACATGTTTTTCTAATGTACTCTCCGGAGAAAGATGGAATTTGGTTACATTCAAGGGGAATGCGAACATTTGGAATGCCCGACATTAGCCTGGTGGGTTGGCCGGAAAAGCATCTCCATGATGGGCATAAGTTGGCAAGAAGATTTATAGAAATCTATGCAAAGGGTAAATTCCCGGAGTCTGGTATTGAGATCAAAGTTGAGGGGTTGCCAAGAGGTATGTATACACAGCTCAAAGGTGGGTACGACAATCTTGACTTTAATAACTTTTACATTGAAATCCAATGGCCTAAATAATTTAGAGAAAGAAAAAAGTAATCTATTTTGTTCCACCTTAGCGGAGCTTCTCTGGATTTACGGAGCCTAGAACTTTAGCCGAGAAGCTCAGGATTATATGATCTAAGGAAAGATTAATGAGAGTGAGTCGAAAGGAAATTGATGGGGTAAGAATCCAAACTAAACATAGGGCTTTATGCCACTGCTGCTCCGTAGAAATAGAGCTGCATTTACCAGAAGGGCTTGTCGATCTTCGGCGCTGTGATTGTTCCATATGCCGTAGGAGGGGAGCAATCGTCGCGTCGGTCCCCCTAGAGAATATTAATATCTTGAAAGGGAGAGAGTATTTAAAACTCTATCAGTTTAACACCAAAACGGCGAAACACTATTTTTGTGGAATCTGCGGTATATATACGCATCACCAAAGACGATCTAACCCCAGTCAATTTGCTTTCAATGTGGCGTGCTTGGAAGGTATAAATCCTCTAAAATTAGAGAACATACCAACCTATGATGGCGTAAACCACCCAGCGGACCAATAAAAATTCCTACAGAAAGCTATGTATTATGCAATAAACAAGAACCAACTTGATTGGTCTTCAGAGTGAACCTAGCCTTTTATCAAATGACTATTAAATGAAGAGGTAAAATTGAACATCAATTGGAAACCAAAAGCATGGATAGCCATACTCTTAGGAGTATTTCTACAAGCATTCACATTTCTCTACTTAAATAGACCCAAATTATTTTGGCTCTACTTCCTACTTTCAGTCACTGCTTCAATAGTTGACTGGAAGTATCAAACACTATTTTCATCCGCATTTTCAATAATATGTCCCGTACATGCGTTTTTTATAGTAAAGAATTATGAGTATTCTATTGAACGGACTTGGTATTCCAAATGGTGGGGTATTCCTGCCATTTATATCTCTTTTTTTACAACGGTATTTCTGACTCGATCTTTTTTATACGAACCGTTCTTATTTCCTTCAGCATCAATGCAACCAACAATACACCCAGGAAATCATATCATTATTCAGAAACTTGGTTACGGAACCTATGGAACATACGGATTTTCATTAGCCAGCAAGGAGATTACCTCACCTGAAGGAATGCAAAGAGGAAAATTGTATGCATTTTACCCACCTCATAAGGATATTATTTTTGTTAAGAGATTAATTGCGCTCCCGGGAGATACTGTATCTGTTAAAGGCAACAACATCACTATTAATGGATCTCTACTTATTACGGATAAAATATATGAAACAGAGAAAATGACAGCCTATGAACAACAATTAAGCGGCATTACTTACCGAATTCAACGAATGAATCTACTACCATCTAAGGATATGAAAGAGACGGTTGTACCTGAAAAAAGCTATTTCTTTATGGGTGACAATAGAGATAACTCATTAGATAGTAGATACTGGGGCTATGTTTCCAGTGATCGTATCGTTGGTGAGGTCATCCATATCTTTGAATAAAGATCTAGTAAAACATTCCAGTGGGTCAAAATACTGTGAATTTTGCTCACTGGTTAAGTGTTGAGTATCACCCTATGATTCGAGCTTTTTTCTCATTGACTCTTGTTCTACTAATACTCTTTGCAATGAAGCAATGGATAGATACCTCAAAGAAAGCGGCTGTTATCAATAGGCTCTCAGAGATTAAAACCGCAGAATCATGTGATTCTGCCGGGGGTGAGCTTCGCCAGGTTTGTATGAACGGCGCCCAAATGTGTATTGTGCAATACAATGATGCTGGAAAACCGTGTATTAGTGGGGTTCAATGCGAGGGGGAATGCCGAGCACCATACAATCATCAGGGTAGTATGTTTACAGTTGGTAGTTGCTCCACTTCGAATAATCCCTGTGGATGCTGGGCAAATGTAGAATTTGGTTTGATTCAGAAGAGAATTTGTAGGGATTAGCCCCTTCAAAAAACCTTGATAATACCTTTTCCATAGCCTGCACAATCCACCGGCTATAGTTTTGCCTCAAGTCTCAAGGCAAACTGTTGTTGAGCATATTTAAGTAATTTAGGAAAACCACAAAATGTTTGGCTTCTGGGCAGGAACTCCAACAACGATTTCCAATAATAGTTTTGGCATCTGCTGTAAAAAAGCATTAGAGTAGAAATTAAATCTATCATTTAACGATACTCAGCAAGAGCCTTACTGATTATATCATTGCTCATGGCATAGCTTAGGGAAACCTTAAAATCTATCAAACCCGATATTGGATGAAATAAGAACTAAAATAGATGAGTATTTCGAGAATTCTATTCCAATGAAAATTGATTTTCTTAGTGAAAAGAGTCACTGGCCAACACTTTCAAACACAGATGGTTCTGAATTGCGTATTTTAAGACGTAATGAATCACTTTTTTATGATGATTGCGAACTTTATACTTATTTTGAATTATTGGCAGCTACAAAAGTGGCAAGCATGCATGAATTACCACTGTGGGTTAGTTAAGTGGATATCATTTCAATTATCTCAGAAAGCACCGTTTTTGTATTTAGAAGGGATGTCACACAATGACTAACCGTCGTAATTTTGTTAAGGCACTAGGTGCCTTAACTGCAGCCTCTCTACTGAGTGGCACAAAGGAGTCATTTGCAGTAATGAATAGTAAAAGTACCTGGTACATGCCCGATGAGGGCGAGCCTCACCTGCGTACTTGGATGGCCTTTGGTGCAAGCCGAAAAATTTGGGGGCGGACACTCTTACGGGAAGTCCAGCGCAACCTGGCGACAATTGCCCTGACGATTGCGGAGTACGAACCCGTCTCAATGCTGGTACGCAAAGCCGACCTGCCGATAGCCCGTCGGTTAATGGGGGATAAAGTTGAGCTAATTGCCTGTCCACTGGATGACTTGTGGATGCGTGATATAGGCCCTGTTTTTATTATTAATGATAACGGCGATAAAGCAGCAATTGACTTCAACTTCAATGGCTGGGGTGAAAAGCAGCAGTCTGACAATGACGCAAAGGTCGCTGCTTTCACGGCTCAGTACGCTGGAGTACCTAGTATCCAGACTAACCTGATTCTCGAAGGTGGTGGAATTGAGGTGGACGGGTATGGCACCGCCATCATAACCGAGAGCTGTGTACTCAACGATAACCGCAATCCTGGTGTTAGCAAGCAACAATGCGAGCATGAGCTAAAACGGCTTCTTGGCCTAGAGAAAATTATCTGGCTACCCGGTATTAAAGGCATGGATATCACCGATGGACATACAGATTTTTATGCCCGTTTCGTGCGCCCGGGTGTGGTTGTTGCGGGCTATGATCCCGATCCAAACTCTTTCGATCATGCCGTAACAAAACAGCATCTGAGAATTCTGCGCTCGGCGACGGATGCCAGTGGTCGAGAACTAGAGATTGTTGTACTTGAGGCACCATCAATCGTTAGAGAGCGGTTTGACAATGCAGATTTCGCCGCTGGCTACATTAACTTTTATGTCTGCAATGGGGCAGTTATTGTTCCTGAGTTCGGAGATCCTAATGCAGATACAGCAGCCCAGCGAAAATTGCAAAGGATATTTCCGGATCGCGATATTGTACAGGTCAATATTGACGGTATTGCAGCTGGTGGCGGAGGTATCCATTGTACAACTCAGCAGGAACCGGAAATTTAACTGATCTTGATTTTAATTAATAAAGAATTTTCTCCTTTAAATTCTTGCCAGCCTAGATATTCGCCATAAAGGAGTGTGTATTTATCTTGAATTTATTTATTCCGCACATGATTTAATCGACAAATATGTTGACTTTACAACCACCTAAAGAAAATAAAAACTCCAACTAATTACACATCCACAATAAAACCCCTGTCTTTCAGAAATCTATGGCAAGATGACAGCCTTGCCATAACGTTGATCATATATTTTTTAAAAAGAGATTATTCATCTATAAAGATCCCCATAGATTGAAAATAATAAGGATATACTGTTTATGACTTACACGCCTCGATTACTAATTAGAATACGCTCAACAATTCTAGCTGTTATTATGTTATCCCTCAGCTTTCCAACATATGCAGACTCTGTGGATAAACTTATCAGAGGCATTATGGATAAGCGCCAGATCCCTGGCCTCCAATTAGCCATTGTTAAAAACGGTGAAATCATCAAGCTGGGAAATTATGGATTATCTAATTTACAAGATAATGTGCCGGTAAGATCCAACACCGTATTTCCAATTAACTCAATGACTAAGGCGTTCACGGGTGTTGCACTAGTGCAGCTTGCAGAGGAAGGGCGCCTTTCCTTAGATGATGAAATTGGCAAACACCTTACTGACTTACCTGCCAACTGGAAGTCAATAAAGATAAAACATCTAATGGCACATACTTCTGGGCTGCCCAATATTTTAAGTGGTTACCTTGTTGACTTGGTTGTTCGTGGCAATCCAGAGGCTACCTGGAACAAAGTAAAGGAGTTACCTTTAAAGTCTGAGATAAACACACAATTTAGTTATAATCAGACGGGTTATGTTATTATCGGTAAAATAATCGATAAATACATACAAGGTGGCTTCCCTAAATTCATTACCTACAATCAGCTTAAAATCGCTAATATGCAATTAACAGCTGATGCCGGCTTTGAACACATGAAGCGCCCTATAGCCAACCATGCAAGGCAATATCTCTACGATTCCGATAAGGGCCAGCACAAAAATAACTACGTTGAATTCCCTTACATTTTACAAACCGCAGCTGGCATGAATTCAACAGCAACAGAAATTGCGCAATATCTTATTGCCTTGCAGCCAAAAAAGCTGGTCAAAAACCTAAATTCACTCTGGACACCAATCACTTTAAAGAATGACCAAACTGCTGGGTTTAATCCCGTAGAGAATGGTTATGCTATAGGGTGGCAAGTTATCGATCGAGAACATCACAGTGCAGTGAGTGCGAGCGGTGGAAATGCGGCAACTATGATTCACTACCCCGATGACAATCTATCCATTGTTGTTCTTACAAACTTAATTGGCGGATTGCCAATACAGTTTGTAGACAAAATTGCCGCTGAGTATATTCCTGAATTTAAGCTATAAAATAGCAGGGGACAGTTTGTGGCAGGTCTTTTTAAGAGTTAGTTAATGAGCAAACAGGATCATCTATACAAGACCCGCCTCAATAATTAATCCATTAATGGGAAAAACTAATTATTGGAGATACAGGGTAGACTCTGAATAATTCCGGAATACCTCTGCGGACTTTAAGCGTTGCAGAGGTTAGGCGCAGCTCGCCGAGAATAGCCCTATCCCTTTACAAGAGCAGCAACGTAGCTGATAGGACCTGCGCTTTTCTGGACTTTCATAGCGATTCACACTCAGTATTTCGACCTTTAGAAAGGGCTAGATATCCCTGCGAAGCAGCGCCTTGATTGTGAACCACCCTAAAAAGCAGAAGAATCACGGAGCCCTTCAGATATTCCCCAGGTTTTACAATCCATCAAGATTTTTTTGATTAAGCTGAAGATTTAAAAAAATCACTACAACCAACAACACTAGCTCATATCTTGAGATAACAAACATCAAAAATATTTTTTATTGTGAAATCTAGCTCACAACAAAGACGAACCTCAATTTTTCACCAAGCCCCCCAAAAAAATTCCTTCAAGTTTGCGCCATAAGAAATTTAAATGACTAATTTTTGACAAATACAGACAAGCCCAGCGCTTCACTCACCGTATACCAATCAATCAATTTGAAATTCTGCTTGGCATTGGGCAGACGATTTCTGCCATCTTGGACAACCAGTAGCCCCATTGGATATTCCGGCCCAAGATTCAAGCTGGTAACAGCCAACCCATCGGTTTCAGAACTTCCATCAATACCTAATCTCATATTCACTGTTACCCTAAAATGACCAACAAAGTTATTACCATCACGTGTGAATAACGCATAACTGTCATTACCCTGGCTGGAGGCAATCAGGTAACCGCTATCTTCTGTCAGGTAGAGGGCGAGCCCTTCCACATCATCTACAAGGGTTTTCCCATCTACTTCGGCAACCAATCTTGGCTGGGATTCACCACTCCGCTGCTTTACAAGATCCAATGACCAGATTCCCAGATCTTCCTCAGCGAAGAAGAGAGTCTGGCGCTCATCATCCACTACACAGCCCTCAACTTGGCTATTCACAGCCACTTCTGCCTGTGCTTTTAAGCTAAATTCACTGGGAATCTCTCCAAGTTCAATAGCAAACTGATGCAAGGCCGCCTCTTTATCCGATACCCAGGCGAAAATCCGGTTATCGGTTTTTTGTAGGCACAAGCCATAGGGATCTTGTAAATCAATTGACCGCAGACCCAGGTGCTCAATTCGTCCCTCAAGGGTGATGGCGAATAGATTCACACCTGGGATAGAACGATTGGAGGCTGCCGCTACTGCACTATAAAGCGGGTGATCAATACTACGAATATCTACATTGTTCACACGTCCCACAGGGATGTGCTCAAGCAGCTTTCCTGATAAGTCGTAGACATTCAGACCACTTTTCTTATCAGTTGCCAAAATTAAACTATTTTGCGGCCGGGATTTGTTTACCCAAATTGCTGGATCATCGGCGGCATCTCCCAATGATTGCACAGGCTCTGTCTGATTACGGGCGAAGATACTAACGATTGAACTATCACTCTCTGTCGCAGTTACCGAAGGATCATGGGGCAAGGAATCTGACTCTACCTGATCAAAGATCAGCAGCTGGTCTCTGCCATCATCCAGGGCGAAGAGTTGGCCGTTTAATAACACTGGGGAGTTTACCGTGTGGCTTTCATCAATATGGAGGTGCCAATCCGGCTCCTCTTTCAGAGAGCTCAAGCTGTAGCGACGTACCTGATCGTCGGCAGTCAACCATAAGCTCTCGCTTTGGGTATCGATCCACAGATTGCCGAAGTCTTCACCAATCCATTGGCCACTTAGGACCAATTCACGTTGCTCATCTTTTTCCGCACTGGCATTTAAACTCAGGATGCCGATAGGCGGTTGGGAGACTAACAGATGTTGTGTCTTCGAATTCACTGCACAAGCATTGACCTGTTCACCAAAATAGAGCGGACGCATTTCTTGCAGCCGCCACTGCTGCTGGGCCGGTAAAAGTAAATATTCGTAGCCAATGCCTTCCTCGCCGATAGTAAATAAGTGCGTTCGCTCCTCTTGATGGGAAAAGCACAGGGCACTTTGCGGAGTACGCATTTTTTGGCCACCCAGTAGCCTAAAATCCAGTTTCCGTTCACCTTCGGTGGGTCTAATTTCATGTAAATTTAATTGCGCTTGGCCCTCGTCATAAGAGGCTACCAATAAATTTTTATTAGACAGAGCCTGTACTGCCAAGCGCTCTACCCGCCCCTCTTGAGCGGCGATTATTTCTCCAAAGGGATTAATTAAAATCAAACCGCGGCGTTCACTGGCAAGCAGTAAATAATCCTCACCACCCACTTGCACCGGCAGCATCTGCTCGGCTTCTATTGCCCCAAGTGAGATGACCTGTTGGGGCAGTGCTTTTTTTATACGTAAAACAGAATCCACTTCATGACCACAGCCATAAATGAGAGTGATGCAGAGGGTGAGTAAAAAAATAAAACGCAGCTTGTTCATGGGTGGCAGTTACATTCCAGAGAATAGACCCCGCCTGTGCGGGGTTCGGTAAATTGCGCATGCAACTGCGCTATTATTTTCAAAAAGACTTTAGAAGTGGCCTCATTAGAAAGTGCTGTAACTCAGCCCTAAGGCATAGGTCGGGCCATACTCTTCATATTGGCCGTTAAAGCCGGAGTTATGCACATAGTAGGGTTCATCGGTGAGGTTTACCCCGGTGAATGTCAGCTGCAGGCCGTTGCTGAAATGGTAACGAGCGGAGAGGTCCAATTGTAGGTGATCCTCTTCGTAGCGATCGCGAGAGGCATCCTCCATGTCTACCTCCAATAGTTGCTCACTGCGGAAAGCGGCGGACAAGCGCAAGCTGAAGGCGTCGCGCTCATAGCCGACAATAAAGTTCCCCACCAAATCGGCCTGGGAAGGTAGAGAGATTTTGTCACTACGCTGACGATCCGGTCCCAGGCCAAGCCGGGCCTCAGAATCGGTGAGTGTCGCATTAGCCCGCAAGAGAAAGCCGTTATCAAAACCCCGTGTCCAGGCCAGCTCAGCACCGTTAATTCGCGCACTATCACCATTGATGGGTTGCATTACCTCAGCCTCTTTCACTGCCAGGTTGCCGATGTACTGAGTCAAGTCCGCGCTAAGGGAAACATCGGACATCACAATAAAGTTGTCGATATCTTTATGGAACAGCCCAAGGGAGAACATACCCAGGTGGTCCGCATAATATTCCGCAGAGATATCCAGGTTACGGGATTCGTAGGGTTGTAAATTCGGGTTGCCAGCTTCCACTTCCAGCTCACCATCATCGTACTCAATTTTAGCCGGTGACGGATTCAGGTGACCAAACGAGGGACGTGAAAGGGACTCGGTGTAAGCTGCGCGCAAAACAATATTATCGCTGTAGTCAAACTTGAAATTGACACTGGGAAAGAAATGATCGTAATCGCGCTGGAAGTTGACCGCACTGGCATAGACCTCATCAGCGATAGGATCGGCATCGGGCACCGGCTCCTCAGATTCGATGACACGCATCCCTTCGGCACTGAAATCGGTGTGCTCATAGCGCACACCAAAAACCCACTGGGTGCGATCGAGTTCTATGGTATTCATCACATAGAGTGCGCTGATATCTTCCTGCATCTTATAATCCCGCGCAGAGGAGAGCGCGGTTTCGGTTTCATCCAATTCAAAACTGGCGATATTGCGATTGATAAAGCTGTTGAGACTACCAGGGTTAACTCCCGGCCCAAAAGTATCGAGGCCGTAGTCGATATCGTTGCGGACAAAATCTGCCAGTGTAAAGTCACCACCAAAGCCATCATAAACACTGGCATTCAGGTCACCGCTTTTCTCCCGCTGGCGTTCGTGCAAGCCAAACTGCACGGTTGAGGCATAATCTCCCCACTCTATTTCCCTGGAAAAATCCAAGCGTACACTCAGCTCCTCATCCTCAGTGAAATTATCCTCAATCACCAGCTCGTCCAACTGGTAATTAGCGGGGTCTAATATTCTTTCAGCATCGGAACTGCCCACCGCCATACGCGGGGTCTTATCGGCTTCCACATAACCCAGGCGCAGTGGTTCGAGGACAAAGTCGGTATCACGACGGTGAGGCTCGGATTCCTCCGCATGGGAATAGCCCAGCGCGTAGGACAGGCCCCACTGTTCGAAATTGTGCTCACCACCCAGTACTGTCGAAATAATTTCCTGTTCTTCCAGGCGATCCTTCAGAGACTTTTCCAGTGCCGCCTCGTCCCAAATTGCGGAATTTCTGGAAATCGTTTCCGGCTCATCGCGTTCCGCATCCAGTTTCCAAGAGTTGCGCTGACGGATCTCCTGATCAGAGAAGTCGGAATAAAGACTATGCAGATATATCCGCGCATCGCTGCTCAGTTCCAGATCAAAATTGGCGGCCACGCCGGTGCGCTCGCGGGTAATGGTGTAGTCCCGCTGCTCTATTTCAGTTGCGCCGATTCCCTCACTGCCATCTTCGGCCACAAGCGGTCCCCAGCTGCCATCGGTCTCGATATTTTCAGAACCAAAATCCCGTTCCTGATGGCTAACCGCCAGGGCAATACCGAAACGTCTATCGCCCTCGAGATCGAAAACATTGGTCATGGTGACTGCGTATTTGGGGCTGTGCTCTTCCTGCAGATCGCTGTAACTGTTTTCAACGCTGAATTTATAGCGGCTGCCATCGTAATCCAGTGCGTTGATACTCTTGATCTCTATCGCCCCGCCGATGGAGTCTGCACTCATATCTGGAGTTAGGGTCTTAAATACTTCCAAACTGGCGAGCAGGTCTGAGGGAATCACATCCAGGGCCACAGCGCGGCTATCTGTTTCCGGGGCGGGCAGGCTCACGCCATTGATGGTGGCGGCATTCAGGTTGGGATCTATACCGCGCACCCCCACAAAACGCCCCTCCCCCTGGTCGCGGGCAATAAAGACCCCTGGCATCCGCTGCAGGGCCTCGGTCACATTGGCATCCGGCAACTCACCGATGGCATCAGAAGTTTGTACCGCCACCAGCTTGTTGGAGTCCCGCTGGCGATCCAGGTCACTGCGCGCGTTGCTGGCTTGTGCGGTAACAGTCACCGTTTCCATGGCGCGGGCCTGGTTGTCCTGTGCATAGGTATTAGCACACAGAGTGACATTGGCGCAAAAAATTGCGGCGGCAAGTGTGGTAATGGGTGCATTGGGCAATCGAAAACTGATGTTTGTATTTTTCATGGCGTCCCACTCCGATTAATGCCGATGGCGTATTTAGTGGCTTATGAGTTGGAGCGCAGACTAGTGGGCGACTATGAACTTTACATGACGGTTTTTTTAAGCTGTCATCAAGCTTTCAGAAATGCCTGGGAATATTCCTGCAAAAATGAAATATCATTCATTATTTATTTGGTGTTAAGCAAAAAATTTATTACTTATAACTTTATTGGCTGCAAACTCAACTAAGCAAACTGAACTAAGCAGACTGAACTAAGCAGACTGAACTAAGCAGACTGAACTAAGCAGACTGAACTAAGCAGACTGAACTAAGCAGACTGAACTTAATAGATGAGTCACCAGTAGAGGTAGCCAGAAAATACAATAATTTCCACCTTATGATTTTTTAGTAGTCCAATAAAAGCCTTTTCTCAGGTTTCCTGCAATGGAGCAGCTGTAATGAAAGATTTCCCGAAAAATCCTGGCCGCCGAAAGCTACTCAAAGCCATAGGCGGTGCCACTGCTGCGGGCGCGGCCACCAGTTTTATTCCCGGTTGTGGCTCGGAGCATAAACAGAAGAATCTTTCTTTCCAGGAAATTCCCCATAGCTTGGATTTCAACCATCACCTGCCGCAGGGTTATAGCGCTGATATTCTGCTGAGCTGGGGCGACCCCATTGTCGATAACATCGAGCAGTTTGATCCGAAAAAACTGACGGCACAGAGTCAATCGCAACGCTTTGGCTACAACAATGACTTTATCGCCTTTATGCCACTGGCAGAGGATACCCCTGCGGGGCGCGGTGATATTCACTGCCAGAGCGGCAATAGCGATCGCGGCCTGCTGTGTGTAAACCACGAATATACCCAGCCGCACCTGATGTTTTCCGGCTATAACGATGAATATAGTGCCACCCGTGGTGTCAGCGCAGAGCACGTCGCAATAGAAATGGCCGCCTGCGGGCACTCGGTTGTGGAAATCAAGCGCGCAGGCAAAGGCTGGCAGCCTGTCTTAGACAGCCCCTATAACCGCCGCATCACCTCGACCACGCCGATGCAAATTAGCGGCCCCGCCGCCGGGGACAAGCGCCTGCAAACCACTGCAGATCCCTCTGGCACCCAGGTGCTCGGCACCATTGGCAACTGCGCCGGTGGCAAAACCCCCTGGGGCACGGTGTTGGTGGCCGAAGAGGGATTTGGCGGCGCTTTCCAGGGTGACCCCGACAAGATCGAGGACCCTCGCGAGGCACACAATCATCGCGATTTCGGTATAACACCCCACAACCGCAACTTGGGCGAATACGACCGGCGTTTTGATATCCAGCACGAACCCAACGAGCCCAACCGCTTTGGCTGGATGGTGGAGTACGATCCCTACGATCCCCAGTCCACTCCGCGCAAACTGACCAACCTGGGCCGGTTTGAACACGAGGGCTTTACCCTGGTATGCAAGCCAAACCAACCTGTAGTGGCCTATGGCGGCGATGACGACGAGGGCCAGTTTGTCTACCGCTATGTCTCGAAAGAGGCTTACCTTCCACAAGATCCGGTCCACAATCGCAAGTTACTGACCGAGGGCACACTCTATACCGCACGTTTTGATCAGGACGGCAGCGGACAGTGGCTGCCACTGGTATTCGGGCAGGGGCCTCTAAGCAGTAAAAATGGTTTTCACAACCAGGCAGATGTCTTGATTGATGTTCGCCGAGCCGCCGCACTGCTGGGCGCTACCCCCATGGATCGCCCGGAGGATGTGGAGACCAATCCCCACAACGACTGCACCTATGTAATGCTAACCAAGAATAAAAGCCGCGCCGAGGATAGAGTGGATGCTGCCAATCCCCGCGCACGCAACGCTGCCGGGCATATTTTGGAAGTTGTTCCCCCTGGAAAAAGTGGCGTAAGAGACCACGCTAGCGACAAGTTTCGCTGGCGGCAGTTTCTTCTGGGTGGTAACCCCAATGCCGAAAATCCCTTGGAGCGCGGCGCCTACGGCCAGCAATCCAGCTACAACATTTCCAGTCACGGCTGGTTTGCCAATCCGGATAATGTCGCCTTCGACCCCCAGGGCAATATGTGGGTCGCCACAGACGGCTGTGAGAGCTTCGGCTTTCACGATGGACTCTGGGCTATGGCCACCGAGGGCCCACTGCGCGCCGCGCCCAAGCATTTCTTTGGTTGCCCCCGGGGCGCCGAAGTATGCGGTCCAGAGTTTACCCCCGATGGCAAAACCCTGTTTGTCTCGGTGCAACACCCCGCCGATGCCCTCAATTCTACCTACGACCAACCCCTGCACCGCTGGCCGGATAACAACCCAGAGCTACCACCGCGCCCCTCGGTATTGGCCATCTACCGGGACGACGGCGGCGAAGTGGGTAGCTAGTATCAGCGGGACGGCGCATTTTCACTCGGCGTCGCCAGCCCTGCTAGAATTTTTCTATTGAAGCCCTTTTTTGCGGCTCGCCGCCGGTTTCCAATAAGAGGCCGGCGGCCATTAAGTTGAGGTACCCCATGTTATCGAGGTGCGCCGCTGTGCTACGCCGCCTTGCGGTCATCCTGGTGGTGGCCACTGGCATCCCACTTTCTGGCCTGCAACTTCAAGCCCAGGTACCCGAGAACCCCGTTAACTTACGGGGCAGTGGCGCCAGTTTCCCTTACCCGATTTATGTAGAGTGGTTTCGTCAGTTCACCCACCGTGAAAACAATATTTTTATTTTTTACGAAATGAGTAGCAGCGGCGACGGTATCCGGGATTTTCTCGGCCACACCGTAAATTTTGCCGCCTCCGACGCGGCTATAGAGATCGATGAGCTAAAAAAGGTCAAAGAGGGCGGTGTTGTATTGCCCGTCACCGCTGGGCAGGTGGTATTGGTGTTTAACTTGCCGGGTATCGACACATTAAAGTTATCGCGGAAAGCCTATGTGGGCATTTTTATGGGTAAGGTCCGCCACTGGGACGACCCAATTATCGCCGCCAGTAATCCCGACATTAAATTGCCGCGCACAGAAATTTCCGTGGTCACCCGCTCCGAGAGCTCTGGCACATCCTATATTTTTTCCGGCCACCTCAGCACTGTCAGTGAAGAATTTCGCCAAAATATTGGGCTCGACCGTACCCCCGACTGGCCCAGGTTATCAACCTTCAAACGGGCACCCGGCAACCAGGGCGTGGCGGCCAAGGTAAGAGAAATTCCAGGCGCTATTGGCTATGTAGAGCACGGCTTCGCCAACATAGTTAATTTACCGGTAGCAATCCTGGAGAATCGTGCGGGCAGGTTTATAGAGGCCAACGCGAAGAGTGGAGCAGCGGCTTTGGAAGAAGTGGAATTCCCCGATAGCAAGCTACCGGTGAGCGGTGCACCCAACCTGATCGCCTGGGTTTGGGACCCCAAGGGCAAGGATGCCTACCCGATTACCAGTTTTTCCTGGCTACTGCTCTACGCCAACCAGGAAGACAATATCGCTCAGGCCCTGCGACAAATGCTGGTATTTATGTTGAATCAAAATTCCCAGGCGGAAGCCGGTAATATTGGTTTAGTGCCCTTGCCGGAAAATGTTCGCCTCAGAGTGCTGAACGCCGTGACCTACGTGCAGTAGTTCAGGATTCCACTGTTTCATACTCCAACACGCGGTTGCGTCCGCTCCTTTTGGCTCGGTAGAGGGCGTTGTCGGCATGCTGTAATAACTCCAATACATCGCCCTGCCCTCGCAACTGGGCCACTCCGATACTAGCGGTAAATTGCACCGGCCCCTGTGCGGACTTAATCATAATTTTGGCGATATCCCTGTGGATTCGCTCGGCGATCACCAATGTGCCCGGGCCATCAGCACTAACCAGCAATGCAAATTCTTCACCGCCTATGCGACCAAACACATCTACTTCGCGTACATGCTGAGAAATTACCCTTGCGGTGGCACAGAGGGCCTGATCGCCAATCAGATGGCCGTGGCGATCATTAATGGATTTAAAACGATCGATATCCAGCATCAAAATGCCAAGGGAAATCCCCTTGCGCTGAGCTAGCTTGAGCAGCCGATTAGATTCTTCAAAGAAGCTGCGTCGGTTATGAATACCGGTAAGGGGATCTGTGCGCGCTTCCAGTTCCGCCCTGGTCTTGGCTGCTTCCAATTCTCTGGTACGTGACTGCACCAGTTCTTCCAGATCGGACTTGGAAATTTCCAGCTGCTGCAGATATTTTTTTTCCGCTCTATCCTTCTGCAAGCGCAAGCGCTGCACCATTAAACCAATCGCGCCCATAATCGCCAGCATCTCCACAAAGGAGGCCACCGGCGGCCAGTAGTAGTTGACTGGGTTGTGTACCACAAAGCCGAGATCGCGCATTGCCTGCACCAGTAATCCCAGTACCAGGGTGGCCCAGCCCAAGGCAAAGACCCCTGCGGCATTTTCTCCCTGGCGCCAGCGCGTCATAGCAATGGGAACCACTATTGGGTAACACAGCAAAGCGATGATCATTGAGATCTGGGAGAGGGCCTTTAGCTCCAATAGCACGCAACCGATCAGGAAAGCAGCATTGAGCATCATCAGCTGCAAAAGAACATCCAGTTTTGGAGTGAACTGGCGGGTTTCGAGAAATGTCCGCGCAAAAACAAGTCCGGCCATAATCGCCACAGCCCCACTCAGTGAGGCATACCCCCAGTGGGAGCTGGCTGTCATCAGGTATTGATGGGTATATCCCAACACCGTGCCCCACACCAGAATTTTGCTGGCGCAGTAAAAAGAGTAGATATAGAGAATCTTCTCTTTAATCGCGATCGCTCCTACCAAAGCGAAGAGTGCCATTAGGAAGTAGCCCCCAAATAGAAAGGCAATCAAGCTGGTTTCGCCTTTACTGTTCTGTTGTAACGCCTGAGGGCTCCAGATACGCAGACTGGGAAATGCCACGCCCAAATCACCAACATCGAACCTCACCATCAACTCCTGAGTGACCCCCGGTGCAATGGTAATTGGAAAAACAAAGCGGTTATGGGCCACCTGCCGGCTGGCAAAAGGTTCGTAAATAGAGAGGTGGCTGATCTCGTGATAGAGATCACCGCTAGCAGCCTCCCGACTGAAAGCCTGTAAACCCACCAGCTGGTGGTCAACATACTCGATATGGAGGGTTGTAGGCTGGCTGTCACGATTGCGCAGAGTAAAGTGAGACCAGAAGACACCAGCACTTAGGCCTGTGGAGCCAGCCGTCTCCAGAGTGCGAAACTCCCCAAGTTCATTGGCTTGTCGCGCAGTATAAATATCGCTCTCACCACGCTCGTCATGCCAGATGGCATGGAGACCGGTGGACTTTTCGCCCTTCTCGCTAACAGTTACATCCAGGGGCGCATGTGCCCAAACCGACGCATTGGATAAAAAAACCGTATAGACAAAGAGAAGTAGGAAAACACATAAAGCGGGACGAAAGTACCAAGATTTGAAAACAGCATGCCAGAAATTCAGTAACCGCTGTCTTATTATTCTGTCTTTCATAATCCTGGCGCGCGGGAATAAACCTAACCGTTATAAATGCTTCCCCTAAAGCAGTAAATGACACCCTCTCACTCAACCTGGGACATTCTGGGTAAAAAGTACTTTTTAATAGGTAGATTGCCGTATCTACTTTACCAAGCAGCCCTACCTTAGCGTCTTAAAAGTACCTTAGGGACACTTATCCTATAAAGCTTTTATATTCAGGATAGTCTGCAAGAAAAAGTGAATATGCTTTTAGAAATAAGCCGTATAACTTCCAACATAATGGTCGACTGCTAAAAACCCTTGATCCACAGTACTCAAGCTGAGTACATGACTGTTTGCAGTAGTGGGGTTATTTAGTAAGACCTCAGTAATGGGCGAAAAGTAGCCCTAGATAATGTTCAAATCGGATCGATAATTGACCCCCAGGCAAACACCCCGACAGGCTTTCGGGGTGTTTATTGTTCCAAGCCTAGAGGGCTTAGATGGAAAAGAACTGCTGAATCCCCAGCAATACATTGGTGGTGGCTACTGAGGCGAGGATGAGCCCCATCACCCGGCTGACAATACTGGCGCCGGCATCACCTATAAAGCGGTATATCCAGTTCGCAGTGAGCAGCAACGCCAGCACAATGCCCAACACCGCAAACATGGCCGTGGCGGTATTGAATTGGTGCATCATGTCGAAACGATGGTTATCAGTCAGCACCACGGCCGCCAACATGGCGCCCGGCGAGGCAATGGAGGGCACCGCCAGTGGAAATATGGCAGTCTCATGACCCTCGCGAACGATCTCCATCTCCTGCTCGGGCTTACTGTCGCCAAAGATCATGGTGAGGGCGAACAGGAACAGCACCACCCCACCGGCTACCTGGAAGGCGGAAAGCGGTACACCGATAGCTTCCAGCAGGAACTGGCCAGCCAACAAAAAGAACAACAAGATGCCGGCGGCCACCAATACCGCCAACCAGGCGATTTTGCGTTTTTGCCATTCGGCGTGACGGGAAGTGACCGCAATAAATACCGGCAGGGTGCCCACCGGGTCGATCACCGCAAAGAAAAAGACAAAACTACTGATCCAATCGTTCAATCGGTACTCCGGCGTGCCGTGCTACTATCCGCTTATTCCCTGCCGCGGGGAGATCGGCAAGCGCCGTGGCGGTAGAATCTGGAAAGGCACGGGATACTGATACTCCCGTCAGCCGCCCAAAACAGCTCCCCCGGACAAATGCTTAACCTGTAACCCAGAAACCAAGTCTAGTGCATGACAAATCACTCACCGACCGCCCGCCGCATCGCTAAGACCATCCTGAATGGTTTTGATGCGTATTTCGCAGACTACCAGAACATCACTCTAGGCGCCAAGGCACGCTTTGAGACCGCCTCCTGGCAGGCCGTTCATGATGCCAACAAGGAGCGTATTGACCTATACAAGACCAAGGTCAACCAGGTGCTCAAACTGGTGCATTCGGTGACCAGTAAAGACACCAGCCAGCTGGAACTTTGGAGAGATGCCCGCGCCACCTACGCGCAGTTGATCGCCAATCACAGTAATTACGAGATCGCAGAAACCTTCTTTAACTCTGTGTTCTGCAGCCAGTTCCATCACGCGGATATTCACGACAGAAATATTTTCGTCAAGCCCTCACGCGCTCCAGACGACAAACCGCTGCGAGATTACAGCATTTATATCAGCTACAGCGGGCGTGATGGACTCGAATACATGATCGAGGACATCCTTAAAGACTTCAGTTTTTCCGCACCCTGGGAAAACATGCAGCGGGATATAGAAAATATTTGCGCGGCCCTGCGCGAGGCACCGCTGGCCAACCTGGAGAATGAGAAACAACTGCGTGTGGATATGCTGGAGTCAGTTTTCTACCGCAATAAGGCCGCCTATCTGGTTGGGCGTATGATTTTCAATGGCGAAGTGGTGCCGATTATTCTGCCCTGCTTGAATAACGGTCGCGGCGGCATTTTTGTAGATACCTTGCTGCACAGCAACGACTCCGCCAGTATCATCTTCAGTTTCACCCGCTCCTATTTTATGGTGGATGCGCCTATCCCCTCGCGCTTTGTGCGCTTCCTCTCCACTATTATGCCGCTTAAGGAAAAGTCAGAACTGTACAATTCCATCGGCTTCCACAAGCATGGCAAGACGGAATTCTATCGCCATGTCCTGGCGCATATGAAGGTAAGCAGCGACCAATTTGTGATCGCCCCCGGTATCAAAGGCATGGTGATGAGTGTATTTACCCTGCCCTCCTACCCGGTTGTTTTCAAAGTCATCAAGGACCGCTTCGACCGCCCCAAAACCGTCACGGAAGAAATTGTGCGGGATAAATACAAATTTGTATCCCGCTCCGACCGGGTTGGGCGCATGGCCGATACCCAGGAGTACACCAACTTCATCTTCTATCGCAATCGCTTTAGCGAGGAGTTGCTGCGTGAACTGCAGGAAGTCGCGCCCTCCAAACTGGTTATTAATGAAAAATGGGTGATCATCAAGCACCTCTATGTTGAGCGGCGTATGGAACCCCTTAACCTCTATCTGCAAAGCGCCAGCGAGGAGGAAACCCGCGAGGCCATGGAGGAGTATGGCAACGCCATCAAACAATTGGCGGCAGCCAATATCTTCCCCGGCGATATGCTCCTCAAGAATTTTGGTGTGACCCGTCACGGCCGTGTGGTTTTCTACGATTACGACGAACTTTGCCCCCTGACCGAATGCAACTTCCGCAAGATTCCCGAGGCGCAAACCCCCGAGCAGGAGCTGGCGGATAAACCCTGGTACACCGTGGATGAGGCGGATGTTTTCCCAGAAGAATTTCGCCTGTTCTTCTCTGGCAACCCCATCGCGCGTGCCGCTTTTGAGAGGCTACACAGCGATCTCTACGACTATCGTTATTGGAGACGTCTGCAAGATCGAATCTGCGCCGGACACGTGGAAAGTGCCTTCCCCTACCGGCGCAAATGGCGCTTTCACCGCCGCGCCCCGGCCATCGCACGGAACAAATAAGCGCGCAAACTATGGCTATATTGGTAGGAGGCCCCCACAATTCGAACAGGTGAACAGTGCGCATATTTGCATGGGCCGCAACCCTCGCGGCCCTGGCTCTATTAACGGCCAGCGGCTGCGGTTATCTGCCCAGCGAAATGACCATCCCCGGCAAGGAAAAGGCACCGCCTCCTCACGCCCGTATCACCGGAAAGCCTCAAGTCGTTAGCTGTGCAACCCCTGCGCAAGGATTTCGCCAGATTCCTTTCGACAGCCTGTATACCTTTACCGGCAGTGAGCGTCAGCCATTTCAAGAAAAAACCAGCGTGCCAATGCAATACGATGTACTGGCTTATGTGTGGGGCAGCGAACGTTGTGCGCCGAGCGCCTTTTGCAGAAGAGGGAATTACTACTACTTAATCGGACGCGGACCCGGTAATGACTTCCAAACCTGGGTCGTTACCCCGCAGTATCCGCGTATGATTATTCAATCTCCCTGCGCCGAGCAATTGCGCATAGGGCAGCGCTACCGCTTCTCATTCAGCCGCGGCAAATTGGTGGGCTTCAGCCCAGTGAGATAGCGACTCGGCCAGCCGCAAATGAGCCATCGTGAGATACCAATCAGGAATACCTTGCCTTAGCGTTCTAATTTATTAGTCTCCATACTGGATTAATCTTCCTGACCGAGGCGTTTCAGGTAACCGTAAATAGCATCCTGGGCGCGACAACTTTTTCCCTCTCGATTGGCCAGGCGTGTATTACTCTGCGTGGCATCCAAAATTCTCGCTTTCTGATTATCGCTCCACTGCAAATCCAAAATATGCCTGATGGTCTTGCGATGCTCCGGGTTGGATACCGGAAAAGTGACCTCCACCCGCTGGTCCAAATTGCGCTTCATCAGATCAGCAGAGGACATCCACATAATCTCCTCGCCACCATTATGGAAAATGTACACGCGCGCGTGTTCCAGGTATTTATCGACCAGGCTGATGGCTTGGATATTGTCAGACAATCCGGGAGTTTCACAGATTAGCGAACACATACCGCGAATCAGCAATTTTATTTTTACCCCAGCTGCACTGGCCCTATAGAGTTGCTCAATCACCTGGCTGTCGACCAGGTTATTGCATTTAAAAAACAGCCCAGCCTCACGCCCTTCCTTGGCCGCTTCTATCTCCCGCTCGATGGCTTCTTCTAAGGAATTGCGCAGATTAAATGGTGAAACAATGATATTTCTATAAACAGGCCGCTTATCCGGGGAGCGCATAAATTCAAATACATTGTATATTTCACGGCCAACCGACTGGTTATTGGTCAGCAAGCTAAAATCACAATAAATACGTGCGGTGTTTTCATTGAAATTACCAGTGCCCAAATGAGTATAAAAACGGTTTTTGCCTTCCTCCCGACGCACCACAGAAATTAATTTGGCATGTACTTTCAGCCCTGGTATTCCGTAGACCACCTGAACACCGGCTTCTCTCAATTCATGAGACCAGTGGATATTGGCCATTTCATCGAAGCTCGCCCTCAGCTCCACTACGGCAATCACTTTTTTATTGTTTCTCACCGCATTGATTAGTGCGGCCACCACCCGTGAATTTTTTGCCACCCGGTAGAGGCTGATTCGAATTTCCCTGACCTTGGGGTCTATGGCTGCCGACGCGAGGAAATTGGTGATCGCACGAAAGTCGTGGTAGGGGTAATAGAAAAGCTGATCACCTAGCCTCAATTGTGCAAAAATACTCTCGTTGACCGGTAGGGTAGGCAATGGTGCCATGCGCTTGTAGCGATGACTACGCGAGTCACTGGCAAAGCCCATCAGGTCTTTGGAATTGTGATACCGCCCACCTGGGGTGTAGCTGTCATAGCGGCCCATTTTTAACTTTTTCTTCACCAGCCCCAACAGTGCTTTGGGCATTTCGGCATCATAGGCCAGGCGCACCGGGTCTGCATATTTTCTTTGTTTTAATGATCGCTCAACGCGGTCAACAAGATTCTGGGTAACCTCCTCACTGACTTCCAATTCTGCATCGCGGCTGATCTTAAACATATAAGCCTGGGCGGAGAGAATCGGCAGCACATGACGAAACACATCCATCAGGCAAGCGCGAATGATATTATCCAGAACAATATAAACTTTCTCCCGCTTACCCTTGCGCGCTGGAATTTCCACAAAACGCGAGAGGGTATCCGTTGGAATTTCCATAGCGGCATAGCGCCGCAGGTTACCTTTTAATGCAAGGGTAATTGCAAAATAAATGTTCTTTTCGTTGAGCAACGGCATGGTATTGCGCTCATCGATAAAGAAAGGCTCCAACTCTGGCAGCACCTCGCGATGAAAGTACTCTTCGACAAAAGCCCGCTGCTGCTCATTCAGGTGGGTTTCCCGGACAATGTGGATATTGTGCTTGCCAAGGACCGAGAGCACTTCGGCATAGGCTTTAGAGTAGCGCCTTTGCAGCTGCAATACCCGGCTATTAATTTGACCCAGCAGTTCAGAGAAGTGCTGTTTCTGTTCTTCACCAATAGTAAATGCCGTGAGTCTACGTACATCGGCCACTCGCACCCGAAAAAATTCATCCAGGTTATTGGAGAAAATACCCAGAAAGTGTACCCGTTCGATAATGGGTACACTCTCATCTTCCACCTCCTGCAAGACCCGTTCGTTAAAAGACAACCAGCTCAGTTCTTTGGGGAAGAGGGGGATATCACTCGGCATCGGAAAACCATTTCACATAATTACCAGTTCAAACATCATAACAAGATCGACCGGGATAAAATCCCACAAAAAGACGAAATCTCTATGACAGGGGTATACTTAGCGCAAGCCGAGCTCTCTCAAAACAAACTCGTGCAGCTCTCCTTACCCACAGGGTACTTCGCACTAACCAAAATTATTTGGTGATTTTGCAAGTGCAGGAGCGGTTTGCTCTTTAAATTTAAGCAGGTGCCAGGATGCCAACACAAACACCGATTGAACGCTATGCCGCGCTCGACCTCGGCTCCAACAGCTTCCACCTGTTACTGGCAGAATTCCGTGGGCAGCGAATGGTGCGCCTGCATACAGACCGCGCGATGGTGCGCCTGGCGGAGGGGTTGAACGCCCATCACCACCTGGACCCGGCAGTGTCTGAGCGCGCCCTGGCCGCCCTTACCCGCTTCCAGCCGGTACTACAAAAACTGCCGGCCGATCATATTCGCGTCGTCGGCACCAATACCCTCCGTGCCGCCGCGGCCAATGCCGATGGCTTTCTCGAAGAGGCCGAGTCAATTCTCGGCGTGCCCGTGGAAATTATTAGCGGCATTGAGGAGGCGCGACTAATTTACAGTGGAGTAATGGCCGCTGCCGACGGTCCACCGCGGCTTCGCTGCATCATCGATATCGGCGGAGGCTCCACCGAACTGGTGCGCGGCAGCGAAGCCCCTCAACAATTGCAAAGCCTGGACATGGGCTGTGTTTCCTACAGCCGACGTTTTTTTGCCGATGGCTTAATCAGCGAAAACACCGTCAACCATTTTAAGCGCGCACAGCGCGCCGCCCGTGCCGAGCTGCAGGAACTGCAGCACATCGCAGCCGAAGCGGAAGTAATCGGTTGCTCGGGCAGTGTGAAAGCGGTTTCCCGAGTGCTCAATGGAGGGGAAGTAGCGGATATCCTGCGAGAGGATATCAACCGGCTCGCGGAAGAAGTCTCCCAGGTGGAGCATATCGCCGAACTGGACCTGCCCAATCTCGATGAGGAGCGACGCCCTGTATTCGCCGCTGGCCTAGCAATCCTGCATGCCATCTTCTGTGAGCTGGATATCCAACGTATGGAAGTTTCCCCTTATGCCATCCGCGAGGGCATAGTGCACGACCTGGCGGGGCGGCTGCACGGTGGCGATCGCCGCGCCAGCACAGTGGACGCCGTGGTACAGCGCTGGCAGATCGATCAAAACCAGGTGCGCCGCGTCAACGACACCGCACTTAAACTGCTCCAGCAACTCCGCCCCGAATTTCCACTCGAGGGCAGGCAGCAGCTGCGCTGGGCCATCCAGTTACACGAAGTGGGACTGGCGCTGACCCACAGCAGCTTCCGAAAACTCGGTGCCTATATGATCAAGCACGCGGATATGGCCGGATTTTCCAATGGTGAGCAGGAACACCTGGCCTATCTGGTGCGCAACCAGCGCGGCACCATCAAGCCTCCTAAAGAGCACTATGGTTTCCACCCGAGTCCGGATTTACTGCTGTGCCTGCGCCTGGCCTGCATTATTCACCGCGACCGCACGGAACGCACTCTGCAGGGTGTTAACCTGGCAGACCAGGGAGACGCCTTCCGCCTGCAGATAGCGCGGGACTGGCTCGACAAGAGCCCCGCCATTGAAGAGCTGCTCTACCAGGAGGAGCAGCACTGGCAATCGCAGAATCGTCCGCTGCGCCTGCTGGCAGTTTAATCTCTTCAGCCAATTCAAGGACCCGATTTAGAGCGGGCCCGCAGCCATTTGCAACCTACAATCAGTACCTATGAAGCTCAGCGAAGTTACCCTCAGCCACCACTACGCCGATATGGGCGATGTTTTTGGCCGCCGTATCGCCCCCACGCCTTTCAAGCACCCACAGCTAATCGATATCAACCCTGCGGTGCTTCAGCTGCTCGGAATCGATGCTTCAGAGGCGACCAATCCCGACTGGGCCCAACTGGGCTGTGGTGCCAAGCTGTTTCAAGGCAGCCGCCCCTTCGCCATGAAGTACACAGGCCATCAGTTTGGCGTCTACAACCCGGATCTGGGTGACGGTCGCGCGCTGCTGCTGGGGGAGATAGAGCACCAGGGCAAAGAATGGGAATTGCACCTGAAAGGCGCCGGCCAAACCCCCTACTCCCGCTTTGGCGACGGCCGCGCGGTGTTGCGCTCCACCATTCGGGAATATCTCGCCGGCGAGGCCTTGAGTGGCCTGGGCATTCGCTCTACCCGCGCGTTGAGTATCGTCGGCAGCGACGAATCAGTGACCCGCGAGCAAATTGAAAGAGGCGCCATGCTGATCCGCGTGGCCGAGAGCCATGTGCGCTTCGGCCACTTCGAATATCTGTTTTACACCAAGCAACTGCAGGCCCAGCAACAGCTTATCGGTGAGATTTGCCGGCGTTTTGTTCCCGATACCCAAGGGCTCAATGTCGGCGAGCAGGCCGAAGCCATGCTGCGCTTTACCACCAAACGCAGTGCCGAGCTGGTGGCCGGCTGGCAGGCGGTGGGTTTCGCCCACGGCGTGCTGAATACCGACAACATGTCGATCATCGGCGACACCTTTGACTACGGCCCCTACGCCTTTCTCGATGACTACGATCCCACCTTTATCTGCAATCATTCGGACCATACCGGTCGCTACGCCTTCGAGCAGCAGCCCGGCGTGGTGCTCTGGAACCTGAATGCCCTGGCCCATGCTCTCTCCGGCTTTGTCAGCGTGGAGGCGCTGCGCGACTGCCTGGAGCAGTTCCAACCCCTGGTGACCGATGCCTATGCTGAGAGAATGCGCGCCAAGTTGGGGCTTACCACCGAGGAGGATGGCGATCAGGCGCTGTGCGCCGATCTACTGCAGCTGTTACAACAGGGGGAAGCGGACTACACCCGCTTCTTCCGCGCCCTGTCCCACTACCGCGGCGAGCGCCCCGCCCAAGGACTTCAGGAATGTCTCGCCGAAGCCCAGCACAGTGCTCTCGAGCAGTGGCTGGAGCACTACGACCGACGCCTGGCGCGCGAGCACAGTGATTCCTGCGCCCGCAACCGAGCCATGCTGGCGGCAAACCCTAAATACCTGTTGCGTAACTATTTGGCGCAGAAGGTTATCGAGGCTGCCGAAGGTGGGGATTACCAGCCCTTGCGTACCCTGCGCCAGCTACTGCAGAACCCATTTGACGAGCACCCTCAACACGAAGTCTGGGCCAGCGCCCCACCGGAATCCGGCAAGCGTATCCCGTTGAGCTGTAGCTCCTAAAGTGACCTGAAAAAATCATGGGTCGCAATTAACATACGGCGAAAAACTTCGCGGCCCTGGTTTATCCCTTCAACCACCTGACCAGTGCAATACGTCAGCACATCTTTGCCGTGCATGGTTGCGCGGCCATCAGCGCTTGGCGTTACCTCGATCCAGTTTTCCCCGTTCTTATAAACCCATTTTCGGGTATCCCGGCGTTTGGATAGGGAAAAGATAGGGTGCTCCATGGTCAGCATGTCACCCTTGGGCGCCACGTCGAGAATATCGGCGATAAATAGCTCTAATTGGTTTTTGTCGTTGTTAGCCATGCTTTACCCTCGATTTATTCGCCAATTAATCCGCCGATTAGCTTTATTAAATTGCTTTTTCCGCGCTGCTCACTGCTCAAGTACTTTGCCAGGGGTATTTGCTCACGGTGAATCTCACCACTAGCTCTATAGTCTGCATAGAATCTTTCTACGATTACAAATAGCTCACAAGGCTTCTCTGTGTCCCTTGCTAGGTAACACCACCACTCGTCACCATGGTCTTTTGAGTGGTAGAAAAATTCTTTTTTTTGTATTGCCATTTTGCAAGTCCTTAACAGCCTCCACCTATTGTGGAACCAAGCCTAAAATCGCAGTGACAAGTCCGACAAGGATTACCGTTGGAATCAGGAAAGCTAGCAACATTACAACGAAAAACCCAAAGTCATTATCTAATTTATATTTTTTTAGGTGCCCTGCTACCAATGTGTTAAAGCCATTCATCCCTGAAAAATATATAAACAGAATAGATATCCCAGCTGCAGCCCCTAAGACAACCTGACCTATATTATTCGTTGCTTTGATGGCAGCAGTAATCAATACACAAGTAAGAGTGACCCACTCAATCCAGCGGAACCAGTTAGGTATATATCCATTCCTTAGCCACTTATCAGTTAGAGTCTCTCCCTTTTCATACCAGCCATCATTCTTTTGTTTTGTGTCTTCGGTCATATCCTGATCCTCTCAGCCTTTATTGAATTCCTTATCCGCTACAACCACCCCCAAACGCTTACCCAACAACCTAAGAGCGTACTCGATGCGCTCCAACTTTGAGCTATGTGTCAAGTCCAGCATCCGATCCACTTGTGCCTGGCTACATCCCAGCAAGCGGGCTAGGTCCGCTTTCCGCATACCCCGCCCTTGCATAGCATTCCACAAGGCGACCTTTGCAGCGACCAAAGCCGGTAAATGAATTACGGGCTGGCCGGGTTCCGGCTCTGACGGCACCGGGATCGGTCGGCGGTTGTCGATATAGAGAGATAACGACCTAATTAATCCATCTCTCGCCTGCTCCAGAGCCTCCTCGTCTGTATCGCCTGAGCTGTTCAGCTCCGGCACATCCGGGCAAACCACCCAAACCCCTGCATGACTCTTGGCTTGGGTTACCACTACCGGGAAATCGTACATTCTCCAGATGCCCCCTTGTGTTTGTTTATTGGAGCAAGAGTAAACTTTTTATGGTTATTTGCAACATAAAAGGTTTATTTTCTATAAGAATCTTCACTCAAATATCAGTGGCAGTTGAGCAAGATGCTTAGATAGAGTGAGGGCAAAAGCGTAGAGAAAGAGCTTTTGAAAACTACTCATGCAAAGCAGCGTTGTAAAAGCTCATATCAGGAAAACCGCGCAGGGTCTGAAGTAGGCGACGGATGAGGAGGGGGGATATCACTCCCCCTCACATATTACGCAGTCCTATCCAGTAGACAGGATAAACCACGCTGTTTCACTAGGTGCAGTAGCATAGCGTGAGCGCCTTTCGGAGTCCTAGCACCACGTTCCCATTGCTGCACTAAGGAAACGCTAGTATTCAATACTTGTGCGAATACAGGCTGACTTACACCGTTGCGCTCACGAATATCTTTAACGTCCTGGGCCGAAAATTTTTCTACTTTCGGGATCGGAAGCTTGTCCATATCAGGGCGACACAGCTTCGTTACTTCCTCATACTCTGCCTTATCCAACATGTCGGTTTCATGCATCCACTCAGCGGTATTTTGCATTACTTCCTTTAGTGACCTGGACATAGTGTTTCTCACTTTCTTCTGGGCACGCCTTTGCGGTATGCCACTCCTAATTACATTAATCTGCATATCTAACGGCGAGCCGTTGCAGCACGCCACTGTCGCTATATAAGACCCCGCTTAAACCTTCTCGGTAGCTTCCGCAGGGACCGTAACTTCCACCAAATATCCTTCATTCAATCTCGCAGCTATTACTTCGTCTGACGCATTCAGTAATCGTGCGGCTAAGATTTCCAAGGTCTTTACGTCGTCATCGTCGATGTTGTCTTGCCTCTTTTTCGAGTAACCGTAGAGGAAAAACACCTTATCTCCAGACTGGGATCTAAAGGCTACAATGGTTCGTGCCCCGCCCCTTTTACCTCGGCCATTTGCCGGCACTCTCTGCTTGTATACGTTTTTCCCAATGTGGGCGTCGAAGGAGCCTTGCTCAAGCCGCTTGCCCGCTTTTCTGAGAGAATCTGGGCTTATGCCCTCAGCTATTGCTGTCTCTCTGAAGTCCATTGTCATAAAAAGTCGTGCCATAGCCGCGGAATATCCTTGCGCATCCATTATTGTTCTTATTATGCCTCAAGTATAGCTCATTGAGTCATACCCAGAAAATATTTTTTCTATCTCGTTAGGGCACCCCCAAAAGAGACACCCACAGCAAAACCCCAAAAAGGGCTTGCGACCACCCAAAAGAGACAGCATATAATCGGACAACCCAAACGGGACCATTAGGGACAGATATGTTTATTCGCGCCTACCTGCGAGCCTCCACCGAAGAACAAAACGCCAACCGCGCCCGCGCCAGCCTCGACGCCTTTGTCGAACCCTACGGCCAGCGCATCGCCTCTTACTATGTTGAGAATCAAAGCGGCGCCACCCTGCAGAGGCCAGAACTAAACCGCCTACTTTCCGACAGCCAGCCCAATGATGTGTTACTGGTGGAGCAAATCGACCGCCTTACCCGTTTGAGCAATAACGATTGGAGCGAATTAATAAGCCAGATACAGGCGAAGAAGCTGCGCATAGTCAGTCTGGATGTGCCCACATCCTACCTGGCGCTAGACCGCGGGCGCGTCTCCAATGGGGACCAAGTTATCGAGGCAATCCTGGAAGCAATTAACAGTATGCTGATTGATTTGATGGCCGCCATGGCGCGCAAGGATTATGAATCACGGCAGCACCGGCAGCGCCAGGGCATCGAAGCCGCGAAGAAGGCAGGAAAGTACCAGGGCAGACCAGCAGATAAAGACCGCCACCAACTGGTGCGCTACTTTCGAGAGGAGAAAGGGCTTAGCCTTGCCGAGACAGTCATGGCTACCGGCTATAGCAAGTCGCAAGTTTGCCGCATACAGGCCGAGTATAGAAAGGAAGAAGCCGCCGAAAACTAGGCGTCAGTTTTACTTCAGCGACTTACACAGGGGCGTAGTCTTCAACCCTGATTTCTTGGGGGTTGGTAAATTTTCCCCCATCCTCTCGGTCACGATCTGCTGCAGTTACCTTGTAACCTTGCTTAGCAACCTTCAGAGCAACAGCTCTAAAATATTCTTCATCTATATCAAACTCACAGAGCCGTAGTATTTCAATACCTAGCTGAGTAATAGAGTAACTTTCCACCAGCAAATTTTTGGAGGAATCGCTATGTTCTATCCTTAAAGCCTTGTTCTTTGCTAGTAGTATTGACTCATATGAATCAGCTAGTCTTGAAGGGTAATTTGTCCCAAGGTTTCTAGACTCGACGCCTGCCAAAATGCCAATTTCTTGAAGATAAAGTAGTTGGTCGAATTTTAAGCCTGCTTTATTTAAAAGGTCAGTTTGATCTCTATGAATTATTTCGCTGATAATAAATTTTGAAGCACAGGCAATAAGATCCGCTTCTTTTTTGGATAAACCCTTTAGAAACTCTAAAGCCCTTATTGAAAATGAGCCAGGCTGTTTAACCTCCCCTGCCAGCACGCGCCCCCAAAGCTCCTGCAGCTGTTCAGCAGAAACTTTGCCGGCATATTCCCTCCAACTGTGTAACCAATCTTCATCGATTTCTTCATTTGTTGGCGCTTGGGTGTCTTTACTAAGGATGTTCTCAGCCACAATGATGGCTTTAGTGGTATTTACATCTCTGCGAATCGATTCGGCAAGATCAGCGGAGGCAACAGAAGCAGTCATTTCTTCGAGGTTTAGTGTCGGCTCTTTCCGAGCTGGATGGCCTTTTTCTACATCGGCGTGCTCTAGTAGGGTGGCGCCAGCTTTAAACTTGTAAGGGGAAGTTCCAGCTTTTATAGCTTCAGCCTCTTTTTCTGCTAGGGCAAGAATCACCTTTGCATCAGCGTCTGCTCTAGCCATACGCCTTTTCTGCCAGGGACCCAGAAGAGCAGGAACTCCATTGTCGGCAAGGCTCTCATACAACTTTAAAAGCAGATTTTCTCCGGGCAATTTAAATTCCATGTTAGTCCCTTATCAACAGTCTCTTAATCAGCATCAGCGGCTTTCAGGTGTGTTCGCCTGGGCGCATAAAATTGTATCCGGTTGTGAGTCCTTATGGCTATGCCTAAAAGCAACTTTTGTGGTCAATATGCAACAGCCGGGTTTGTGTCGGCGAGTATCAAGGAGAAGCTAAAGAAAAATACAACGGCCAAGCACTTGCTCGCCCCGGGTCGGTGCTATCCGTCCGACCCACCCCCACTCTGAGCATAAATCCGCCAGTCCAGGGAAAGACGCATGAAAAGGAGGCCGGGCAAAATCGCCCACAGTTTTGTCCCCAACTTCTGTGGATAAAGGGCGGCTGCTGGTGAACCGCTGGAATTGCCAAAACTATGACACCCAATATATTCTCTGTCTCAGTCGATAAGGATTTTCGATTGCACTTCAAGGAAGAAAGTTATGTCGGGACACCCTCAACTTAACCAGGTAAAGTCAAGGACTGAGCTGATATCTGTAAATGGTAGAGCCTACAATGTGCAGCTCTCTTACCACGTTGTATTCGGTGTGGATGGCTATGTGGTTGGCTTAAAGTTTTCCGACCAGCACGGAAGCATGGATTCTGCAAAGCCTGGCCGCTCAAACCCCTACGCCCTCGGAAAAGCTGTCGCACAAGCGGCAATCAAGATGATCACGCCCGATCTCCACAAGGTGTCCATCCTGGGCTTCTACTTGCTCACCGATGATCTAGCCAATAGGCGCAAGGGTGCCGTTCAGTTTAAAAGACGGCGTTACCACGCCAAAGCCGTAGAAATACACGAAGCTGTCAGCCACCACCTGAAGTATTTAACCGAAGTAGAAGTCGATGGCGGCCTTGGCTGGGCAATGAGCACTAAAGACTTTAACAGCTATTCCCAGTTTGAGATTTTCGAGAGAGAACTAGCCAAGGAATTAAGGGTATTACCATGCTGATCAGAATTGAGACAGGCGAACTGAAGGAGTTCCCAGAGGACTTGGCCGCGCTTATTCTCGCTGATCCCTCATGCGGTGAGGAAGATAAACCAGAATTTACCGCTGAAGAAGTGAACGCCTTATTACATGCGATATTAGGCACCTATGCGGTGCGTGATGAAATCAGCTTTGAAGAGAATATCGAAAGAATAAGAAAGCGATACGAAGCGATAGGCCAGCCCAGTGAAGAGAATTTGCGGATAGCGCAAGAATCTATACAGGCGTATGTACGCGAGATTAAAGGGGATGATATTGGAATGGTTGATAACGAGCTTATCGATCTAATGTTCTTAGACACCCCCCCCAAGCGGCTGGGAGAGTCGTAATGCCAGAATCATCCGCCTCAGCTCTGGAAAAGAGCTTGATTGCCGAGGCCAGGCTTTGGCTCGGCAATATACAAAGAGCGCTTGCCGGCGAAATCGACCATCTTGCAGAAAGATACGCTGAACACCACAAGGTTCCCATTGAGGAAGCGCGAGCGCGACGCTGTTTTATTGGCTCCTACTTGGGTGCTTTTGAGCCTCTCGATAACCTGGCATACAGCTCCGATTCAGGACTGAGCCCCTAGGGGCGCCAGCGTATCCGAGAGCTTTCGGGTGAAGCCCGTTCAATCACTGAAGGGCTTTGGTCCTAGGCCACAGATAAGCAACTGCGGTCTGGTTCGTTAAGTTCTCAGATAGGGGAGGCACCCACAGGGGTTTCGCCTCTGGCAATAGAATTTCCTACTCCTCCTTTGGCAATGGCGCCGCCGCATCTAAAACCGTCACACCGTTTAAACTCCAGCCCATTAGGTCCGGGAAATCCCGGCGTTTTGCAGAGATAAACGTATCCAGAAGGAAATCTAGCTTTGCATCCGTTAAAGGGCCCCGCACTCACCCGAAGCTACTGCAACTTACAACCCAGGCGCCCTCACCTTCGCCGCCGCTCATCGAGTAATTGACCAGCAGCAACTTGGTGCCGAAGCGGTGCCATAGCAGTGCGCCCACTAAAACCAGCTGTAGGAGTAGTATTAGCCACACCACCCTCAATAGGATCAAACGTAGCCCCTCCCTTTGCCGCTTTTCTCTTGCGCTGTCCTACCACCCCTGGTTTTAACCTCCATAGCCAAATTGGTACAACTTGCGAACAAATTGCCGGGATTTGCGGTCAAATGTCGTCTGTATGCGGTTATTTTTTACCCGATGGTGACTTATGCGGTGTCGCTGCAAGTGACTTCCTGTAAGATCTGGGTCACCCACTGAATAGAGGAAAACCTACAAATGATAAGAAACCTGCTTCTGGCCACATTTGGCCTGTTGTTCGCCCTGCAGGCCAATGCCGCAGATGTTGTAGGCAAGTGGCGCACTATCGATGACGAATCCGGCAAGCCCAGATCCATCGTGGAAATTTATGAAAAGGACGGCAAGTACTTCGGCAAGATCGTCCAACTGTTGCTGAAACCCAATGACACCATTTGCGAGAACTGTCCTGGTGACCTGAAGGGCAAGCCTATCGTAGGAATGGACGTGATCACCAATATGGTGAAGAAAGGCAAAAAATACGAAGGCGGGGAAATTATGGACCCGGTGAAAGGCAAGGTGTACGACTGCAAGTTCTGGCTGGAAAACGACAACACCCTGAAAGTGCGCGGTTACCTCGGTTTTCTCTACCGTACCCAGACCTGGTACAGAGTCGAAGAATAAACTACAGGGCCCGCAGTGCGGGCCCTTCTTTTTTCTAGCTTTTTTCTAGCAAGTAGTCGCTGGCTAGTCCGCTTTAAATAACTAGTCCCTCTTAGTTCCGCTAGTTCCGCGCTCTGCGCAAGCCCCAACTCTTCCATTTTTCTCTTTTTCTACAGAACCACTCTGCCACTCTCACCGGTAGAGGCGCGTGCGGATACCACTTTGGCATCCTCACTGGTATCGATACGCACCTTGGCACTCATCCCTGCGCGTAGCGGCGGCGCATCCTTGAGGGGATAAAGGCGCAACCGCACCGGCACCCGCTGCACTACCTTTTGCCATTCGCCACTAGCATTCTGCGGCGGGGTTGGCGAGAACTCACTGCCGCTAGCCGGGCTCATGCTGTCCACCTGGGCCTGCCACTCAAAGTCCGGGTAAGCATCGAGGGTCACCTCCGCCTGCTGGCCTGTGCGCACCCTGGCCAGTTCGGTCTCCTTAAGGTTGGCTTCCACCCATAGGCCGCTGGTGCCCACCATATACAGGAGGCTCTCACCAACAGTCGCCATCTCTCCGACCTGTGGCAGGGTATTGGCGATCACACCATCCATAGGTGCAATAATACGGGTGCGCGACAGCTGATAATTGGCTTTGTCCAATTGCGCCTGAGCCACCTTGAGATCGGCCTGCTCTTCCAGGGCCACACTGGGGTCGCCTCCCAGCTCGGCACGCAGACTGGAGAGTTTCTCCGCATTGATGGTAATTTGCGCGCGGGCCCGCTCCAGCTGCTGGCGGGCACTATCCAGTTCCGCCTCAGAGAAAGCCACCTTGCCCAGCTTTTCATTGCGCTCCAGCTGGCGCCGGTAGAAATCTGCATCTTTGCGCGCCTGCTGCAGGGCGGCATCCGCCTCAGCATATTCGGCGCGACGCGCCAGTAGGTCATTGCGCACCTGGGCCAAGCGCGCCTCGGCCTCGGTCACCGCCAGTTCATAGGCAGTGCGATCAATTTGAATCAGTAGTTGGCCTTTGAAAACCGGCTCATTGGCACTCACCAGCACCTTGGTCACCACACCATGGACTTCCGGCGCCAGGGATACCTTATCCGCCTTTACATAGGCGTTTTGCGTCTCGACGATATCGCCGCCGCCATACAGGCTCCAGCCGGCCGCCAGGGCGACAAGCGCCAACCCCAGGGCGCCCCCCAGCTTGCGCATCGCGCTCGGCTTTAGCTTTAGGTGCAGCTTTTCAGTCACATTCAATCTCTTCGTCTATCAAATTCTTGCGCAGCCGCCCGAGCAGCGCCTGCAGTTGTCCTATTTCCGCCGCAGTAAAGCCATCCAGGGCGTGATTGCGGGTCTCCTCTGCCAGATCCCCCAGTAGCGCCATCGCCGGCTGGGCCAAATCGGTCGGATAAATCCTGAAACAGCGCCGATCCTGCGGATCGGGCCGCCGCTCCACCAGCCCTTCGCCCTGCAGCTTATCGAGCAGGCGCGCCAGACTGATCGGCGCCATCTCCAGGCGCCCCGCCAGTGCAGTTTGCTTCAGCCCCTGCTCTCGCGTCAGATGCCAGAGCACCTGCCAGCGGGCATCGCTGAGGCCGTGATCCCGTGCGCGGCGGTCAAAGTTACGCCGCAGCAGGCGTGCCGCACTGTGCAGCGCAAAGCTCATCTCGGTTGCGCTGTCTTTTCCTGACTCGCCCATCCCTGACATAGTCTCTCCCTTTTTTGAGGGCGCTCATTATAAGCCTGCTTATTATTTCATCAATGCGCGGCTTATCAATAAAAAGCTGGCAATAAAAAAGCGGTCGCAATGACCGCTTTGGCTCTACCGCATCACTGATGGGCTTATTTTTCCAGCACCTCGATGCTATCGACCTTCTGGAAGCCCCGCGGCAGCTTGTTGCCCCGTCGGCCGCGCTCACCTCGGTAGTGCTCCATCTCCGAGATCTTGATCTTGGTATGGCGCTTGCCGGCGTGCACGACCAACTGGTTTTTACCCTCTAACACGGCGATTCCCACCACCACTTCCTCGCGGCTGGCAGCCCGCGCGGCAGTGATATTGATAATCTTATTGCCCTTGCCTTTCGACAATTCCGGCAACTCTGTGACAGGGAATACCAGCATGCGCCCCTCTGAGGTCACTGCTGCCAGCAGCGCTTCTTCTGGACTGTCTAGCAACTGTGGCGGCAGTACCTGCGCGCCCTTGGGCAGGGTCAACATGGCCTTACCCGACTTGTTGCGCGACTGCAGATCGGCGAGCCTGGCGATAAAGCCATAACCCGCATCGGAGGCTAACAAAACCCGCTGGTCGTCGGACCCCATCAACAGCCCCTTAAAAGTCGCTCCAGAAGGGGGGTTGATGCGGCCACTCAGTGGCTCACCCTGGCCCCGCGCCGATGGCAGGGTATGGGAGGCGATGGAATAACTGCGCCCGGTGCTATCGAGCAACAGCGCGGGTTGGTTACTCTTGCCCCGTGCGGCAAAGCCAAGGTTGTCTCCAGCCTTATAGCTCAGCGCCGCCGCATCAATCTCATGGCCCTTGGCCGCACGAATCCAGCCTTTCTCGGAAACCACCACGGTGATGGGGTCGGAAGACAGCAGCTCAGATTCGCTAAACGCCCTGGCTTCTTCGCGGGCCACAATGGGGGAACGGCGCTCGTCGCCGAACTCCTTGGCCGCAGCCAGCAATTCTTTCTTGATCAGGGTCTTGAGGCGGCGTTCACTATCCAGGGTCTTGGTCAGGGTATCGCGCTCTTTCTCCAGCTCCGCCTGCTCGCCGCGGATTTTCATTTCTTCCAATCGCGCCAACTGACGCAGCTTGGTATCGAGGATGTAATCCGCCTGGATATCCGTCAGCTCGAAGCGATCCATCAGCTCCTGCTTGGGCTCGTCGCTGGTACGGATAATCTCGATCACTTCATCGAGATTAAGGAAGGCTATCAACTGCCCGGCAAGCAAGTGCAGGCGCTTCTCTACTTTATCAAGGCGGAACTGCAAGCGGCGGCGCGTGGTAGTGGCACGGAAGGTTAACCACTCACGCAGGATCTTATCGAGGGACTTCACCTGCGGGCGGCCATCGATACCAATCATATTCATATTGACGCGGTAGTTGCGCTCCAAATCGGTGGTAGCGAACAGGTGATTCATCACCGATTCCATCTCCACCCGGTTGGACTTGGGCACAATTACGAGGCGGGTGGGATTTTCGTGATCCGACTCATCGCGCAGGTCGCTCACCATCGGCAGCTTCTTCGCCTGCATCTGCTGCGCGATCTGCTCCAGCACCTTGGCACCACTCACCTGGTGGGGCAGCGCGGTAATCACAATATCGCCGTCTTCCTTACTCCACAGGGCGCGCATCTTGATAGAGCCGCGACCGCTGGTGTAAATCTTACGAATATCTTCGCGCGGGGTAATAATCTCCGCCTCGGTGGGCATATCCGGACCGAGAATATGCTCGCACAGCTCTTCCACCGTGGCCTTGGGGTTTTCCAGCAGTGCCACCGTCGCATTGACCACTTCGCGCAAATTGTGCGGCGGAATATCGGTGGCCATACCCACGGCAATACCAGTGGTACCGTTTAACAGGATATTCGGCACCCGCGCCGGCAACACACAGGGCTCATCCATGGTGCCATCGAAATTCGGCTGCCAATCCACCGTGCCCTGGCCCAGTTCCGACAGCAGCACTTCCGAATATTTACCCATGCGCGACTCGGTGTAACGCATAGCCGCGAAAGACTTGGGATCATCCGGCGAGCCCCAGTTGCCCTGGCCATCAATCAGCGGGTAACGGTAGCTGAACGGCTGTGCCATCAATACCATCGCCTCATACACGGCGCTATCGCCGTGGGGATGGTACTTACCGATTACATCGCCGACCGTGCGCGCGGACTTCTTATACTTGGCGGTATTCTTCAGGCCCAGCTCGCTCATGGCGTAGACAATACGCCGCTGTACAGGCTTCAGGCCGTCACCAATATTCGGCAGGGCGCGATCCAGGATCACATACATGGAGTAATCCAAGTACGCCTTCTCGGTGTACTCCTTTAACGGCAGGCGCTCTGTGGCCTCATAGACAGAGGTGTCGGTCATACAGCACTCGTTATTCGATTCGGAAGGAGCGGATTATGGCGGACTGGGGCGGGAGGTTCAAAGGGAAGCGGCAGGTTCAAAAAGATGGACTGCATCAATGAAGGAGAACTATGACTATGGTTATCAACTGAATGCCTCCGAGAGCTTCAAACACATCCTTCTATAGTTAGGATGTAGTTAAGCCATCATGAGTCGCAGACTAAGTTATGTTGCGGGATAGTTGAGAACAAAAAAGAAACCCTCACAGGTTCTTAATTTTCATTACCTAACTAATCGAACCAACCTATCACAGTCATAGTACTTAATTCATACGATAGAGATATCAGTACTTTAGAATACCAGCCAAAACAAAACTATTAACTGCAAGGTTGTTTGCAAGTAACCCATAAAATGCCGCAGCTAAAACTAAAAAAACTAAATATCGGCCCACTAAAAAAAGTACGGTTGGAAGTACAACCAGGAGAAATCATTTGCCTTTCAGGTTCTTCTGGCTCAGGTAAGAGCCGACTGCTCAGGGCTATTGCCGATATTGAACCCCATAGTGGTGATATCTCTCTTGACGACATAGATCAGAAGGAAATGCCCGGGCACCAGTGGCGCCGCCAGGTTATGTTGGTGCCAGCACAGAGTGCCTGGTGGTACGAGACAGTGGGCGAACACTTTAATCAAACGATGGAGAAAGCATTAAAGGCACTGGGGTTTCCCGAGGAGGCAACAGAATGGCAGGTAAGCCGGCTCTCCTCCGGAGAGAAACAACGCTTGGCGCTTATTCGCGCGCTCTCCTACGCTCCACAAGCACTTTTACTGGATGAACCCACAGCCAATCTGGATGCAGATACTACGAGTAAAGTAGAAGCATGGCTTGTGGCAGAAATCAGCAAACATCAATATCCGGTTATCTGGGTGGCCCATAGTAAAGAGCAGATCCAGCGCGTAGCCAGCAGGCATTTTGAAATTGAAGGGAGCAGACTAATAAAGAGGGAGGTATCACTATGAGCGTGATTGATCTTTCCTGGTGGCAGTTATCACTGGCTGCGGCGTTGGTAGTCGCTCTGGCAATTTGCACCCATATCGCGCGTTTACAGCTCGGTAAACCACTGCTTATTGCCGCGCTGCGCACGGCGATTCAGCTGACGCTTGTCGGTTTGATACTGGAAGCGCTATTCGCCGTAGGCACCCTGTTATGGGTGAGTCTGTTGGGATTCGCAATGTTACTGTTTGCCGGACAACAAGTCGTCTCGCGACAAAAATATCGCCTGCGAGGTGGCTGGAGTTTTGCCATCGGCACCCTCTCCATGCTGGTATCCGCGTTTAGCGTCACAATACTAAGCTTGTTGGTACTGATTGGCCCCCAGCCCTGGTACCAACCGCAATACTCCATTCCACTATTAGGCATGCTGCTGGGAAATACCATGACCGGTGTCGCCCTGGGCCTGGACCGACTAACAGAAAGTATGAGGCGTTCGCAGGATATTATTGAAAATCGTTTAATGCTTGGCGAAACCTGGCGACAAGCCAGTATTGAATTTCGCAGGGATGCGATGCGCGCGGGGTTGATGCCAACGATCAATTCGATGGCAGCAGCCGGTATTGTATTTCTGCCAGGTATGATGACCGGGCAGATACTAGCTGGTACATCCCCTACCATCGCAGTGAAATATCAGATTTTGATTATGTTTACGATTGCTGCTGGTACAGGGTTTGGTACTTTTGTCGCAGTTGCTTTATGTGCGAGACGAATGTTTGATGAGCGCGAGAGGTTATGTGTGGATAGACTTATTTAGATACGATAATTAGATAAATTTAAAAGCTAAAAGTTATTATTGCGAACAGAGGTTGGGTAGCAACCACAACCCCTGTTTCTTACTCATGCATTACTTGAGTATTAGTTAAAAAAGTTCAGAGTCAATCTCTAAAGAACCGGACCGACACCATGGCAGTCAGAGTCATTTCTAGTCGAAAAGCTGTGCTCAAAAATTAGCTCCACATCTTTGAAAGGACGACATTTCTGGACACCCATCAAACATAAAGTATAAACCGCCAATACCATTGACAAAAGAGCGCGAACCTACAAAATACTGGATATTCATCCATATTAATACGCGTGTAATCAATGACTCTACCGCGAAGCACCCAGATATCTCTTGACGCAACGCCTTATTACCACTGCGTATCCCGCTGTGTACGGCGAGCATTCCTTTGCGGTTGGGATACTGTATCCGGGAAAGATTACCAGCATCGGCGCGAATGGATTGAAAATCGTATGCATAATTTGGCTGAGGTTTTTGCCCTGGATCTTGCCGCCTATGCAGTAATGAGCAATCACTACCATATGGTACTCTACATTGACAAAAAATCTGTTGATAAGTGGTCTCTTTTCGAGGTTATTGATCGCTGGCAAAAAATATTCAAGGCCTCTAGTTTGGCCCAGCGCTATCCAAACGGCGATATTCTTGATCGCTGCGAGCTAAAGGCACTAAAAGAGGTCGCTTTGAAATGGCGAGAGCGCTTAACGGATATCAGCTGGTTTATGCGCTGTTTAAATGGGCCTATCGCTCGCCAAGCTAACGCTGAAGACCAGTGCACAGGTCGCTTCTGGGAAGGCCGTTTTAAATCCCAGGCTTTATTGGATGAAAGGGCCCCTGCCGCCTGTATAGCCTATGTAGACCTAAACCCCATCCGCGCCAATATGGCAAAAACTCCAGAAGATTCTGATAATATCTCCATTCAAAAACATATTCGTGCAGCAATCTTGGGCGAGCAGCCCAAAAAACTACTTCCACTTGTAGGCAGTGAGCGGTTGAATATGCCTAAAGAACTTCCTTTTCGGCTGGATCATTATTTAGAGCTAGTCGATTGGAGCGGGCGACATCTAGACCTTAGAAAGCGCGGGGCCATTACTGAAAATACACCTCCCGTACTCAAGCGACTGGGTATTCCACCAAGACCTTGACTTTATCTCAACCGAAATTTTGAAAGCCGCTTTAAAGGCTTGGTAGGGTCTGCTGGGGCCGTACGAAACGCTTTCAGGCGACTCAATAACGCTGGGTACATGGCATAAGCGACTGTCAGCGCTACCTTTCTGTGACACCCTGCTAATTCCCTGCTACGCTCTCGATACTGTTTTCCACGCTCACCCTTAACCGCAATTTTTCTAAGGCCAGAATAGATCTTCAGCGCTTCACCACAACTTAACTAGCAAACAGAAAGAAAAAGACACTGAAACTGACGCCAGCAACACTGCTAGTGGCCCATGCGGTTAATTCTGTAACGATTGTTTTGCGCGTTCTACTGAGGCCAGGATTTGACTGGCGGGCTTTGTCCATTTAAATGGCTTTGCAGTTTCAGCATTGTGTGCTTTGATGAAGTGTTCTAGTTCTGATTTTAGCTCCGAAACGCTCGTGAAAACTCCTCTATAAAGGGCTCTACGCTCTAGTTGAGCAAACCAACCCTCTACTGCATTCAACCATGATGAGCTGGTTGGCGTAAAATGAAGGTGAATGCGCTGACGTGATTCCACCCACTCTCGAACTTCTTTCGTTTTGTGTGCGCTGAGGTTATCCAAAATTATGTGGAGATCTTTATTTGAATCCGTACGTCGATCCACCAACTTCAAAAATGACAGAAACTCCTTGCTAGTAGTTCTATTCGCGACCTTTCCAATTACTTTTCCAGTCAGTGTATTGAAGGCGGCAAACTAACTCGCAGTGCCATGCCTCTTGTAATCATGAGTCCGACTGCCTATTCGACTCGGATTTAGAGGGAGGCCTGGTTGAGTTCTATCTAAGGCTTGAATTTGTGTTTTCTCATCGACGCTTAGAACAACAGCGTTCTCTGGTGGGTTCATATATAGACCAACAATGTCGATAACCTTTTCTGAAAATTTAGGGTCATTGCTGATCTTGAATGTTTTTAGACGGTGGGGGCGTAAGTCAGCTGCTTTCCATATCTGCCGAACCTGCCATGGCGTCACTTCTGCGTATTTAGCCATGAGCTCAATACTCCAGTGTGACGCTTCTTCGGGTATACGCTTTATTGTTAAAAACAATACTCGATCTACAACGTCTCTTTTGATAACAGTTGGCCGGCCACTACGAGCACGCTCCCGCAGCCCTTCAATACCTTCCTGTTCGAAACGGCTTCGCCACCGATGAACAGTCTTCGGTGATGTTCGCTGTGCGGTAGCTACATCTGTAGGAGTCATGCCTTCGTTGAGTTGAAGAATAATCTTCGCTCGCATAACTTGCCCATGCGGAAGGATTGTTGATCGGCACCACTCGTTCAGAATGAACGCTTCACTGTCAGAAATCTGAAAAGATTTAGGTGTACGCATAATAGATACATTATACGGATAGCCTGCTATTAATTACATTACTTTCCGCATGGACCACTAGCGCCTTTCTCTATTCTATGGGTGTCCAAGATTCCTCCATTGTCCCCTAAAACTTAAAAAAAACTAAAGGGTCAACAAGGGAGCACCCTCAGAGAAACATCAAAGGAAAATAGAAGAAAAATATAAACATGCACAATCATGAAGATATCAAAGCCCCAGAATATTACCCACCTAGAACTCTGAATCTTCGCTTACGTATGACTGTAAATCTACCTCATGAATTTAATTGATTCATCCAAAACCACAAGAGATCAAACAAATCATTACACAGCTCCTTGAGGATAAAAAAATCAGACAAACATCACCATCTATTTTTTTCTTCGGCCATTTTTAAAGTCAGAAAACCAAGGCCTGCTTGCCTCTTTATAAGTAATAGTAATCCTGCTATTTTCTTTTGTAATTTCACTTAGTTTAGATTTCCCAGAAAGCCTTAAAATAGCCTCATTAAACCTAGTGAAACCACTTGGCCCACATACTTCTAAGCAACCAGCAGTTCCAAATACTTGATTTCTATTATCAGGCCCGTCATGGATCAAGAAATTCCCATAGACTACCCAGGCACCACGTTCCCCTAGATCCGTACTGTGAAGACTATAGGTTCCGTCCCAAAATATAGTATGGGTTTGCTCATCGGCCAGTCCCGCTACTGACATTTTCCTACCATCATCTCTTGGCCCAAATCTTACCACTTCAAAAGTTTCTGTTTGGTCTCCCAATGATACCGTTATATTATATAAAGGAACCCCATAAAATTTATCTTTAGAACCTTCTGGGTAAGCCCAGGTCCATGTCCAATTTTCGTTTGGTGTTCCACTCACAGTAACTTTTACTTCATTTGTTGGATCACCAGGACCACCCCCAACACCTACAACCCACTCCCCTTTCGGATCAACAAAATTAATCGGGTTATTCCGCGCATAACGATACGGTGTCCAGCGCTGAGGATCCTTAAAGCGCGCCTCATGATTCAGCACTGGGTCCGGGCTAATAAAAGTACCTACGGTGGATTGTAAATAACGCCGCTCAAAGTAATTGAGCCCGGTTGACTCATCCCGCTCCTTGCCTGTGTAACCGTAAGGTGCATGAGTGCTATCGCCGAAGCTAGCCTCAACATCACCATAAGATTTATAGCTAAAGGCATTCACAACCCTGCCCGCTTCGTCCAGGGTCATAGAAGTGGAGCCCAGGTGAGTATGCAGGTAGTACTCGCTGGGGGAGAAGAGCTCACCATCTTGATCGCTGCGCGCTATACGGCGCTGGCCCACCTGGATGTACTTAAACAGCTGGCCGTCGCGCACCTCACTGTCTTCGTCAATATACAGGGTGACGCTGCGTGCTCCGCCCTCATGCTCGGTGATCTTGTAGCGGCGCTGATGTTTAAAGTCATAACCGTATTGATCTGCAGCCTCAGCGTTACCGGCATAAACCAGACGCTGATTGTAGTCCCAGAGGTAAAGCTGATCACCAGCCTGGGTCTGATTGCCGTTAGCGTCGTAGCCAATATCCCCCTCTGCCCAGCTCAGAGCCTGGGGGCCTGGCAGATTGCCGCGACCGAGACGATTAGAGGCGCCGGTATTACTACTGTCACTGCTGCCACCGTAGCGCAGGTTGGTCACCTCGCTGAGACCGCCAGCGGCTATTTCCGATAGTCCACTACTCTCACGGCTAACTTGCAGTAAGTTGCCAATTTTGTCGTAGCTGTAAAACACCTGCTCGCTGTCATCGGCAACACCGGTGAGGCGATAGGCATCGTCATAGCCGTAGACAACATTCTTGTTCAGCAAGGCAACCTGGGCACTGGTGATACCCAACTCTGCGGCCACAGCAGCGATGGCATCAGCGGGGCGCTGGTCATCAATGGCACTGACATTAGAGACCGCATCAAACTGATAACCCCACTGCTGTAGAGGGATTGCATCACCCGTACGCAGAGTACGCAGGCCGGTGAGTCTTTGGCGCTCATCGAAGTCCCAATTTGTCTCAATACCATTGCTCAATGCCTGGTACTGCAAAGCCCCATTGGCACTGTATTCCAACTGCTCAATAACCCCAGGGATACGTTCGAGTAAACCACGGGTATTGTATTCAAAGTCTACGCGGGAGTTGTCGGGATAGTACCGCTGGGTAATCCGCCCGGCGCTGTCATAGGCAAAACCCGTGGTGTAGAGGGGGCTATCAATTTGTGGGCCGGTAATTTTGCGTTGGCGCTGGGTAACCTGGCCGCGCGCATCGTAACTCCACTGTGTATAGCCAGCTTGGTCAATAACTTTTGCCAAGCGACCCAGCAATAGAGCACTACTCTCTTCACCGCTTTGGTCGTACAGGTAACTGACCATAGGATTAGCAGAGCCCAACTCCAAACTGGGTTGCCAATCTGCGCCTTCCGGTGGGTCTCCCTGCGGTATGCGCTGATATTCTGCATACAGACGATTGGCGCCGTCGTAGCGGTAGTGCCGCTCTTGGCCCAGGGCATCGCGAGTGGCTAATTGGTTGCCCGCATCATCAAAATACTGCCAGCGCTGCCCGCGATTGGGATCATTTAAATACAGCAGCCTACCCAGATGGTCATAGTGCATGCTGCGCACATTCTTTTGCGCATCCTGCAGGCGGGTGAAGTTGTTATTGAGGTCGTAGTCGTAATAGGTCGACCAGGTTGCACCACCGGCACCGCCCTGGGTGCTGGCCCCAACGATTTCATCCAGTTGCCGCAGGCGATACTCACCCTCGTCATTTTGCAGGCCATCAAAAACCAGTTTCTTGGCGGCGCCAGTATGGGCACTGTTTGCTCGGGTCTGCTCTTCATCTTTATGAATCTGCGCCATGGGCAAATAGGTAATACGGCTAAAGACCGCCTCACCACTCTGTGTGGCGTAGGGTTGGTGTACCTCCTGAGGTCGCCCCTGGGCATCGTAGAGATATTGACGGAAGTGCTGGCCTTTATCATTGGCCCGATAAGCAAGTCCCTGGGCAAAATACGGCAAAGCCGTCCGTATTACCTGGCCCCGAGCATTGAAGTTGCTGTGTTCGCTGACAACCACCTGCCCAGATTTCTCGGCTTCACTGCGCACCATCAAGGCACGGCCCAGGCCATCGTAAAACTGGCGGCTGTCGATAGTGCCTCCAGCGCCACTCTTTTCACGCTGACGTGTTTCCACCCAACTGATATGGTGACCATCCACTATTTTCGCCAGCTGATAATCGTACTCAACTGTGGGGAAGTGCAGGCTATCCCCCGGTTTGGCGATGGCGGTTAGACGCGCGTGAGCATCGTAACGGTACTGGGTGACCTGGCCGTTAAAGTCGGTGTAATCCGTCAAGACACCCAGGCCATGGTCATAACTGGCCTGAGCGCTGAGCCAGCGGCTGCCGGTATTTACACTGACCTCCGTGGGAAAGGTGTGATACTGCGAGTCGTAAGTAATTTTGGTCTCGTGCCCCGCCGCCTTCCCCCATAAGGGGTCGTAACTCTGAATACGGTTACCATACTCATCGTAGTGGTGTCGCTCTGCAGCAATATAGGCATCCGCACTACTTACATCGCGCCAGGCGCGGCGCAGGGTCAGGTTGCCCTGGGAGACTTCGCCGAGATTGCCACCGGTAAAACTTTCATCGTCGTAGAACCACTGCTCTTTACCGACCAGCTGACCACTGAGGTCGGTAATGCGTCGTTCTATAGGCAGGTTTAGAAACCCGCTTTCCCGCGCCGATGCAGATTCGGCACTAAAGCGCCAGTGGGTAATGCGTTCATCCTGCCAGTTGCCATCAGTACGCCCTAACTCTTTGATGTAGGTGGTGTTGCCGTAATTGTCGTAATCGTATTCCCATGACAGGGTTACCGGGGTGCCGTTATTTCGCTCCAATAGATGCTGCTGGCGTTCGGTCATGGCCGCAAACGCTACATTGCGACTCTCTCCACCATAACCCGGCAGTAGCTGGCGTAACTCCCACTGTTTTTCCTCTCGCCAGAAAACCCCGCCGAAGGCATCGCGGGCTTCCACTTGTTTCACTTTGCCTTGCAGGGCTTCCTGATCGATACCATCGGCAGTTTGCCCCAGGTGATATTCGTAGCGGGTAACCAGTGTCGGGGTACTGGCATCGCCGATGCGGCGCTCTTCACTGTGGGCAAAGCCCTGGAACTCTTTATCGGTGGCATCGTAGAAACCATCCCAATAATCCATTTCCGTGGTTTGCGGCTCACCACCCCGGCCATCTTCCACCAGCATGCGCTTTAAGACCTGCATGGCCACCGGTACATTCTGCGACCAGGGGTTACCGGCATCGCGGTCCCTTACCATTTCATCGACAACGGTGCCGTACTCCAAAGTCGTTACAGCACCCAAGCCATTATCTATGCGTTTTAGTTGGTTCGGTTGTTCTGAGGGAAATAGCTCGGCAAAGTAAAAAGTATTACTGCCCCGACCAGGGCTGTACCAGACAATATCGGTGGAGCCGTTACCATTAATATCCACCAAGCGCACCTCTTCAGCAGAGATATTGCCTTGGGCCTGGATTAATTGTTTTTGGCTAAATTGGGCTTTCTGGTGATCACCGTTTGTTAGGCCCTGGTTCAACCAAATCGATACCTGGATCCCATTGAGATACAGCAAATCACTGCGACCATCGGCATTGATATCGGTCACCCGCACATTGTTCAGGTTGTACAACGTAGCCGGAGTGTTGGTAAATTCTACCGCGGGGGCAAAACCGTTTAGGCCGCGATTGGCAAAGTAAGCGGCATAGCCTTTATTGACCCACACTAGGTCTGCCATACCATCACCGTTCATATCCCGCAGGAATACGTTGGGGTCACCCAGACGCACCCCCTGACTACCCACGGGTATTGGCAATTGAATCGGCTGTGACCAGCCACCGGGCAAGTTAAGTTGTACGGTATGCGAAGTCACCATACCGCTGCTATTGGTGGTGGTTGCCAATACATCGACACGCTTATCATTATTGATATCCAGCATCGCAACGCGGGGGCTATTCAGAGGAATATAAAGCCCACTAAGAGTGCCGCTGTACTGCCAATTTTGCTCGTCATCAAGATGGAAATATGCCGTGTTGCCAGAATTGTACTGCAGCATATTAACCCGGCCATCGCCATCGATATCCGCCCAGGTAACTGAGTCATTGGAAATACGGCTGGTGGAGTAGGTGCTCATCTGCCGGTAGCTCTGCCATTGCGGCAGGCCATCCTCACCGGGGCCCAAATTAATCCAGTAGGCATCTCGATTGGGCCCGGTATTAATCACATCCGGTAGGCCATCTCGATTCATATCCAGAAAGGCCACATCGGCACTATTGAGTGGTATCTGGCTCGCCGCCGGTATCGGCGACATCAATACCTCGTCCTGCTGGTAGAGGGTATAGTCGTAGTGGACCGTAGGTAAGTTGACAATTGATTCCCCTTCGCCGGCACTGGAGTGAATCTCCTGCAAAAGGGAAAGACTTTGCCACTCAGTCAGGGGCTCGTAAGCAAATTCATAGCGTCGCAAATGCCGCCCAGCAAATTGGGTTTCGATACGCTGTAGGCGATAAGCAGTTTTAACTTCGAAACCGGCTTTATAGCTTGTAAGGATATCGGGGCGCTCTTCGTAGTGGAAGTTTACCGCCATATCCCCATTACTATTATATTGAATAGTATCCAGATAAATCTGCTCGCTGGTATCCAGCTTGCGATATTGATATTCAATGCGATTGCCGTGAGCGTCTTCTATCGCCTGTAAATACCAGGAAAATACCGCTTCATCATTAAAGTCACTAATACGGCTAGCAGAATCCTGACCGAGATACCAACGTAACCCATTGGATTGGGTCACCAGCCAACCATTTTTTAAACGCTGATAACGAGCATAATCTGTGGCATTTTTAGTGCGGTAAACGCCATCCTCGACAAGAACTAGCTCCTCACCTCGGTGATTGATAAATGTATCAAATTCATCAAATTCATCCGTATCCCCATCCGCATCATTATCTGAACCATCGCTTTGCCCCCACTCAGAATAATTAGGTAAGCCCTGATCGGTCTGCCGCTGGATATAGGGAATCACTAGCTGATGCCCCAACCCCAGTAATCCATTACCAAAACCACTGTTATATTCCAAAGATATTTCCGGAATCAAACCATTACGCCCTGGGGGCACTTCCAGTTTGATTAAACGCGAGCTGGTACCGGTATTTAAATTGGGGGTAAAAGCCTCACCCAGGCCGGAAATAGTACCAGGGCCTGTGGGTAAGTTAAGAATTGGGGCTTGTAAGGCTGTGTGTTCGTCTACTGCAAATGATAACGTCGGAAAAACAAGCAAACTGCAATAAAGCAATATATTGCGCAACATAAATATTCCCAGTTTTTAGACGGAAATTTAGAATTAAAATTTAAGAAGCAGTCAGATATTTAATCCGAGCCTAAAAATAGATATGCCTAGATAAGCTTATTATCTCTACTTTAAAAAAAGCAATCCAGCAAGCTAGATACTACTGGATTGCTAAATACAGATTACCTCTTAGAAAACCAAGGCCAATTAGTGAGTTCGCATATTTTCAGGAGCAATTTTAGGATCTTTACACATCCCCTGCCCCCTTCTAGTGCTTTTGCGGTGATCAATAATTAATTCAATATCATTAATAGCGTCAAGACGCACAAGCTGCTCAACACTGTTGGCCAGTTGTATTGTCAGACGCCAATCGCTGGCTGCCACACTGCGCTCTTTAAATTCAGTCGTTCTTATACTATTTGATCCTGCCGCAGGTCCATTGCCATTGACATCTAAATAAGCAGCCATTTCTACAGTAGCACTACTATAGGGTTCAAATCCTGAAATACCTGAATAAGTCCAAAACCGAACACTGCGTGAATTCAATTCATCATTCTGTGTGGGCGATGCCGGTGATTTACTACGCATATAACTGGTACCGGCATAAGTCAGATAGGCAGGGGTTTCCGTGCTGCGACCAACACCAAACGAGAGAGGTATATTAAGAGTAATTTCTTCAATCTTATCCCCATAGGAACCCGCACTCATCAGACAAAGCTTAGTATCCTCTTCAGCTTTCCAAGATTTAACCTTCTCTTCACCTATTTCAGGCCCTTTAAAGAAAGTAATACTCCCCACAAGCTCTCTCACTGTATCGAAATTGATACTTACCCAAGTACCATAGTTATCTTCATATGATAATAAATCTAACCTCGCACGAAATGCGGACAAGGCGTCTAGTGGCGGCGCCCCTTCCTTAGTGGGATCGGGGTGGGGATATGTCTGGATGACATCGTTAACCTTGTCTACGTAACCCCAAATATCCTCCTTCAACGATATAACATCTCTTACCTGATCAACAGAGTCGAGCCTAGAGTTCAAATCAAAGCTCTCTAAAGCAGCATTATAAGCCTCTAATTGATCTGGATTGCGCAGACTAAAGATAGTATTGATTGTCTCACCATACATCCCGATAAAGGGAGATTGCCATTTATGCTCCAAAGCCTTGGTTGCATAAAACAGCTTCTCTTGTGCATCTTCAAAATTGCGTTCGGCACGTAAAATATCATCTGTTAAACGGATACCGTGAATAGGATCAGCAAAATAGCGCTGCTTTAAAAATTCATTAGTGGCAAACATCTGATTCATGACTTTCACAGCTTCATTCAGCATCGCTTCGAGGCGCTCTGCTTCCTGCTGCACTGCCACTTCAGACTGAGCAATATCCAGCTCGATAACACTAGCCTCCAGCCACATTGTACGTATCCTGGCTTCGCTAGCCACATCTAATAACTGGCTTTCAGAATCGTGTAACGCTGCACGCTCTTCTGCTGCTAAACGCAACCTTTGCTCTTCCAGTCTGCCGATAGTCTCTATACGATCTATTTCACTAAGGTTCTCTGCAACACCTGCTGCGGTAGATGCAGCAGCTTCTACAATTTTCAATGGATCATCTAGTTTTATAGACCCTAATATTTTCCCAATACCTGCAATAAATCCTGTAGCAGTCCTAACTTTTGCTGCTCTCTCATTGGCATTCTTTATCTGTTGAAATAGCGAAATATCCTGCTCAGCAGTTTTCATCTTAACTTTTAGTATACCATCTTCGATATCCGTTTCATCCTCACGTTTTTGAACTTCAATATCCATTGCTGCATGTAAATTTGTCATACGCTGGATATTTTTCTCCAATGCTAGACCAGCAAGTTCGATATTTAAGGCCTGAATAGAGACGGCACTATTGGGATAGTTATTTATATTCTCATTAACACACTCCATAGAGTGGCAGTCAAAATCAAATCTCACACCTAAGAGGGCATGCAATCGATCACTGAGCTGCTTATGTCTATCAGCGTATTCAGTCGCAAGGGCACTGGCATTATACCGAAATGCATTATAGCTCTCGACTGCATCGTTAAAGCTATCTATGGCTAAATTAATTGGACTTGTTTGAGGGGCATCTAAATATTTACGCAATACATCATAGGAGTGGAAGTCTGTATTTCCATCAATACCATAACCTTGATACAACAACAAAACATCCTGGGGCAACCCTAAAATATTCGTTTCTCCGGTTATCCAACCCAAGGTATTCTCCAGTCGATTCACTTGGCTCTGCCATTCGTAAACAGCTTCAGCCAAGCCAGAGTAATCTCCACCCAGCTGAGTAAAGTCAGCATCATTAAATATTTCTTTCCTCAGCTTACCCTCGATTTCAGTCAAAGACTCATATAACTCATGAACTTCGGCAGCGATATCATCGGTTACTCCCCCGGAAACAACTAAAAGACGAACTTGCTTGACTTTCGTCTCAGCCAACTTATTCATCAACTGGTAGAATAGAATTATATCTTTATAACCAGACAGTAAATTATCGGGATTCACATTATCCGGAATAACATCCACTTGCTCTTGGCTATCTAGATCTGTGTAGCGCGGACTCGTTTGACTTCTATATTCACTCCATTTGGGTAATAAACCGCTGAACTCCCCATCCAATAATTTCAAATATTGTTCAAAGCCAGTTTCCAACACATCATAGGCTACATTAACATGAAGAATCTCATCTACTAGAGGTTCCCCACGCAATCGAACAATACGCGCTTCATCCAAGGATTGGTTTGCCAAAATGACTTCTGCCGCCGCTTGATCATAATAATAATCTAACAGTAACAACTCTAAATCTTCATCGATTGACTGCTCATTCTTTAAATAATCTTCTAAGATTTCTCCCGCATTATTCGCCCTAGCGCGTTCTTCAGCACCATATAAATCAGAAAATTTTGGAGCAGATATGCCGTTACTTAAATATTCGCTGACTATGATTTTTTGTTCTGATTCTGTATCCAACTCTAAGCTATACATCAAATCCAAATATTGAAAGGCAGCTGCATATTTAGAGAAAATCCCAATATCAGGCGCATCTTCCGCAAGTGGAACGTCATCAGCGGCGATATAATAAAGCTGCTTTAAAACATGAACAGCTGGATCCATTTCCATAGTAACAATAAGACTGCTACTATAATCGGATTCTCCTGCTAGATTGACTGCCTTTACCTGATATTCATGATCGCCATATATCAATGGAGATTCATATGTATAAGTGGTTGCCGGCCCCTCATAAACTGTTTGCCAACCTTCACTATTTCCATTTTCAAGACGCAACTGCAGCTGATATGTATCAGCCTTATCAACTAGAGACCAATCGACTGTATAAGCCTTATCAACAGATAAAGGAACAGTGACAAAAGATGGTATAGCAGGGGCAACCGGTTTTGTCGGTCCAGTTTTAAAATCACTGCATTTGTCATATTGGCTAAGGCAAGCTTTCACTCGGTACTGATAAATACTACTTGGAATAATATTTTCACTAAAACTAGTTTCTCCGCCACTGTACACTGGGCTCCAACCACTTCCATTTATACTGCGCTCCAGCTTATATTCGTCTGCATCAGAAAAATCTACCCAACTTACTTTAAATACTCCATCAACACTTGATGTATCATAATTAATCTGAGCGGGGCTAGGTATTTTATCGGGAATCACATACATAAAATGACTACCCGCAGTATCCTCTTTCATGCCCCCAGGACAATATGGTATTAGCGCATGTGGCCCATCTCGTTTATCACAATATTTATACTGATAAAAGAATTTATATTTACCTCCACCAGGAAGCAATATAGCTTTTTTATAATAGCTCCGAAAACCTCCACTTAAAGGTAGATCCTCAATATGAAGGTCATTCCTATAGATTGCTAAGTATGCCGAGGTTATAGACTTATTGGAATCATAAGCTATAGGTTTAAATGACAATTCAAAAGAACCATATTCAGCCGTATCCGGCCCATCCAAAGAATCAGAATCAGAACGTGCAAAACCAGCCATAAAAACTAACTGAAGTATTAAGAAACCTCGAAGCAAATGTAACATTCTATGAACCTTATAATCTTGCTCTAACCAGATAATGTCGGAAACCTGCTTGCAGCAACCAGAAATACGGAACACCTAAAAACCAACACACACAAAAACCCCTTGCTGCCTAAAGCCACAAAACAAAGATTCCACATTAAAAAATGAACACGCCATAGCCAAACAATAAGAAAAGCTTAACTTGACGCGATGAATTCAGAAAAAATTAATCTAAACGGCACCCCCACATAAAAGATCGACAAATAACTTTTTAAAACTATCAAACATTACACAAAAGACTGTGAAAAAAGCTCAAATACGCCATCATATTTGCAAACACACTCATACCATCAAAGTAAAAGCTTCTTACTAAACCTAACTTTTACCTACACACTAATTCTTCGCATCTAATCAAACTAGACACTCAACAAAAACCTCACAGCCGTACCAGATTTCCAGATTAAAAAATAAAACCCACATAAAGCACTACCCAACAATAAAAATATAACACCCCACCAACCCTGCCAAATTTGAAATAAATCCAGACAAAATAAACTCACCAAACAAAAAAACACCTAACCGTCACTTATTTCAAGTATGATAAATTTACACAAAAAAAACAGATACAGATCAAAAGTATTAAAAGGGTACAACCTAAGATTCAAAGCGATAGGCTTCCCATGCCTATTCACGGGAGTAAGATGTGTGAGATACAAAATATTAGCCAAACAATTTATCAACGATATTCAGCAAAAACGTGTACAACCAGGACAACGCTTACCTTCTCTACGCAGCTTTGCTGCACAACAAGAGGTAAGCCTAACTACAGCAGTAAATTGCTATCGTTACTTGGAAGAACTCGGGTGGGTGCGCTCAAGACCTAAGTCTGGTTTTTTTGCCTCAGAGCCGCTTGTCTCCTCCACTCGCAATCAATCCGCCATTACAAAATCATCCAATGACTTGACCAAATTTTCCAAACGCCGCCTGTTAACTAATTCGGGGCCTCTTGGTATTTCGCTACCCGCTATAGATCTATTACCCACAGAGGCCCTGCAACGCAGTATGTACAGATCAATTCGAGATCAAGGAAATAAAGTCCACTTTTATCCTGACCCCTTAGGTGAACCCCACCTAAGACAAGCGCTTAGTCGACATTTTTCAAACAGCGGTTTTAATTTTAGCGAGCACGAACTCGTTATCTCAAATGGTTGCTTGGATGCAGTACGTATAGCTGTAGAGGTCACTACTAAACCAGGTGATACGGTCGCTGTTTGCTCTCCTTGCTTTACTACATTAATACATCTGCTGGTAAAGCTTCACCGGAAAGTTTTAGAGATTCCTATGACGGAGAAAGGAATAGACTTGGAACAACTCGAGCAGCACATGTATATGAGAACTATTAACGCTGGTTTATTTAATTGCAGTAATATAAACCCAACAGGTATTTCCCTATGCAAGACCCAAAAGCAAAAGCTTGCAAACCTGGCAACTCAATACCAGATACCTATTATCGAAGATGATATTTATATAGAGATTAGCCATCAGCCTACTCTGCCACTTCCAGTCTACAATTGGGATCAGGAAGGTTATATACTCTGGTGTAGCTCTGTTTCAAAGACCTTAGCTGCAGGTTATCGAGTTGGTTGGTGCTTACCCGGGCGATATCTAGAGTGTTACCAAGACCGGCTTCTCCATGAAAGCTTAGGCGTTAGTACTTCTACACAATTAGCATTGGCTGACTTTATTAGTAGCGGACAGTATGCTAGGCACTTGAACAATCTAAAATCCCAACTTAACCATCAGGTGAATGAGTATCGTCACTATCTAATTAAAAAACTGCCCAATAATGTAAAGATTAGTGCACCACAGGGTGGATTAGTCTTATGGGTTCAAGTCCCAGGCCTAAATTGTGAATCCATGGTTAGTAAACTTCAGGCTATGAAAGTAGACATTCGTCTTGGGCAGGACTTTAGCACTCAAGGTTTATACCAGGAGTTCTTTAGAATTAATTGTGGCTGGCCCCTTAAAAATAAAGATGGGAATATCTCTCTTGCAGGGCAACAACTAGAAAAAATAATCAAGCTCATCCATGAGCTAATTTAGAGAAAAGGAAAAAATTTCTTTAAGAGATCATAAATCTACACTGCAAAACCATGCTGAGTCGTAGCCCAATAGCATAAAAAAAGAGCAGCCAAAAGTCATCCAATCTTGGTGATTGATAGCATGCCAAATAAATCCTTAAGTATTATAAGTTTTCAATGTCCATGAATCTTTAAACTGACCACCCGGAAAGTTGAAAACTTGTAAATACAGTTTTAGGACTTATGAAAACTCAAGCAGCCAAAAGAAGTATAAGCACAAAAATAATTAAACCAATCAGCAGAATCCAGACACCTCGCAACATCAATGAGCGAGCATACTCCGCCTCTTTATAACGCAGTGCATAGGGTATCCCGGTAATGGGCCCAAGAAATATGGTTACAATACCCCAAATCCAATGCTTATTCCCCAAGGCGGTGAGTGCGGCCATAAGGCCTCCAAACCAACACAAGGTGACACCTATGACACATATCACTAGTGCGATTATGGACCACCATTGATTAGCCAGGAAAATTTCTACTATCTGTGTTTCTGTCATGGCAGTTTGCCACTCCCTATTACTACTCGGTCATTCCACATTTTTAGGCCCTTTCTGCAGCTTAGTATGACTGCTTGTGGGAACCTCGTGTCACCCGCAAACTCTGCTGCGGGCACAGTTGCTCATAAATCCAAATCCAAAAGCACTGTTAGCGACTAATAGTAACCTTAAAGGGGGACAAATGGTCCCCCAAATAGCAGCTGGGAGTGTGTAACCACTCACTCCCCAGAAAATTCAGTGACCAACTCTAGGCCGGTTATATTTCTGGTCTCGTTGGCGAAGCTATAGTAAGTGGGCTTCTCATCAATAAATATCTGATGGGTCATTGTTACTTCTGGGGGAAGCTCGAAGATACCTGCAGGTACCGAATACTGCTGAGTTTCCTTTAAGCGGTAGAAGAGATGGGAGCCACAATTAGAGCAGAAACCACGCTCAGCCCAGTCTGAAGAGTCAAATACCGATACATGTTCTTCACCGGAGATTTCAACACTGGTCTGGCAGTCTACTGCCAACAGTGGGCCACCACTCCATTTCTTACACATACCACAATGACAGACCCCAAGGTCAGAAGAAGGCAACTCAGCCTTAATGGTCACAGAACCGCACAGGCAGCTTCCCTGGACTTGATTAGTATCATTCATATTTTTCTCTCTCTTCTGTAAAGCTATAGAAGCGTACACTTACTAACTCTTGCCATAGGGCAATCTAAGATTCATAAGACTTGCAGCGTCGCTTGAACCAGTTGATCCTTTTGGTGTGATTCAGCGGGCAATTTTCCTTACACAACCAACCTAGATCTTCCAGGGTGGTTGCCTCTGGGTAATTTGCGACTTCCTCACCAGCAATGATGTGGCGAAAACCCGGCTCATCCGCTGTAAATAGGAAGTGATTTTCCTTATCGCCAATTAAGATCTTCTCCCTGGCCATTGCGTAAACCTGGAATTCCCACATACCCCAGGCACTCCATTTATTCATTACTAGACACGCGGACATGGTTTTGAGAGGCTGCTGCTGTTCAACAGCAAATATAGAAACTGGAAACAGCAATAGGAAAAACAGGGTTATTCTCACATTCATTCCTTGAATATTATTCTTTTAAAGATATAAGCAGATAGTCGCAATATCAGTGGTAAATAGCACTACCTAAAGAGAGGTATTCACACATCAACTATGTCACAAAAACGAGAACCACATCAAACTAGATTAAAAATACCTTATATTTGTGCTCTAGAGTTCAGGTATCTGACACACTAAATTCAACGGTCATATCGGCAATACTGATTAATAAAACAACTGAAAGATCACAAGAAAATTTATCAATGTAAAGTCCATATCTACATAGGAGATCGGTTATGCTCTACCAAAAGAATAGTTTCCTAGAAAAAGCCATTAAAAGGCTCTCCTCCGTTATCAAAAAAACCAAGCCAACAACTTATAAGCTATTACTAAAAAGGGGGAAGGAAAGAATACACTGCGCTCGGGACCGTATGAGGCATGGATGCCGATTACGAGCTTACAGGGATGTATTCACAGCGCGTCTTGAGCGCAGTGTATTCTTTCCTTCTGACCTAGTAGTAACTTGGCAAATATGCATCAACGTTAATTGGAAAATTCGACCCTTGGCTCACCGAAATCTCGCCCCATATAATCCGGAGCACAGGGGATCAGCTCCGCCGCAGGAATGCCAGCGTCAATTAAGTAGCGTTCAACCTTGCGACTGCGCTCCAAAGCGAGCTTCTCAAATTCTTCTCGCAAGATAATGGGTGGCCTACGATAAAAATTAGACAGGAAACGACGACTACCGCGCAGACCAATGGTGGAGTTGGGATACATTGCATTCCAGTCCCTGGCATTGGCAATTCCACATACCCCAGGACGGGCATCTGGGTGTTTGTGCAGCACTGCCACCATTTGCTGAAGCTGTGCCAGGGCTAAACCGGTTAACTCCGCACTACCTGGAGCAAAGTCGATAGAATCAAATGACTTAGCCATAAACCGCCCCCAAGCCAATTTACCCAAAAGATAAATACCATAAGGGGTGAAGTAACTAAATAGTGCATCCATGATGGCTTTTTGCAGAAGCTCACTAAACACATATTCCATGGAAAACTTGGGATCACGAATATTACCGGTAACCGGCATACCAAACTTTACATTCCCTTTTCCATCTTTCAGCAACCAAAGAGCAAGATTCAGGGGAATAAATCTCTTTTTAACCGACAGTTGATCGTCTTCTCGCACTCGCCGAACTTTTATTTTTTCCAGCACGACATCGGCAAAGGCATTCAGTTGATTTTCGTGGACATGGATGTTAACCACAGCGTCCATCTGCCCTTGCAGTATCTTGAAGCCAAGTAGTTTGGCCATATAGGGGGTAGCCGGTATCATATTTACATTGGCCAAATAACCGGTCAGATCTGCATTCCATTTTTGCTGCCCAAGATAATCAATCGTCCCAGCCAATTGAATATCGCCAAACCCACCGGGACGGCCGTTCGCCACTACAACAGCTGGAGGATGTTCTCCCAAATTACTGATATCAGTGAGATTAAGGTTTATATCACGCACCGGCAGGCGAGCGCGGAACTCATGCTTTCGGTCTACCCAAGTAAAAGTGCCGTGGCGCAAATAGATATCACCTATATGATAAGAAAGTGGCGGCCGCAGTTTTTTCTTCCGGTGGATATATTGATTAATCGGTATGCCACGCAGCTCAGCAATTTCCCAAGTCACAGGAAACTGGCCCTGCTCATCTCTCAACAAGATAAAGCGTGGCTTCAGGAAATCGATAAAATCAATCGTTAGCAACTCCTTACGTCGATCAAAACTTAAGGCTTTGATATGTAATAGCCTGAAGTCCCCAACAGTACTATGGCGTTCAAATTCTGGGACGCCAGGGTCCCGATTAAAAAAGTGGAAATGTACGGCTTCTCCCCAGGCAAAATACCACTCTTCTGAATTCATGGAGAAGTGTGAAACTTCAATACGTTCCCCCTCCACCAGCAATTCGCCTTTTGGCGAAAAGAGATCAATATTCTCAACTTTAAACAGGGACAGCGTTAGCCCATGTGCTCCACTAAAATTACCATCTAGATCAACAGCTCCGAATTTAAGGCAGTGACTGCCTTGGTCAAAGTAACCGGCGGGAATACAACTAGCGATATCCAGGAGGCGCAGTTGTTGTACCCCTAAGGACCGGTCTCCAAAACGCAACTGTTCAACCTGTAGTCTCTGGGTTTTTAACAAGGGAAGAGGTAGACCTTGAGGAAACCCCGCTTCGTGCATTTGTATTTCTGCCACACTGATGTCTCTGAGCAGAAATGTTCTCCCTGTTGATGCCTGCAGGCTTTCCATTCCCCCCAAACGCAACTGCCCCATTTGATAACACGGAGCAAACTTTTTGTCTTTTAACAGTCCGGCAGGTAAACAGCCACTGACATTCTGAATCCTTGCCAGCGACTCACCTTCAAAAGAGATATTATCCAGTTGAAAGCTGGGAATTTTAATAGGTGGGGTATTTTTTCGGGGAATTGAGAGGCCGGCCAAGTGCAACGAACCCTTAAGCGCAAAAGGCTTTTTCAGAGATATGTGCTGTAAACCGGGCATATATAGCTCATCTATGCCATAACACCGCCGTGTATCCCCGGCTCTAGATCGCTCAAGCCGTTCAATTGTCACAGTCTTGCCAGAATCCGGCAGGCAGATCCGCGTATTGATAACCTTTAAATCGGTAACGGAAAAATCCTTTCCGCCGTTCCAATTAAGCCCCCCCCAGCTCAGCTTTTGCAGGCCAGCTTGAAGGAAGTCTTGACCTTTTTGCCAGAAGGCGATTGGACCAGCTTGTACCGTGCCAAAACTTAGGCGGTCAATACCCTGGTCGAAACCAATACGAATTGGGTTCCCAGTAAATTTTATCTGTGGGGTTTCAATACAATCAGCTAAATTGGCTCTATCAGCCCCACCAGGCATTAAGCGCTGCAAACCACAAACTAAGATGTTATCGATAGATAAATCATAGAGATCGATAGAGCCTGGGGAAAAGTAGATCTTTGGAATTTCTAGCTTTGAGAACTGCCAGAGGGGCTCAGCAGAGACTGTACGGGTAAACTTAGTCTCCCCCAAAACCATGCCACTATTATTGATTGAGTGTAAATCCCGACTGAAAATACAGTGCGGTAATTTTTCTTGTATTCCCTGTTGCTGTGGCAGACAAGCTTGCAGGGATTCTGCAGACAGTTTTTCAAACTTTATTTCAGAAGAAGCACTGCCATTGCGGGACCATAGAAACTCCAGAACCGGCAGAGAGAGTTTCTGTACATTCAGAGCGGCTACATCGTCCCGCCCAAGCAATTGAACCTGGGCAATACTGGAGTCATTTAGGTTAGCCGATGCCTGTTGGCGACCAAATTCAAAATGAAACGCCTCGCCAAGTTGAAGTTCCTGAAAATCAATACAGCGAATATGAATATCAGAGAAAACCGCTATATCGGGTAGGCAGGTGTATAAGGTCTTTAAATCACTCCCCGGCAGGGCTATGTAAGTGCTGAGTATGGCGGCTTCTGAGTGGCGGATTCTTACCAGTGGCAAATTCAGGTTTTTTATATTTAGTAGGGAGCGATTGTGTGCTGTGTGCGCTAGGGCCTGCTCAAGAGAAACCTCAGAGGTGGCGATATCAATGCCTCCACGCCAGGCTATGCGAAGCGGCTGCAGTTGACGAAAGTCACGCAGGTCAAAGCAAGTTGGCATTTCTTCAAGAGGAAGTGAGTCGCGGTAGATTATGCGGGCCCAAGAATCCGGCAGGCAGCCGTCTAGACGCAGTAAGCTGGCACTTTCCAGCTTGAAATTTGGCGCGTCCACGCTGGCTATTTGAGTACTGGACAGTGGTCCTTGTTCCTCGAGACGCCCCTTCTCAGTGCCGTAATCCGCTTCAGTTGGGCCAATATCCGATGCCATGGCGTTAGCGGCCCAGGGGTCTTCAACCGCTTCACGGCGATAATAACCGGCACCGCTGGCCATTTTTTGCAGTAAAAGGCCCTTATTGCCACTGGGGCTGTCTCCCAGCATCAGCCGCTGCACCCCCAGTTTGCCAAAAATGGCATAGCCGTCCTTACCGGGTTGCAGAGCAAAATTCCCCTGCCCCCGCAGACTACTCAGCTGGGCACACAGAGGCCCCAGGCCCTCCGGCAGCAAGCCACGCGATAGACAACCGGATAGAGATTCCAGGGAGAAATCTTGAATGGAATAAGGCGTATCGGATGCCAAAGTGTCAATGCCGCCCCATTGTAATTGACGCAGTTTCAGTTTTTCCTCCGCCAATCCCTTCAACTGCATCTGCCCAAGATACAGTGGCCCACTGGCAAATCCCCAGGGAATCGACTTTGGCTGCGAACCAAAGCGCAGCGCCACTTTTTCCTCTCCACGCAGGCCCGCCAAACGCACACAGTGGTCGGGCTTATTCCACAACTCACCAGGTACGCAGCCACTGGCATTATCGACCGATAAACTGTCCACCGAGAGAACTCGGCTGGACATATCGAATTTCAGCGAACCCAACTGGGCCTGCTGTGCCGTTAGGGGCTGCCTGTGGGGTTGTGCCACATCCAGGTAGCGAACCTGTTGGGCATGGCTGGGCCCTGTGGCTATTTTTAGGTGCTGATTCCAGTCAAACTCGGTGGGCCCGGGGAGATTTAGGGTGGTGGCACGCACACAAAAATGATGCTCAGCATTGCGCAGGTGTTGTGGACACCAATCAAAGGCGGTAGCGCCTGCACGTCGCCACCGCAGCCGTTTGATTGGACGGATATAATCAAAATCGCGAATGGCGATGGTTTCTGCACGCCAATCCTGCCAGCGCTGATCACTGCGCCGCAACAAAACCCCTTCGCCGCGGGCGCGGCGCCACTGCGCCATGGCTACACGACCAAAATCAAACTTTAAGTCCCCTGCAGCTCGCAGCGTACGCGCTGCCGCACAATGACCGATCAAGCGTTGCAAACCGCGAATCGCATCGGCCCACTGCTGCGGTGGACAACTCGAGAAATATTTAGCCTGAAAGGCATCGGCCTCGGTGAGTAGACTGGGCCAACGAAACTCTCCGGCCTTTAAATGAAAATATGCCAAGGTGGTGTTATATCGTACAGAGTCTCTCTCTCGAGCTAACAATTCGTGCAATTCAATTTCTGCAGCGGCAATATCCACTTTGAGGGGAACATTCCCCTTACGCCACAGACCCAGGGTAAAATCCCGCGCCCGTACATCGCCTAAATAAACGCAGGAAGCCGTCGACCAGATGGGTCTGTGCAAATAGCAGAGCTCGCTATTACGTATGCGTGCCGAACCGATTGTCAGTTGAAAATCCCTATCCTGCCGTTCTCCCTGGGTCAGGTTCCAGCCGCCCAGCTCCCAATCCCTTTGTCGATCTCCAGGAGTGGATTGCAGATCTATGTAAGCGCCGCTGATCGAAGCCCGCGGCAGATTGGCGCGACCACGCAGCAACTGCCACCAGCTGTAGTCCAGCAGGATTTCCTGGGCGGAAAAACCTCGCCCCTCGCGATTGATTGCACGCGAATCGACAACCAAGACACTTAGATCCAGCAGAGACACACGGAAGTGTTGCGCCTGAAAATCCAGCCCCCGCTCGGCCATCCATGCGCTGGCCTTATCGCGTACCAGACCGGAAAGCACCAGAGATAGCCCTTCGAGCAGCAATAACGCGCCAATCAGCCACCACAGCAGATGACGAAAGCGGGCATTATGACGGGCAGGCTCTGTTGGCATTAGAAAAATAGCGCCGCGAAATGAATTGAACGCAAGCTGCAACGACAGCTGAGCCCATAAAGTAAAGACCAGCCCCGTTGTTTTTTTTACCCTGACGCTGCGATTCGCGATAATGAAAGTTGACGTCGTGCTATCAGTCTCGCCCCAACTCACGCTGTCTAATATTTATCCAGAAGTAAATTTGCGCGGCGGGAGAAGTTGGCTGGCGGGCAATGGCTTTACCCCAGCAATCGTTCCAGAGAATCAGTAGTGAGCAAAAATGCAGGAGCACCCTAACTACCAGGATATCGTTCTGGTCGGCGGCGGCCACGCCCATGCCATAGTGTTGCAAATGTGGGCTATGAATCCGTTGCCGGGCGCGCGCCTGACGCTGGTTTCCCCGCAGATCCAAACCGCCTATTCAGGCATGTTGCCGGGGATGGTGGCGGGCCACTACTCACTGGATGATACGCATATTGACTTGGCGCGCCTGTGTCGCGCTGCCGGTGCCCGGTTTATTCAGGCCTGTGCCCACCATATCGACGTAAAAGCCCGCACGGTCTCTCTGCTCGGGCGCCCCCCACTGGAGTATGACCTGCTATCCCTGGATGTCGGCGCCACCCCAGTGCGGGAACTGCCAGGTTCTGAGCTGGCCATCCCTATTAAACCCATCGGGCACTTCTACAACTTCTGGCAAAAGTTGCAAAAGCACGTACAAAAAAACCGAACGCCCCTGCGCCTCGGAATTATTGGGGGCGGTGCCGGCGGCTGCGAGCTAGCCATGGCCATGGCTCACAGCCTAGAGGAACAGCTCTATTCTGGGCGTGTGCAAATTCACCTGATCCACGCCGCCGACGAAATCCCCCAGGGCTATCCATTCCTCGCACGAAAATTAGTAGCGCGAGAACTCCGTAGCCTCGGGGTAGAGGTACACCACAACTGGACCGTGGCGGAAATTAACGAACAGGGCGTGCGTAACAACAGCGGCGATTTATTGGGGCTGGATCAGGTGCTGCTCACCACCAATGCCTGTGCCCCTCCCTGGCTGGCGGACTCACAGCTTGCGCTGGACGGCAAAGGCTTCGTTCTAGTAGACAGCAAACTGCGCGCCCAGGGGCACCAGGAAATCTTTGCCGCCGGCGATGTGGCCAGCTTTTCCGCAGGGCCGCTGCCCAAGGCCGGTGTCTACGCGGTGCGTCAGGGACCCGTGCTCTTCCATAACCTGCGCGCGACTCTCACCGGGCGCCCACTGAAGCGCTATCGCCCGCAGAAGCGCTTTCTCAGCCTGCTGTCCTGTGGAGGCAGGCGTGCTGTAGCGGTGCGCAATGGAGTTGCCGCAGTGGGCGCGCCACTTTGGCGCTGGAAGGACCATATCGACCGCAGCTTTATGCACCGTTTTAGCGATCTGCCCGTCACCATGGAAGAGATGCCGACCGCGCAACCCCAGGAGATACTGAGCCAACGCGAAGGCATTTCTCTGGCGAGCATGCGCTGTAATGGCTGCGGCGCCAAAGTGGGCCCGGAGGTATTGCGCCGCGCCTTGGCCAAATTGCCCGCGCAACAATCCGATTATCTGTTGCGCGGTCTCGGGGATGATGCCGCCGTAATGGACTTACCTTCCTCACAGTTATTGGTGCAAAGTTCCGATCAACTGCGTGCCCCAGTTGCCGATCCTTGGCTGTTTGGAAGACTCGCTGCTTTGCACGCACTCTCCGATCTATTTGCCATGCATGCGCGCCCTGTAAGTGCGCAGGTATTGGCCACCCTGCCCACCGCAGCAGAGGAAATTACCCAGCGGGATTTACAACAACTGCTCGCTGGTGCGATTTACGAACTCAATCGCCATCACTGCGTACTATCCGGTGGCCATACCGCCGAGGGCGCGGAACTGCAATTGGGCCTCACCGTAAATGGCTTGGCCGAGCGGGAGCAATTACTGGAAAAGCGTGGAGCTCATCATGGGGACTGCCTGATATTGAGTAAACCTCTGGGCATCGGCACCATTCTCGCCGCCGAGGGGATGGGGGAAGCGAAGGGGCGCTGGCTGCAGAAGGCACTGGAAACCATGCTGCACAGTAATGCAGCCGCCGCCGGAATATTCGCCCAGCACGGCGCTCACGCCCTCACCGATGTCACCGGCTTCGGCCTGCTCGGTCACCTACTGGAAATGCTGAAACCCGATGGACTCGGTGCCACGCTGATCGCCGAGCCACTGCCGTTAATTCCCGGTGCCCGCCAGTGCATTGAGCGCGGCTGGCTCTCCAGCCTGCAGCCGCAAAATGCCAGCGCCTACGCTTATGTGGAAAACCCGCAGGAATGGCAATCCCTGCCACACTGGGCACTGCTCACAGATCCACAAACCTGTGGTGGCCTGCTCGCCTCAGTGCCTGCAGACAGGGCTGAGCCCTGTGTGCGCGCACTACTGCAGAGTGGTTGCAGCCAAGCTGCCATCATCGGTGTGATCAGCAGTAACGAGAATCCACAACCAAAGGTAAGCCTGCGCAGAGATGGCCACTGGCGGCAGTTACTTACCCGCGATAACGAAGCGGAACACAGCCAAGTGTGATAACCCCACTTTTCCTCCAATTTTCATCGCCACTGGTTAGGGCCTGTTGATACCAATTGCTATCACTGCCAATGCAGGGGATACTGACGCCAAAACAAGCGCCAGCAGCCAAGTATTGCGGCGATAGGTCTTCACAGATCGGGGAGTCGGCTTATTAGCAATCGACAGGAAGACCACCCACCATGAAAAAAATTGTGATCGTCGGCGGCGGCGCCAGTGGACTAATTCTGGCCACGCGGCTCGGACACTATTTCAGCCTTACTCCAATTCTGGGGAAAAGGCGCAACTCCCCCGCAGCGCAAGTCACTCTGGTCGATAAAAGTCGCACCCATATCTGGAAACCCCTGCTCCATCAGGTTGCCGCCGGCGCACTGGACGCCAATATGGACGCCCTCAACTACCAGGTTCACGCTCGCGCCAATGGCTATGAGTTTCAACTCGGCGCCCTGCAGTCCCTCGACAGAGAGCGCCGTGTAGTCACCCTGGGTGCAGTGCTGGATGACGAGGGCAATGAACTGGTGCCCCCCCGCGAGCTTGAATACGACTATTTAGTGCTCTGTATTGGGAGCAAATGCAACGACTTCCACACCCACGGTGTGCGCGACCATTGCGTTTTTCTCGACAGCAGTGAACAGGCACAGAAATTCCACCAGCAGCTTCTCAATCACTTTTTGCGCCTGGAGACCCACACCAATAAAAATTTGCAGATCGCCATAGTCGGTGGCGGCGCTACCGGGGTAGAGCTATCGGCAGAATTAGTCGGCGCCAGCAAGCAAATGGGCAACTATGGGCGAATCAGTGCCGACGCTATTGATATCACTGTCATTGAGGCTGGGCCGCACCTGCTGCCGGCCCTTCCGGCCCGCTTGGGCAATAACGCCGAACGCGAACTGAGTAAAATGGGTGTCCGCGTACTCACGGGTTGCAGTATCGCCAGTGCCAGTGACTCAGGTCTCACCACCGGCGATGGCAGGGAAATTCCCGCAGCCATTCGCGTCTGGGCGGCAGGGGTCAAAGCGCCGGAATTCCTCAACCGTCTCGACGGGCTCGCCACCAATCGCCTCAACCAGATAGAAGTGAAAACCACTTTACAGAGCCAAAGTGATCCACACATTTTTGCCATAGGAGACTGTGCCAGTTGCATTGATGGTGACGAGCAGCGGGTACCGCCACGCGCCCAAGCGGCACAACAGATGGCCAAGCTCACCGCCACCAACCTGATCGCTCTGATTGAAGACAAGCCATTAGGGCATTTTTACTATCGGGATCGCGGTTCACTGGTCTCCCTGAGTAAATACACTGCGGTGGGAAATTTGATGGGCACCCTGGTAAAAGGCAGCCTCACCATAGAAGGGCGAATTGCCGGACTTGCCTACCGCTCCCTCTATCGCATGCACTTGGCAGCTATCCATGGTTGGCCAAAAGCCATGCTGCTCTATTTGATCGGTCAGGCCAACCGCGCAGTGAGCCCCCGTCTAAAATTGCATTGATAAAAAAATTATTAAACCCATAAAAAGGGCGGCCTATCCAGGCCGCCCTTACTTTTAAACCTACAAATGTTCACAGATCGTTTCACATTTTTACCCTCCCCCAGGTAATTTAGGTTTTCTGGCTTCAGGTAAAATATTTTTCTACGTAAACTAACCAATATATGTTTATCTCTTAATCACCGCAGATTGGCGACATTTTTTCCTATGCAATATCAACGTATCGTAGTGCTGACCGGTGCCGGTATTTCGGCGGAATCCGGTATCCGAACTTTTCGCGGGGTCGATGGCTTGTGGGAAAACCAGCGTATAGAAGATGTCGCCACTCCCGAAGCCTTTGAACGCAACCCACAACTGGTGCAGCGCTTTTATAACGAGCGCCGCCAACAGCTACTGTCTGGTGCTATAGCTCCCAACCCGGCCCATCGAGCCTTAGCCGAACTGGAAAAAGAATTTTCCGGAGACTTTTTATTAGTTACCCAAAATATCGATGACCTGCACGAACGCGCTGGCAGCAGCAACCTGATCCACATGCACGGTGAACTACTCAAAGCGCGCTGCAGTGTCAGCGGCCAGCTATTTTCCTTACAGGGGGAGTTACAGGTGACGGATCGTTGCGACTGCTGTGGACTGTCCGGCACCTTGCGCCCCCATGTGGTTTGGTTTGGGGAAATGCCATTGCAGATGGAGACTATTTACGCAGCTTTGAGTCAGTGCGATCTATTTATCAGCATCGGTACCTCTGGCAATGTCTACCCGGCGGCCGGTTTTGTGGAGTGCGCTAACCTCGCGGGTGCGCACAGTGTGGAATTAAATTTGGAACCCAGTAGTGTGGGGGATGCCTTCGCCGAGCACCGCTATGGGCCTGCCTCGAAGATTGTCGGCAGTTTTGTACAGGAGCTGCTCGGCTAGGAAGAATATCCGTTGAGAACTACTGGGTTTCCGAGTGCTCGGCCATTTTGTTTTCTCTACTGTCCTCACCGTAACGTTGTAGCAGGGTGGTCACCTGTCCGCGATCACGAATTACAATATAGAGTCGATCATATTCATCCGATTCCCTGATCGGCGCACCCTGCTCCCCTCCGAGCAGCGCCACCATCTCCGAGGTAGTGTTACTATGCCCCACCACTAAGATACGATCACCAGCCTGCTCCAATTCCATAGCAAACTCTTTTAGATTGCGATAATCATAGCTTTTAATCGTTAAGCCCCGCTGCTCGGCCAGTGGGCGGGCGGTTTCCTTGGTGCGAATAAAATCGGTGCTGTACACCGCATCAATTTCCACACCCTCGAGGATCCGAGCCAATTGTTCAGCGCGCGCTTTTCCGGCCTCTGCGAGTTGCGGATCTCTACCGGCATCCGGCCCCCGCTGTTTTTCCCCATGGCGCACCAGATAAATCACCTGGCTACTGGTATTTGATGGTGCGGTATCCGCCCAGGCATTGAGCCCGCTCAGGGTTGTAAAACAAAAAACTAGCAGGCCGATGATTCGGGTAAACACAGAAAAACTCTCTCAATCCAATCATTGGCCGGAGGTTATGCAAAAGATATTAGGGAAAGTAAACCCGTATTCGATGAAATACAGGAAAATGCGTTTAATTTTTAAGAAGTGTAAAGATAACTGTGGCGAGAAGTATCCAGCACCGGTATTACCGGTACTGGATAGGGAGCCAGAGAGGAGTTAGATCTTCCACTCTTTCACGGTTTCCAGACCGTATTCATCGATCCACTGGCTCAGCGCTTTAGGATTGCGCTTTTTCTTTTCTACAGTGGCACCGGTATAAGGGTTGCGGTAGTGACCGGTTTCCAGCTTAGGCTCGGCAGACTTGCTGGCAGCAGCGGCACGGCGGCCGCGACGGGGGGTATCACCCTCTTTTTTCAGGTGACGGGCCACACGAGACTTAAGAGTCTGTACGTAGTCTGGAGCGTCTTCATCATTCAGCTGGTCTACCAGCCACTCAACGACCTGACGGCCACGTGCAACGAAGAATTCCTCTTCTTCCATGTGGTATTCGGCGGCCAGATTAACCAGCGCCTTATCAAAAGCAATAACGCCATCTTTTTTGCGCTCTGCCTGAGCCATTTGCTCTTGCAGTTCTTCTATTCTTGCCTGGTGTTCGGCAATTTGTTGTTCGAGTTGTTCGTATTCCTGGAACATTCAATAAACCTCAACGACGGTTATTAAAAATACAGAGTAAACACTGTGGCGGAAACCGACACAGAGTCGAGCCCGGTTATTCGAAATATCAAAATTGTTAACAGCACCACTAGCCGATTACAGGCGGTTAAATGATGTTATATTCGGCATATTACGAATTAGCCGAATGCAAAAACGAGATATCGTTGCACCGGTCGACTCCAGTGCTAGATATGTTCGGCAAATACATTATTTAAAGCTAGCCGACTTCAGCCATCTCCGGTATTGAACCCGAAACACTGATTATATTTCTCGGCTGAGGTCGCGAATAATAATCTTTCGCCAACAAATATCAACTGTTTACGCTCTATCATTTGAATATAATAGGATTCTTCGCTCTTATCGCTAACAAAGTGTAACAAAGGCGGCGATATCTGCCTCAACAAAAGGATATTCAAACACTCCTGTTTTGGCTATATTGTATCTGCAGTCGCCAATTGCAAATTATTGCACAGACTTTTGTTATAGCACCCATTGCAAAAAACCATTGGATAACCACTGTAAGCTATGTCCAATACCCACAATATCCATCATATGCCCACTCTAGCGGCACTGATGACACCTTTCCCCTACCATATTGATATCGATGCCACGGTCGAGGAAGCCCTCGCGCTGATGGAAGAGCACAAGGTGCGCCACCTACCGGTGACCCGCGCCGGTGATCTGGAGACGGTTATCTCCAAAGGGGATATCGAAAGGGCCAATGCACCGGGACACCGTTTGGAAGAGCAGCAACTGTATGTCCACGACTTGTGCGCGCGCCGCCCTTTTATTGCCGATATCCACGATCCATTGGATAAGATTCTCATGGCCATGGCGGATACCGGAATCGGCTCGGTGCTGGTTATGCGCGAGGGGGAACTGGTGGGTATCATCACAGTGACCGATATCCTGCGCTTTTGCGGCAACTACCTTGCGGAGCTGGCGCAACCGGTGGACGACTCCATCGCCTGAGCTCAGAGTGGCCATACCCACAGCAGCATAGGGATACTCACAACCACCACCAGTATCTCCAGGGGCAGGCCCATGCGCCAGTAGTCGCCAAAGTCAAAACCGCCCGGCCCCAGGATTAGGGTATTGTTCTGGTGGCCCACCGGCGTGAGAAAGGCGCAGGATGCACCGATCGCCACCGCCATTAAAAAGCTATCTGGATTCACCGCTAATTGCTCGGCAGTACTGATGGCAATTGAGCACATCACCGCCGCGGTAGCCACATTGTTCATAAAGTCCGAAAGGGTCATAGTGATGATTAATATCAAGGCCAGAGCCACTACCGAGCTACCCTGAGCCAGGTTATCCAGCAGTACTTGTGCCACCAGATCCGCCGCGCCTGTCCTCTCTATGACCTCAGCCACAGCGATCAGAGTGCCCAATAAGACAATCACCGATCCATCCAGAGCCTCGTAAATATTGCGCAGTGGCACAACTTTCAGCGCCATAAAAGCCAGCACACAGGTGGCGAATGAGACTGCTGCAGGCACCAAACCAAAGGCCGCCCCCGCCACTCCCAACGCCATGGCAATCAGGGCGATTGCGGCCTTCTCTTTATTGGGCATGCCGATATCCCGTTGGGCCAAAGGCACACAACCCTGATCCCGTGCAAAGTTGCTGAGGTTGTCATCGGGGCCCATCATCAACAGGGCATCGCCCGCTTGCAGCGGTGTTGAGCGCAGCCGCCGCACGGAACGACGTCCCCGTCGGGACAGGGCGAGCAGATTGATCTGATAGCGGGTCGAAAGGTGTACAAACTGAATCGAGCGCCCCACCAGGAATGAATCGGGCATCACTACCAGTTCGCGAAGCTGCATTTCCTCGCCAGCGGGTACGCCCTTATCTTTATCCTGATCCTTTTTCCGTCCATCAGTATCCTCCAGTGGTTTCGCGCCGCCGAGCTGTACAACAACCTTTTTGTCCTTTTCCGTCTCAGTGCCGCCTACCATTTTCAGCCCCAGCCTGGATAAACTGGCAGCCAGGGATTCGGGCTCGGCCTCAATCACCAGAATGTCCCCGCTTTGCACCCTCTGCCAGGGAGCGACCGCCGCGACCCTGGCATCGCTTTGCACCAACCCAACCACCTGTGCATCCTCGGCACTCAGCACCTTGCCAATTTCTCCCAGGCTCTTACCCACGGCCGCACTCTTTTCCCCGACCAGAGCCTCAGTTAGGTAGGTTCCTGTGTCAAAACTGGCCGCACCCGTCTGGCCACGACCGGGCACTAGGCGCCAACCCAGCAGGCCGATAAACAGCAATCCCACCAGAGTCACCACTAAACCTACCGGTGTGAAATCGAACATGCCGTAACTACCAGCCCCCGCGCTATCTCGGAAACCAGAGACCACCAGGTTTGGCGGCGTACCGATCAGGGTGGTCATGCCACCGAGAATGGTTGCGAAAGACAACGGCATCAACACCTTACCCGGGGCCAAGCCCTGTTTTTCCGCCATATCCGCCGCCACCGGCATCAACAGCGCCAAAGCCCCTACATTGTTCATAAAGCCGGATAAGAGAGCACCGAGCCCGGTAAGCAATAACATGGATATTGTGATGTTGCCGCTACGCGGTACTACCCGCTGAGCCAGGGCCCCCATAGCGCCAGTATTCTGCAGGCCGCGACTGAGAATCAGCACGCAGGCCACGGTAACCACAGCGGGATGACCAAATCCAGCAAAGGCTTTTTCAGGAGGGATTAATCCGAAGAAAACACAAACGAGCAGGGAAGACAGCGCCACCATATCGTGGCGCCAAGGCCCCCAGATAAACAGCACTATCGTAATCGCGAGAATGATTAAAATCAGCAGCTGATCGAGGGTCATATAGAGGAGCGCCTAATGCAACGCACAGGGAAATTCCCACAGGGCGACTTATTCAGGGTATACAAGGATTAAGGCTAAAGAGGAAAAATGGCGCCAGAACACTGGATTCTATTGAGAGGTATTTGTGCCGAAATTTACTTCTTCTGCCTTTATCAACGAAGTAAATCGTTCGGAATAGAAATAACGAGAAAGAGTTTCAATCGCACATCCCTGTGCGGTTTGGGGCCAGCGTTGCTGTCCTAATTAAGCTAAGGTGAAGGTCACCGCCCGCTCCTCAAGGGGGTAAAACTGGGTACCCACCTTGATACATACCCGCATAGTACTGCAGGAAAACCAACCTCGATATCCCGTTACCTGGAGGCTCCCGTGCGTTGTAGCCATCCTCTGCAACAGGCGCTGGGCCCAAGGTCTCAGTTTTTCGCCGTCATAGCCCGAACCACAGGCACACACATGAAGATTTACGAAATTGGCGGGTAGTCCCTCTTTAATCAGGGTGCTCGCCAATTCTGTTGGCGTGTAAGTTTTCCATTCCCCCCCAGTCCACTTCGGCGTTCCATTTACATACACTTTTTTCTGTACATTTTTTCCCACAGATCGCTCAGCACCGATCATTTGACCATCCGGCGCCCCCGTTCCGTGCGTAACAATATAAAGGGTATCCTCTGGCCTCAATTTACTGAGGCACTTATCGACCCAACGATACATCGCTTTCCCAACACCAGAAGTTACCTTATTCGCAAGTATCTGGTTTACTGGGATATTCCAAGCCCCAGCCAAACTCTTTGCGTACTCCTGCATTTCATCGCTATTAATGGGAATATAAATATAACTTTTTGCCATTATAAAACTTCCCTGGGTCACTGATGTTTCTAAAGGCAGTTAAACCCGTAGTAATCAATCATTGGTATAAATGATCGCCTCTATTTAACCTGCCATTGATCTCAGCCCCAGCTTTAATCAACCTTGATAATAATTAGGACTTTTGGGTACCCCCTTAAGCCTTCTTTAAGTTAGCCATATAAATACCGCTAAAAGCCAATGAAATTTGCAAAACGGAGTTGTCATAACGCGACACAGACTGAGGTTATTGATTGTTTATCTTTTATAGCTGAGGGTTTTGGAGCTCCAAACTCAATAAATAAACAATTTCCATTAACGATAATAACTATTCAAGAGTAACTTCAGGAAATTGGTAAATTGCTTAAAGATTAAGAGGGTCTTTAATCTTTGTTGTTAAAGCCCATAGTAGAGAAGAGCATTGGAAATGAGCCATTATTTAATCGCAAATGACTGGAAACTTTTTATTTTTTGATTTAAAGCTTTAGATTTAAAGCCCTAAAAGTGCCTCTCCAAAAAAGGGAATACCGGATTTTAATGAGCTTAAAATCTACCCCTTAGTACCACTAGTACCACGCTACCACTTCCATCGAGAATTCAAGCAAATCCTGGTTAGTTCTCGCTAACCTACCGGCATGACTGGGAACGCCTACCAAAAGGCTTTATTCAAAGCGTACCGACTCACTCCCAACTCCACATCCAAACTTATGGGTAAGAAAGCATCAAGGCGCGTTACAATTTGAGGACCAAACCTGCAATGGACAGGTCTGGGTACTTTACTCTCACCGCTTCAGAATTTGTGGAGACTCTCATTGCGGCACAATACTGCGAATTACCGGGCCCTTTTCCTAAACGATATTCCTCTACTGGATGTGCGTGCGCCGGTGGAATTCCAACGTGGAGCCTTTCCCTGTGCGGAAAATCATCCGCTATTGGATGACCAGCAGCGTGAGTTGATAGGTACCAAGTACAAGCAACAGGGTCAGCAAGCTGCTATCGATTTGGGCTGGAAGCTGGCCACTCCGGAAGTGGTTGAGCAAAGGCTGCAAAATTGGACTGCATTTATACATCGCCACCCCCAAGGTTATCTCTACTGTTTTCGCGGCGGCCTGCGCTCGCGCACTACACAAAAATTATTGCGGGAGATGGGAAGTGATTACCCATTGATTGAAGGTGGCTACAAAGCCATGCGCACTTACCTACTCAACGAGCTGGACAACCTAAGCCAAAAGCTGCCGCTAGTCGTAATTGCCGGTCATACTGGCAGTGGCAAGACAGAACTGATCCAGGGCAGTGAACGTGCACTCGATCTGGAGGGAATTGCCCAACACCGCGGCTCCAGTTTTGGGCGCACTGGTTGTGAACAGCCATCTCAAATCGATTTTGAAAACCAAGTAAGCATCTATTTACTCAAACTTTCCCAAGCAGCCGGACCCGTTTTTATCGAAGATGAAAGCCGACTTATTGGCCGCTGTGCCCTGCCCCCGATACTGCAAAGTGCCATGAAAAAAGCTCCCAGAGTCCTGGTGGAAGAACCTCTGGAACAGCGGGCTCGGCGTATTGTGTGCGATTATGTGAGCGAGTCCCTGCCGCGCTTTAAAGCTACAGAAAAACCCGCGGTTGCCCTGGGGGAAGACCTGCGTAACAGCCTGAGTAAAATTCGTAAACGTCTCGGTGGGTTGCGCTATCAGATGTTGGATGCACAACTGGCCGATGCCAACCGGGAGTTACAGCACAGCGGTAACAGTGAGGTCTATATCCCGCTCGTTATGACACTGTTGCGGGAATATTACGATGGCAGTTACAACTACTTGATGGAAAAGCGCGACAGCACCATCCTGTTTCGCGGAAGTTTCTCCGAAGTGAAAGAGTGGCTGCAACAAGCGAGTGCAACTGCTAGTTAGTAACTCTTAAAACTAAGTCGGTATTTTGCCGTGGCGCATTGCGCTGTAAAAAATTGCTTGTCCAAGAGGTAAAACCGAAGCTACGACCCAGCGGCCTGTAAAAATTAATTAAACCTTGTGGGCCAAACGGTGCAACTTAAAGCGACGCAATAAAATCCAGTCTCGCAATTTATGCGGTAACCAGCGCGCAAGCCAGGGCAACAGGCGGCTGCGATTGCCGATACGCACCAGTGTGCGCGGCCGTTTACGCAGAATTTCACGTACTAACTTACGCGCCAGGGAACTGGCCAGGGTGGCATTTTGTTGAGATTCCTGCGCGCGTGCGCGCACCACCTCTTCCTGGCGCTTATACATTGAATCTGGGGGCAAGAGACCGCGCAGTGATACTTCCGCGTGGCGACCAAACTCCGAGGCAATAGCCCCAGGCTGTACCGTCATAACGCGAATCCCAAAAGGTTTTAGTTCCAGGCGCAAGACTTCCGAGAGCGTGTGCAGGGCCGCTTTGGAAGCGCAGTAAGCCCCGGAGAAAGGAGTAGCCAAAACACCGGATACGGAACCGATATTACAAATTACAGCCCCCTTACCCGAACGCATCAACGGCACACTGGCGCGCGCCAGTGCCAGCGGGGCAAATACATTGGTGCGAAACTGATTTTCCAGGGAGCGGGTATCCAGTTCCATCAGCGGGCCCATCTGCCCGTAACCGGCGTTGTTGATCAATATATCCAGGCGACCATAAGCGGCCTTGAGAGCGTGTAGCACCCGGTTAATATCTGCCTGGCTATTAACATCCAGAGCTTCGGTGGCGATCCCCAGATCTGCCAATTCCTGCAGGCTTTCCGGGCGCCGGGCGGTGGCGATAACAATTGTGCCGCGGCGGTGCAAAGCCAGGGCCAGCTCGCGGCCAATACCACTGGAACAGCCGGTAATCAGTGCGACTCTATCGGGCGCCACATAACCCCGGCCAATTTGCGCAAGGCTCTCTGCGGCAAAGCTATCGGGAGATTTTCGGAAACTGGATACTGGCGGTTTGTTCACGGGGACTGCTCCGTTTACTGGTTCGAACCCTCCGACACAGCCTGGGGTTGTTCAATCAGGCCAATAATATTGCCGTAAGGATCGAGAAAACTCGCCATCAGTACGCCCTCGCCAACATCCACCACATCGCTGTGTTGTCGCGCACCCATGGCTCCAAGACGCTCGACTTGCGCGGCCATATCCGCAACCGCCCAGTAGGCGATCACCCCGTCCGCACGGCTGATCGCGCTGCGCGCATCCGGATTCAGGCCCAGTTCACAATGGCCGAGATGGAAACCCACATAGCAATCGCTATCGAAATAGGGCTCCTTCTGCAGCAGCTGCGTATACCAGGCACGGGCCTCCGCAATATCTGTTACACCGTAAATAACTGTATGCAAGCCGAGAAACTGCTCCATTGAGACACCCTGTTGTTTAATTTTTATCCGCTGGGTGGGGCACTCTGGCGCAGCTTATTGCAGCTCCTGCTCCAGTTGCTCCAGCAGGTCGATGGGTTCCAGCTCCACACCGTCCAGCTCATCGTTCCAGTTCAGCCCCACCAGCAGGACATCCTCGTGCATACCGGTGAGCCAGTCATCCATAAATTCTTCCAGGTCGATAGCCACCGCCTGGTAATCCGCCCAATCGCCCTCACAGTGTGCCTGGGCAAATTCCCGCTGGGACCAAAAGGGCATCACCTCGGTCTGTGGGCGCTTTTCGGATTCGCACAACGCAAAGCCCTCTTCCCCCTGCAGCGCCCAGACGCAGCCCTGTTCAGCGGCCTCCGGTAAAAAGCGTGCGCAGTTTTCTTCAAAATCGTCAGTTAAGGGTTCGCTTTGCATAACATCTTCGCTTAATAAGTTTGCCAGCAGTTTACGCCAGTTTGCCCCCCGCACCAACGCAAAGACCACGGCTCTGGCATCAGGCAAAACTGCTTTACTTCCATCCCCCAGGACTTTTTAAATGACATACAGGGACGGAATAAAATTGAATAAATGGTTTTAGGAATCCAGCTCAAATACCGCCATAGATTCCACATGGGACGTTTGCGGAAACATATCCATGACACAGGCCTGCTTAAGACGGTAACCCAGATGAACCAATTCCCCGGCGTCCCGCGCCAGAGTCGCCGGGTTACAGGACACGTAAACAATTTTCTGCGCCTTGAAACGGGCGATACCACGCACCGCCTGCAAGGCACCATCGCGCGGAGGGTCCAACAAAATTTTATCGAAGCCACCGCTGGCCCAGGCCTTTTTCACCATTTCCTCATTCAGGTCGGCAGTGTGAAAGCGCACGTTGTTCAGTCCGTTAAGTGCGGCATTTTCCTTGCCTCTTTGGGTGAGAGCGCCAACGCCCTCGATACCGATAACCTCCCCGGCACGTCGCGCCAATGGCAGGGTGAAATTTCCCAGTCCGCAGAAAAGATCCAACACCCTCTCGCCGGGTAGCGGGTCCAGTAACTGCACAGCACGGCTCACCATCTGTCGGTTGACCTCGAAATTCACCTGGAAGAAATCCATCGGCTGGAAGTGCAGGCTCAGGTCAAATTCCGACAGACGATAACTGAGGTAATTCTCGCTATTCTCTGGCCACAGAGGCTGAATCGAAGCCGCATCACCAGGTTGTATATACATGTGTATACCTGATGATTTAGCGAAGCCCAGCCAGCGCTGCCGATCCCCTTCCGATAAGGGCTGTAGGTGGCGCAATACCAAGGCCGCCACATCATCACCGACCGCCACTTCCAACTGGGAAAAGTGCGTGCGTCCCTCGCTCTCCGCCACCAATTGCTTTAACGCGGGAATATGTTGAGCGATAGAAGGGTGCAAAACATGGCACTCATCAATATCGGTCAAATCATTGCTGCGCTTTTCGCGAAAACCAAAAACGAGTTTTTTGCCTTTTGCCGATTTCACCTGGCGAATACCGATACGCGCCTTGCGCCGATAGCCGTAAGGTTCAGCCAGCAGAGGAGGCAAAATTTCCTCGGGTTCAATACCACCAAAACGAGCCAGCTGATCCAACAATATTTTTTGTTTTTCGACAATTTGCGCATCGTCCTGCAGGTGTTGCAGGGAGCAGCCCCCGCACAGGGACACATGGGGGCAGCGCGGTTCACAGCGCAGTGGCGAAGCCTGAATTATCTCACTGGCAACACCTTCATCGAAGCGAGCCCGATGAGCGCTATAACGAAAACGCACTTCTTCTCCAGGCAGGGCGTTATCGATAAATACTGTTTTTTTACCCACACGGGCGAGACCGCGCATATCGTGGCTGAATTTTTCCACACAGGCTTCTGCCTGGGTGGGCAAAGGTTTTTTTACCGTTTTGCGCGGAGTGATAAAACGCGGTTTTCTGCTCATAGGAAATTACTGAATGATCAAAACAACTGAAATCAATGGGACCTGTCGGTAAATTCTATACCGTGAGGCGGTGGCCGTTATCGCGCAGCCAGCGGCGCAGCTCTTTATAGCGGGGGCAAACACTCTGCACCAGCAGCCAAAAATCGCGGCCGTGATTATGGTGACGCAAATGGCTGACCTCATGGGCCACCAGATAATCCACCACTGGTTCCGGTGCCAGGCACACCAACCAGTTGTATTGCAAGTCTCCACGAATACTGCAGTGCCCCCACTTACTCTTGGTGCGGCGAATTCGCAGTGTGGAAAACTGTAAGTCCAATTGTTCCGCCAAGCGCTGGGACTTCTCTGTTAACAGGGCCAACGCTTCGCGCTGGTAAAGGCGCTGTAGGGCCCCCTGTAATTGCTGCGCTGTGGGTGCGGACGATAACGTGTAGAGACGAATAGCCTCTTCAGTGATTGCCGCACCACCTCGATTAGCCGCCCGCTCTAGGAGGCGCATTTTACCCAGCCAGGGAAAGTGTTCGCCAAACTCAAAGCGATATTGTGGCACCTGCGCCGCACGCTGGTTGGCAGCGAGCAATTGGGCGCGTACCCACTGGATATTTTCCTGTAAAAACTGATGGCCGTGGCGGGCGGCGCAGCGCTGTGGAATACGCACCTCCACGCCAGATTGGGCCAATACTAGGCCCAGGCGCTTGCGCCTTGCCGAGCGCACCAGGCGGTAGGGAATATCCTCAAAAAAATATTCCCGCACTTCACTCATAAAAATCGCCCCAATAAAACTCGACGAAAATTACCCCGCGGCATGAGCCACAACCGCCATGGTAATTCGGGAAATACAGCTCAGTTTGCCATTGGGGGCGTAAATCAGAATTTCCCATACCTGGCTGGTGCGCCCGATATGTACCGGCTTGGCCCGGCCAGTAACTTCACCCTCCGGCACAGGACGCAGATGATTGGCATTAATCTCCTGGCCAACGCAGTAAAACTTACTGGTATCCACCAACAGATTGGCACCGATAGATCCCAGGGTTTCCGCCAACACCACGTTGGCACCGCCATGTAGAATACCGAACGGCTGGCGAGTGCGATGATCCACCGGCAGCTTGCCCTCCAGGTAATCCTCACCGATTGCGGTAATTTCCAGGCCCAGATAACCGGGCATACACTGGGCGGTGCCCCGGTTAATCTCTTCCAGGGTGGGAGTAACGTGCCAAATTGCCATGGGAATAACTCTCTTGAAAATCCAAACTGGGACCGGGGGAAATGGCTGAATTGACTAGCCATATCAACCCACTAAATTCACCAGTAAAAAAAACCAGATGAAAAAAAGCCGCGCGGATAAAAATCCGGTGTGAAATAGTCTGGGCCGAAAAGCCCGTAGCGGTGTAGTTCTAAATCCAACATGCGCAACTCCCATTCGAGCCGGCTGTGCTGGAAATAGAGCGCACGCCTCTGGTTGTCACTATCGCTGTGCCTGAGGGCGTGATGTAGGGAGTAAAGCTCTCGCTCTAAATTATCCCGGCGCCACAATAAATCGCGATACTGCTGTGCTACGCGATAGTGGGCGAGGCCACGCTGGTAATTCTGCAAAAAAATATCCGCGGTGGGACCGGTGCATACGCCCTCATATTTTCGCCCCTGGCGCCCCTGAGCATAGCCATTCTCAGCGGTACAAAATTGTTCCACGCCTTCTTCGTGGCCCCGCAACCAGGCCTCACTGTCCACATAGATTTCGTAACTTTGGCATTCCTTGGCGATATCATGCACCAGCGCCTGGGAACGCCCGCGGGCGCCATCTTGTAGACCGCGCTCGTACCAGAGCCCATTGCGGCAATCCGCCTCGGAAATAACAGCGCAACCACTAATAGCAGTGGCCAGAATCAACAGGAAAAAACTCAGCTTTACAGGCATGGGAAGGGGCTCCCGATGGATTATTGTTTTGCCATTTCCACCAATTAGCCGAAACGTTTATCGGCGACGAACGGGTTGGTCTGACGCTCCTGACCAAAAGTGGACATGGGACCGTGACCGGGTACAAAGCGCACATCGTCACCCAGTGGCCACAGGCGCTCGGTGATCGAACGAATCAAAGTATCGTGATCCCCCTGGGGAAAATCGGTGCGGCCAATAGAACCGGCAAACAACACATCGCCTACCAGTGCCAACTTGCTCGGGCGATGGAAAAAGATCACATGTCCTGGGGTGTGGCCTGGGCAGTGATGCACTTCCAGTTCCTGGTCGCCGACAGTCACGGTATCGCCCTGCTGCAACCAGCGATCGGGGGTGAACACCTCCACTGAGGGAAAACCGAACATCTGCGCCTGCACCGGCAATTGCTCGATCCAGAAACCATCGCCCTCGTGGGGCCCTTCAATCGGCAACTGTAATTGTTTGGAGAGCGCCGCAGTGCCACCCACATGATCCAGGTGACCGTGGGTAAGCAGGATTTTCTCAATGTTGAGCCCGCGCTCTTGCGCCGCCGCCAGAATTTTGTCGAGGTCGCCACCCGGGTCCACTACTGCGGCACGCTTGCTGTCTTCGCACCAGAGCAGGGTGCAATTCTGCTGAAAAGGAGTAACCGGGACCGAGTGAAATTGCAGCGACATGATAAAACCCATCCTTATTCGGGAGTAGTGGCTAGTGTCGCGATTATACCGCGACTGTCCGCCGAGATCGCAGTGCGGATGCGCCTGCTTTCGGCTTGGTGTTGTGCAGAAGAGTGCTCAGGTCTTTGCCCAGCTGCTCCCACACCAATGCATTGCGCCAGTAATCCTCCGGTGGCAGTAGCTGCGGACCGGCCAGGGCATCGTCTGGATCGGACAGTGGCCTTGTCGCGTAATCCCGAAATACCGCTTGGTTGTAACTGGGGCTGAGAGGCTTTAGGGGCCAGCCGAGCAGGTCATCCGGATGGTAGAAATTTTTCCAACGGAATTGATACCCGCGAGAAGTCGTAGCCACCGCCTGGATCTGATCCCGCTGCTTGGCCCCAAACCACAGCGGCGTGCCGGCCCCGAGGGTATACCAATGGCTGAGCGTTTTCAGGCGCAAAAAGCGTTCCCGTGCGGAGCCCTTACGCACCTCGGCTGGCCCGCCATCGCGCCAGACACCGTGGTTTACACTGGGCCGCTGGGCATCCCACAAATAGTTGGACAAGCTAATACAGCTGGCCGAATGACTGATAAGCAACACCGGAGCGCAATCGCCAGCAGCGACTGCAGCCTTTTGTAAAGTTTGAAAAATGGCTGTCTGGGTCCTCTCATAGAGACCACCGCGGCTATGGATATCCCCCAATTGTGCCGAGTTCTCAGCCAGGGCGTTAAGCAAGAATTTGCGCGCGCGCAGACCATCCATCTCGCATTTGCGCATATCTTCAAATACTCGCTGGGTATTACCTGGCAGTGCTTCCACAGTAGGAAAAGTATCGCAATGAAGGCGCGCCCAGTCATCACCCAGGGTTTCCCTGAGCATGGAAAACAACGGCTTTATACAATCTCCTTGAGCACCCATAACCGGCGCCGCCAAAACCACAATATCGACCATATCTCCCTCTTTTTTATTATTGTTGTCGCAGCCGCATCTTCTTCCCTGACGGCATCAGTTATTCACCAAACTTTTTTCGTAAATAACTCTGTTTTTTCATAAACCAGTGATCCAAGGATCCCCCACTGCGTACAAACGTTCGTGTATTACGGCAACGAATGTCAGCCGGGAAAGCAGATAACGCTGTCGGGTAGCTCTACGCCGGTCTAGGTGAACACAGGGATGTGTTCCTGGCACCGGACACCGCAAGCCAAAAACTGGCCGCAGGGTCTCTTTCTGATTATTTTCTCTCTTTGGGCTGGATCGGTAAGACTGATTGGATCCGCCGATCAATATACCGTCATAAGCAAAGCTTCTTCTAGTATTAGCCAAAGAGAATCCAGCAAGTCGTCCTATCCTCAGCGCAAATCTGTCACAAAAGCGCTCCGCTAGTGCATAATATCCCTGTATAAAAATCAGACATTTAAAACAATCCTGCCCGCAGCGATGCTTTTAACTTCCAAATACAGCCTGCCGGACTGCCCCGAGCATACCCTGGTGCGCCCGCGCTTACTGGCACTGCTCGACGACAGCCACAGCGACCAGCTGCTGCTTGTGACGGCACCGGCGGGCTACGGTAAAACCACGCTGGTCACTTCCTGGGCCTCGGCGCAGGAAAATCCAATGGCCTGGTATACCCTTGATGCCAGCGACAATGAACCGAGCCAGTTTTGTCGTTATCTGGTAGAAAGCGTGCATCGCGCTACCGGCAAAGGCGTACCGCAAACCTGTCGCTTATTGGCGGCGCCACAAAGTCCGGATCCAACAACCGTCATCAGTCATCTGCTGGGTGAACTGCGCAGCCTGCCCAGTGAACTGCGCATAGTGCTCGACGACTATCACCATATCGACAACCAGGCGGTGCACAGCGTCACTCGCTTCCTGTTGCGCCACGCACCTCCAGGCGTCGGGGTCCTTCTCACCAGCCGCAGCCAGCCGCCCCTGGGGCTGGCCACCCTGCGTGTACAGGGCCGCCTATTGGAGCTGGGCAGCGATCAACTGGCCCTGAATACCGAAGAGATCGCACGTCTGCTGAAGCAGCGCTTGCCATTTAATCTCGATGGCGACCGCGCCGCTCAACTGCACCACCTGAGCGAGGGTTGGCCACCGGCGGTACAACTGTTCGCCCTGTCGGTGCGCGATCGCCAAGAAGTAGACCGCTACCTGACGGAACTGGAGCAGGGCCACAGCCATATCCTCGACTATCTGGCCGAAGAAGTGCTGGAAAGGCTGGAGCCAGAGCTGCGCGAGTTACTCGCGCGCACCTCGATCCTCACCCGTGTCAATGCTCAGCTGGCGGAACGCCTGAGTGGCCGCAACGATGGCCAACAACTGCTGGAAGAGGCGGCGCGGCGCGGACTCTTCCTGCAGGCACAGGACTCCAGCCGCCAGTGGTTCCGCTTCCACCCGGTGTTCGCCCGCTTCCTGCAGCGCCAGCTCACCAATCGAGAGCAGCTGTTGCACCTGCACGCTCTCGCTTGTGATTCCTGGCAGGAAATGGAACAGCCTGTGGAAGCCCTACGCCATGCCCTCGCTGGCAGTGACCGCGAGCGCCTGTGTCAGCTGCTCGATAGCCAGGGAGAAATACTGCTGCGCGGCGGGCAGTCGCGTCTGTTGCGTGATTGCCTGGAATGGCTCGGCAATGAGGCGTTGCAGCAGAGTGCGCGCTTCACCCTGCTCTCGGCAAAAATGGCGCGGGAGAATTTTGAATACGACCAGTGCGAGAAAATGCTCGCCACCGCCGAGAGCTGGTTGCAGCGGCAGGACCCACAGCAATGGCGTCAGTTTGAAGGGGCTTTCGCCACCATGCGCGCCCAGGTGGCCATCGCCCGCGGCCAGACCCTGCAGGCCAAAGAGTATGCCGAAGAGGCCCTGGGGCTTTTACAACCCAACCAACTAGGCGAGCGGATTTCGGCACTGCTTGTCACCGGTGAGACCAGCTTTTGCCTGGGCGCATTAGAGCCCGCCGCGACCCATATGTTGGAGGTGGAGGCCCTGGCTATCGCCGAGGGAGATATTCCCAGCGCCGCCTGGGCCATCTGCCAACAGAGTGAGATCGCCTTCGCCCAGGGGCTTCTACAAAAATCTGCCTCACTGCAGAAAAAGGTGTCCAACCTGGTGCAGAAACACCACCTCTCCACCCTGCCCATCGCTGAGTTTGTCTGCCGCCTGCTCGGACAGCTGCAGTGGGAAAAGGGGGATTTGGAGAGCGCCGAGCACTCGGCCCGGCGGGGAATGCAGATCAACCGCAAGGTGGGTGAACACTGGCTACTGCCGGAATACACGCTGCTGCTGAAGCTCGCCCAGGCACGCGGAGAAAAAGAGGAGTCGCTGGAGTGGCTGGCCCGCATCGACCGCTTACTCTCAGATGGGCGCTACCACCGCGATTGGGTTGCCAATGCCGATGCCGCGCGTATTCGCACCTGGCGCGCCCTGGACAACCAGCAAGCCATTGCCAGCTGGTTGGAGCAAGCTGCGCCGGTTGCGGACAGGCCCAGTAATCACTTTGAACAGTGTCACGGCCGCAACCATGTGCGCGCACTGATCGAACTGCACCGCTGGTCCGACGCCAATCGCCTGCTGAGCCGCCTGCAACAGGTCGCGGAAGAGTGTCATTTAGTCACCGATCGCCTGCGCAACCGTGTGCTGGAGTCCCACCTGTTGTGGCTGCGCGAACAGCACGGTGAAGCCGTGGAGGCCATTAGCGAGTCGCTACTGCTGACCGCAGGCAGAGGATTTCGCGCCAGTTTTCTACAAATTGGCAAACCCCTGATTGTGATTCTCAAGGCTGCGCTGGAACGGGGCTTGGATGAAGCATCCACCGACAAGGCCCAAGTACTGATCAAACTCGCCCAGCAACAGCCGGAGTTGGACGGTGGCATTCGTATTGAGCTGGACGACACTATTATTCGCGAGATTCTCGCCAGCGACGCGGTACCGGATTTTCTGCGTCACTCACCACTCACTCCAAGGGAGTGGCAGGTTTTAAACGCTATTCATTCAGGCCTTTCGAACGAGCGTATCGCCAGGCACTTCAAAGTGGCGCCGAGTACCATCAAAACCCATATCCGCAGCCTTTACCAAAAGCTGGATGTCAAAGACCGCCAGGAAGCGATTACCCTGGCCGAACAAATGCTGCGCTCGGTGCAGGACCGACCATAGATAAGCCGCAGCTCACGGCACAGGGATGTGCGCAAAACCCCACCGTAGGATTTCTCCACATCTCTATTTGAGCAGTTCCCGAAACTTGTTACTCCTGCTCTAAATCCCCCCGGTCAGCCCCTCCCCCCCTCTATGGGGAGGAGGAACGCGGCTCCGCCCTTCGCCATACTCACCCTATCCTTTCCTGAGTGGGCCCGCCCCACCCTTCGAATAATGAGACAAGGCAGTAATCCATGAGCGGCAACAGCACCGAGTGGTGGCGCAACAGCGTTATTTACCAGATTTACCCCCGCAGTTTCTGCGACGCCAACGGCGATGGTATCGGCGACCTGCCAGGTATCACCCAGAAATTGGATTACGTGAAATCCCTTGGTGTGGACGCTATTTGGATATCCCCCTTCTTTAAATCCCCCATGGTGGATTTTGGCTATGACGTGGCCGACTACCGCGATGTGGACCCGATTTTCGGCAATCTGCAGGATTTCGACCGCTTAATTGAGGCCGCCCATGCCCGCGGCCTAAAAGTTATTATCGATCAGATTCTGAGCCACACCTCAGACCAGCACCCCTGGTTCGAGGAGAGCCGCTGCAGCCGCGACAACCCCAAAGCCGACTGGTATGTGTGGCAGGACCCTAAAGCCGATGGCAACCCGCCGAATAACTGGGTATCTGTTTTTGGTGGTGGCTCCTGGCGTTGGTGTACCCGCCGCCGCCAATACTACCTGGCCAACTTCCTCAAAGAGCAGCCGGATCTCAATGTGCACAACCCCGAGGTGCAGGCGCAGTTGCTGGCGGATATGAAGTTCTGGCTGGATCGCGGTGTGGATGGTTTTCGCCTGGATGCGGTGAATTTTATCTTCCACCAACAGGCCCTCAGCGATAATCCTCCGCGCCCGCTTAAGCTGGATCAGAAAGGACTGCCGCCGGTCAATCACTACGATTACCAGTGGCACAAGAACGACAAATCCCAGCCCGAAAACCTGGTGTTTTTACAGCGTGTGCGCCAGCTGATGGATCAATACCCGGGTACTGTTACCGTGGGCGAAGTGGGTGACGATAATACCCATAAGATCATGGCGGACTACACCACGGAACAGCGCCTACATATGGCCTATTCCTTCGATTTATTAACCGAGGATTGCAGCGCGCAATTCCTGCGCGAAACCCTGGAAAAGAACCGCGCGGTAATTGAAAAAGGATGGCCCTGCTGGTCCATTAGCAATCACGATGTGCCGCGCTCTATCACCCGCTGGAACCGCGGCCTTAGTCCGGAGCTAGCGCAAAAGCGCGCGCCCCTGTTCCTACTGATGCAACTTGTACTGCGCGGTAGCGTGTGCCTGTATCAGGGGGAAGAACTGGGTCTGGCGGAAGCGGATATCGCCTTTGAGGATTTGGTGGACCCCTACGGTATTAACCTTTGGCCTGAGTTCAAAGGTCGCGATGGCTGCCGCACGCCTATGCCCTGGACCGATACCGCTGATCAAGCCGGCTTCACCTGCGGGAAACCCTGGTTACCAATTTTCCAGAGTCACCGGAACTTAGCCGTGAATCTGCAGCAAGACAGCCAGCACTCCATGCTCAACCAGTTCCGTGCATTGATCGAATGGCACCGGCAACTACCCAAAAGTCTGGCAACCGCACAACAGGAAGTACTCGATACCGGCAATGATTTATTGGTGTTCGTGCGCCGCGCAGATAAGGAAGTGTACCTGGTCGCCCTGAACCTAGGCGCCACTGAGGAAAGCTACGCTCTGCCACAAGAGTTATTTGGGGCCGAGGATATTACCCCAGGCCTGTTTGCAATGGAGCTGAGAGAAAACACGCTGGTTTTGCCCGCCGCTGGCGCCTGTGTATTGCGAAACAATAATTAATTTCAGGAATTAATTTCAGGCTTTAACAGCCCGTCAAAAAATTTACCAGCTGGAGGCAACAACCACCGGCTGTCAATTTCAGAAAAACTGCAGTACCTCTCCCAGGGCTATAAGTTGGTTTTTCTGTCTCTCTGCAACGTCATTTATCCTTTCGACGTCTGCTTCTCCGCCGGCCCAAAGCCGGCTTTTTTACTTTGCTCTACTTCCTTTTCTCTACTTACTTTGCTGTGCGCCTCATAGATCAGATTGCTTCCAGAGCTACCTTAGCCTGAGTTAAGGCCGTCTCTTTGTGGTCATCCCCCATATTCAGCCCTTCGGCATAAATGACCGTGACATCATCAATACCAATAAATGAGAGAAAATGCTTGATGTAGGGCACATGAAAATCTACAACAGAATCTTTATAGAACCCCCCAGATGTCGTGACCAAGACCACTTTGGTATCTCTAATCAAACCCTCTGGTCCATTTTCTGTGTACGTAAAAGTCACTCCGGCCCGCGCTAGGTGATCAAACCAAGCTTTCAGAGTAGATGGGCTACCAAAGTTATACATGGGTGCTGCAATCAGTACCGTATCTGCACTTTTGACCTGCTCAATAAGGTTGTTCGAATACTCCGTTAGCGCTTTCTGGGCTGCACTTTTCTGTTCCTCAGGGGTGAAGAAGGCACTTACCATTTCACCGCTCAAATGCGGAACCGGGTTAATACTTAAATCCAACGCGGTGACTTCAGTGTCAGCCTGTCGTGATAGCCAGTGCTTGGCCAGTGACCTGGAAGTCGAATGGTCCCCTAAGGCAGAGGCATAAACGGCAAGAATTTTGTGACTCATAGTCTCTCCAGCTAGTGAACATCAATGATGCGGAGACTATAATCTCTGCAAATTGGCAACTAAATTATCAATTTATGCAATCTATAATTGCATAAATGCAAAATGATGGACTGGAACGATCTTAGATACCTGATAGCCGTGGCAGATCACGGTTCCCTACAGAGTGCAGCCAAAGCCTTGGGGGTAAACCATTCCACCGCCTGGAGGCGTCTACAGGCCTTGGAAAAAGATCTTGGCTGCCAGCTTTTCGTGGCAGACAGGCAGGGCTATTTCCTCACAGACGAAGGGAATGCGGCTTTAGAACACGCCAGAAAAGCCGCCGAGAATATCAATGCCATTGCCTTGAATACCGGCATTAAAAACCTGGAAATGGAAGGCATTATCCGTATTACCTCAATCGGCTCTTACTCTTATGAGGTGGTTCCAAAACTCTGTGCCGCCTTTCGCCTACACCACCCCAAAGTTGAATTTGAACTCATAGACTCGGCGGAACATCTATCACTGGAAAAGAGGGAGGCGGACATTGCTTTTCGTGGATCACCTAGCGCTCCGGATAACCTCATTGCCAAGAAGCTCTTTGATATCAACTGGCATATTTTTGCCCATCCAGACTTGGTTAGCGGTCCAATGACACTGGATGAGATTAAGCAGCAGAATATTATTGGTTATCGCGGTTTGAGTTTGCCGATTGGTCGCTGGAGTGAAAAAACATTTAAGAATAGTCGCAAAGTAATTTACTGTAATTCGGTAATGGCGGCGGCAGGTGCAGCCAATGCAAAGCTGGGTTTTGCTATTTTGCCCGAAGGGGACCAAAAAATGGTGCAACCTTACAAACTAAAGAAAGTATTTGAGCTTAAAGAGTTCCAAAGCCATTTCTGGTTACTTTCTCATCCTCAAATGCGTAATTCAGCACGCGTTAAAGCCTTTTGGGACTTCAGCCTGGACACCTTTAAGAAAGGGTATCTTTAAGCTGATCAAGGTGAAATCTCTTAGCGACGAGTGCCCATCAGATCACAGCCTATAATGTTCAAATAATATGGATACACCGCCCAATCATTCAATAATGATTAACTGTATTTAACCCCAACTGTCGTTAACAGGCGGACCATTCGACGGGAAATTATTTTCAACAGGCGGAATCGATCCGTGCCAATACCCGGGCCAAAATCCGAAAGCGGAAACGCCAGTAAAGCCAACTTAAAAGGCTCCCAGGTTGACCTGCAGAAAGCCGATTTACCCTCCGTTTACCAGGCACTCAACACCTCGCCCCAAGGGTTAAGCCAGGCCGAGGCCGAGACTCGTCTGCAACGCTATGGCCCCAATAGCATCCAGGAGAAAGAACAAAGCGCACTGCTCAAGTTTCTGCGTTTTTTTTGGGGGCCCATTCCCTGGATGATCGAAGCCGCCGCCCTGCTATCGGCACTTATCGGCCACTGGCCTGACTTCGCCATTATTATGGCGCTACTCCTTTACAACGCCGTCGCGGGATTTTGGCAGGAGCACAAGGCCTCCAATGCTCTGGCCGCGCTCAAGGCCAGCATGGCGCCGCAGGCGGAGGTATTGCGCGATGGTAGTTTTCATACCATTGACGCCGCTGATGTGGTTCCCGGGGATATTGTGCGAATTAAGCTAGGTCAGGTGGTGCCCGCAGATGTGCGCTTTGTCGATGGCAAATCCATCAGTATCGATCAGGCTGCTCTTACGGGTGAGTCATTACCGGTCAGCAAAAAAATAGGAGACATCGGTTATTCCAGTAGTATCGCCAAGCGCGGCGAAATGACCGCCGTTACAATTGGCACCGGGCGTAATACTTTTTTTGGTCGCACCGCAAAGCTGGTAGCCGGTGCCGGCCAAGGCGCCTCTCACTCGCAAAAAGCCGTTACTCATATTGGCGATTTCCTGATAGTGCTGTGCCTGGTGCTGGCTTTGTTACTGGTAGGTACCCAGCTCTATCGGGATATCGTGGTGGCCCCCAGCTGGTACTGGTCGGACATTATTAATATTTTACGCACAGTCCTGGTGCTATTAATTGCCTCGATTCCCGTGGCAATGCCCTCCGTAATCACTGTCACTAACGCACTCGGTGCCCTGGCGCTATCCCGAAAAAAAGCCATAGTCTCGCGACTGGAGTCTATAGAGGAGCTTGCTGGGGTCGATATTCTCTGCTCCGATAAAACCGGAACGCTCACCAAGAACCAACTAAGCCTGCACGACCCCAAATTATTTGTCGCCAAGAGCCCGGAACAGTTAATTCTCGCCGCGGCACTCGCCTCGGAAAAAGGTTCTAGTGATCCGATCGATCAGGCAATTTTTGCCGGCCTCAAAGATAAGGAAGCACTGAATAATTACCAGCTTAAAGAATTCACTCCTTTCGACCCGGTAATCAAGCGAGCCCAGGCCCAAGTTGTCGATGACAGTGGTAAGTCCCTGTTTTATTGCAAAGGTGCGCCCCAAGCGGTGATGCAATTGTGCAAGCTCAGTGGTGATAATGAAAAGAATGCCTCAGACTGCGTGCAGGAACTCGCCGCACGGGGTTTACGCTCCCTGGGTGTGGCGAGTTCCAATGATGGGAAAAGCTGGGACTTTCTTGGCATCCTCTCTCTAGAAGATCCGCCTCGGGATGATTCCAAACAAACCATCAGCCGGGCCAGGGAGCACGGGCTGCAGGTAAAAATGATTACTGGCGACGACGTCGCTATCGGTAAGGAAATCGCTGCTCAGGTGGGGATTGGACAGAATATTTATGCCGCCGCCGATGTTTTTACCGACTCGGAGAATATGGACCACTTATCCAAGCAGGTGGTCGATTGTGTTGAACGCGCCGATGGCTTTGGCCGTGTTTTCCCCGAGCATAAGTACGCAATCGTAAAAGCCCTGCAAGAGAGAGGGCACCAGGTGGCAATGACCGGCGACGGTGTCAACGATGCGCCTGCCCTAAAACAAGCTGATTGCGGAATTGCCGTTAGTGGCGCCACCGATGCGGCCCGTGCCGCAGCGGCGATTATTCTCACCGCTCCGGGCCTCTCCACTGTAGTGGATGCTATTGACGAAGCACGCAAGATCTTTGAGCGTATTATTAATTATGTGCTCTTTCGGGTATCCATGACCCTGGATATTATGGTGGTGGTGGTGTTTGCCACTATCCTCTTCGGTTTTTCTCCCCTCACCCCAGTCATGATCGTATTAGTGGCACTGCTTGACGATATTCCCATTATGACTATTGCCTACGACAACACCCTGCTGCCGAAAGAGCCGGTGCACTGGGAAATGCGTGATTTACTACTAGGTTCGACCATTATCGGCATTTTTTCTATCGCACAAACCATGGGGCTCCTCTTGATTGGTATGGAATGGCTTCAAAACAGCCAGTGGCAATCCTGGATACCCCTGGATAAGTCTCAGATCCAAACGATTATTTTTTTACAAATTATTGCCGGCGGTCATTTACTACTTTTTGTCGTGCGCTCCCGCTCAGCTTTCTTCGCAAAGCCGCTGCCCGCAATGAAGTTATTTATCGCTATTGTCGGTACTCAGGCGCTCACGGTTTTAATGTGTGGATTTGGTTGGCTGGTACCAGCTATTCCCTGGCGTATTATCGGGCTCGTTTGGCTCTATATGATTTTGTGGATGTTTATTCTGGATCTGGTGAAGAAGCTGCTCTATCGACGCTTGCAGGATATTTAACCAACTGCGCAGAGACAAACCATTAAACTTATCATGAAGAAATAAAACTATGAATTGCTTCGAAGCATTCCAGGTAAAACCCGGCAGCAAGATACAGTTAGATAAGATCGATGCCAGTTTTAAAGATTGCTATAACAATCGCGAAGAGGCCCAGCCGGTCATTGATAAATTGGATGAAAGAATTCGCGCACAGCAGTACCTTATGTATGCTGAGCACAAGCGCTCTCTATTGATCTGCCTACAGGGTCGGGATGCCTCCGGTAAAGATGGCACTATTAATCATGTGCTTGGAGCAATGAATCCCCAAGGCTGTACAGTAACCAGCTTCAAGCAGCCATCTAAAGAAGAAGCCGCACATGATTTCCTGTGGAGGTGTCACAAAGTCACCCCTGCACAGGGACATGTGGCGATTTTTAACCGATCCCACTATGAAGATGTATTAATTCAACGGGTGCATAATATGGTACCAGAGAGCATCTGGTCCAAGCGCTACGATCATATCAACCACTTCGAACAATTATTAGCCGACCACAACACCCTGGTATTAAAATTTTTCCTGCATATTGATGCAGATGAACAACTGAAACGCTTTAAACAGCGTATTGATGACCCAAGCAAACACTGGAAAATCAGCGAGAGCGATTATACGGAGGCGAGCTACTGGGACGCCTACACCCAGGCTTTTGAGGATATTCTCTATAAGTGCAGCAAACCTCATGCCCCCTGGTTCGTTATTCCCGCCAATCACAAATGGTTTAGAAATATTGCAATTGCCTCCATTGTGGCCGACGCGATGGAGGCCCTAAAAATGTCTTTTCCCAAGCCCAGTGTGGATATCAATGAAATAAAAAGAAAATATCATAAACTGGATGACCTAGAAGAAAAAGAGGGACTCTTAGATGATCCAAAGGAGCATAAGAAAAGCTAGCAACTTCTCCTAAGTTCTAATCTTCGATAATTTTTTCACTTCAAGGTTGAATACAGGTAACAATAACTATCAGTGGAACCGCCGGACTGTGAGGGCTGTATCCCAGCGTTCAGCAGAGTTTTTCAGAAGCCCAACAGGCAGTCCCCAATGATGCACCTTACGCTCGATAGACGGCGCAATTGAAGCACCCAGGAAGCGCATTGTGAATATGAATATACTCCACACTCCCTAAGGAAAATTGCTTTTCAAGCACACCCTCAAGATCCGCTCCCTGAGCAACCTCAGCAGTCTCCATTAGCCCCTCGCAATTATAGGCGCGAATTGAAAGTAGCCTGTGTCGCAGCATCAGTGGAACTTCATTAGTATCTAATTTCGCGGGTTCTGCATGCTCCCGAATAAATATAGGGCCTGAAGCACGATAAAAGGATGAAGTATTATGATGGCTATAGGGTAGGCAGAGTACCCTCTCACCTGCTTTGGCATCCACAAGGGACACCCTGCAGGGATAACCGGGGCTCGCATCTACAAGCTTCCAGCAAGCATTTTTTTCTTTCAACTGAGCATCTGGAAGTATCAATAAATGGTAAAAATTTAGCGGGTTAATGCCTTGTATTTGAAATGCCATGGTAACTGCAACCTGATTGATCAAGAGGAAACAATCATAACTTCATCACACACCGAGTATCGGTCATTTTCGGAAGTGGAAATTTGGGCAAATATGATACAGCGATAAAGAATACGCTAATGCGTTGAAGCGGCAGGAGTTCTCTTTTTGGTGATCACACACCCTGCTATACCTAAAGGACCCCTTATCATTAACCACTTCAAGTCCAACGTATTCTTTTCTCGCCCCCATTGGTAAGTGAAATAGAGTCCCTGATTAGCCGAAGATTTCTCTTAAGAGTTAGTATTTACTGATTAGTGGTAAAACACCGCCAGCCAAACTGTTGCTTCATTAGGTGAAGTTTCCACCACCCGGTGCTTTCTTCCAGCCTCTATCAATAAGCAATCCCCTGGTATCAGCTGAAATGTCTCACCACAGTCAAACTCCAACACACCAGAACCACTTAGTACAAGCACCCACTCATGTTCACCCTGGTCATACCAACCCTCTTCCGGCGAGGATTGGCCGTGAGAAACGATTCGCTCAATTCGTACAGCATCATTTTTTATGATGTCCTGGAAATGCTCCAGCTCAGTGTTTTCCGGTAAATTCTCAAAAAGATTTATCATATTTATTCCTGCCAGCTGGAAAAGTGATCCATAAGATAATCAATGGCCATTCTCGCTCGTATTGGTAAAAAGCGGCGATTCTGATACACAATCCAGCTACTGGCTCCGTGCCCCCAATAAGGCTCCAGTACCGGCTCTAATAGCTGTGAGTCTAAAGAGCGGTTAAAGCTGCTTTTTGGCATATAGGCAATACCTAGTCCTTTTTCACATGCGTTTACCACTGTATGGGCATTATTACTTCTCCAACGACCATTAACGCGGATTGATTCTTCAACACCCTCCATATCGAATATCCAGTTATCATTATTCGCAACAATACAACTGTGTGACTTTAAATCTTGAGGATGGTTTGGCCTACCGAATTGATCCAGATATTCCGTACTGGCAACAGCCATCATCTGGCGTCCCGCCAGCTTGCGGGCTACCAGTCCAGAATCCTCCAGGCGGCCATAGCGGATCGCAAAGTCGATACCATCCTCAACAAAATTAACCATTCGGCTGTTGAAATCGATATCAATCTGCAGGTCGGGATGCTGTAAAGCGAAAGCCATCAGCGCTGGTGCCACATACTGCTCGGCGAATATACCGGCACAGCTCACCCTCAAGGTGCCACTCAGCTCATACTGTTGCTGGCCAACCTGTTCATTGGCCTGCTGCAGACCCACAACCAGCTCTTTACAGCGCTGGTAATAAACAGCCCCAGCCTGAGTCAGGCTGACCAAGCGCGTTGTTCTAGCCAGAAGAGCGCTTCCCAGGCGCTCCTCCAAGCGAGCCACCTGCCGGCTCACATGACTGGTACTGCACCCCAACTGTTTGGCGGCTGCAGAGAAGCCCTGGCTCTCTGCCACAGCGACAAATTCGACTACGCCGTCAAATGTATCCATCCCAGCACTCTCTATTATTGCTACTCAGCAAAAGTATTTCACAGATAACCCCCATTATCATCCACCCAGGGACAACCTAGAATCCTCCCCACTGAATACTTAACACAGAGGACTGATTCATGAAGAAAGTACTTATTCCCGTAACTAACCATGCAACCCTCGGGGAAACTGACCAAGCTAATGGCACCTACTCTCCTGAGCTGACGCACGTCGTGCATGTCCTCAAAGAGAATGGCATTGACTACGATATTGCCTCCATCAAAGGTGGCAAGGCGCCACTCTACGGTACCGATATTGAAGGAGATGAGGTCAACAGCCAGGTATTGGCCGATGAAGACTTCCAGAACCGAGTCAACAACACTATTCCAGTAAGCCAGCTGAATACTGCCAATTACGATGCCGTGTTCTACCCAGGTGGGTTTGGTCTACTTTCCGACCTAGCCAGTAATGAAGATTTCGCTAAATTGAGTGCAGAGATCTATGAAAATGGCGGCATTCTTTCTGCGGTCTGCCACGGTCCGGCTGGCTTACTGCCCATCACCCTGAGTAATGGTGAGAATTTACTGGCTAGCAAATCGATAACCTCCTTTACCCGAGAAGAAGAAATCGACTTCGGCACCATTAAGGATATCCCTTTCCTGCTTGAAGAAGCGGTTAGCCGAAAGTCTGCTCGATTTAACAAAGTGCAACCCTGGCAGGAATTTGTCATCGAGGATGGCCGCGTGATTACCGGTCAAAATCCAGCCAGTGCGCATGCTGTTGGTAAAGCGATCGCTAAGCAGTTAATAAACTAGCGGTTAATAACGTATCAACAAAGCTGGCGCAAGCTGATGTTCCTGCGCCAGCTTTTCATAACCCTTCAGCCCTACAGCTTCCACTGTGGGTCAACCCAACTCATCTACATCAGCAGTTATAGCCTTAAAACCCCTCCAGCGAGGTTCCAGCAGTGCCTAGCTCAATTCTTTATCCGTCGCTTATGTTAATTGCCGGAATCGGCATCCCGGTGATGGCCACGTTAAACAGCGGTCTAGGTGTAAAGCTTGGCAGCTCTGCTCTCGCTACGACGATTTTATTTTTTGTCGGATTAATCATCTCTACTATTTACTTATTTAAAACTGAAGGTTTTCAAGTAGCCGGTTTTCACAAAGATATCTCCTGGCACCTTTATCTCGGAGGGATATTGGTTGCTTTTTACGTACTCAGCGTCACTTGGGTTTCACCAAAATACGGTGTTGGCAATACTATATCTTTTGTATTACTCGGCCAGCTCTTTGCTATGGCCACCATCGATCATTTTGGCCTCTTTGGTGCACAACAAACCAGCCTGGACCCCAAACGAATTATTGGATTTGTTCTAATGATTACAGGCATCTTACTAGTAGTAAAACGCAATTCATAAATATATCTGGAGATCAGACAATGCCCAATCTATATGTAATGGCAAAAGTGAAGTCTAAACTTGGAGAAACACAGAAAGCTAAGAACATTCTGACCAGACTGGCAGAGAACTCTGAAAAGGAGAGCGGATGTTTGAGTTATCAGATTTTATTTTCGGGTGAGGATACAGATACCTTTATGACATTAGAGGTGTGGGATTCAAAAGAGAGTGAACAAAAACATTGGCAAGAGCCGCATTTAAAAGAAACATTAAAAGCGTTAGAACCAATTTTGGCCGAAGAACCAAGAATTGAAAAATATCAGGTTACTTCCGATTAAAAGCATACGACCATCTCCAGCAAAGTTAATGATCATAGGCCCACAACAAAGTTAGTGTGGGCCAAGGAGAATATTCAGGAAGTAAGGGAAGAAACATGAACCTTAAAAAGTAGCACGCTCAAAAATGCACTCAGCAGTAAAAAACTCAATTCACCCTGAATCAAAATACTACAAGCACCACTCTGTCTAAATACTTATGTCATTATTCAGGCAGATTAAAAACCGGACTTGTGGTCAGCATTTCCGACCAGCTAACGCGTTCTGCTCGGTAAATCGTGGTATCGAACACTTTTAACTCCCACGCAGTTTCTGCTGAGTCAGTTGACGTTACCTCTACCAAGTAAGCATTGCGATCACTTCCCGTACTGATATCCGATGGGCCACCGGCACAAAGCAATATATTTCCACCAGCAAGCTCATCCACATCACCCAAGGATTGAGTATACTTTGGCGCTATGTATTCCCAGGTTTGTTCAGCACTCATTGTCGATGTATTGAGCCGAAACTTTACTGCACGGCTATTGTAGATATTACCACTCAACTCAGCTTCATTTCTGTTGTCGTAAATCAGAATTTCATGATCACTTGTCAACATTGGCGCATGCTGCGAGGCCATCCAGGAACCAGTCTGTAGAGTAAAGAATTTATCCTTCAAATCGTTCTCAATATCTGAGTCCCTCCCCATTATCCAATTTATCGCACCAGACCGATGATCAATGCTGACCACCCAGCTCTGAGAGCGGCTAGAAAGTAAAATGGAATTATCCTGAGGAACATAATGCAGTGCATTAGAGTGGCTCCAGTCAAGGGCTCCGTTATCCAAAACACTACCGGCCAAAGCACCGGGGAAACGGCTGGTATCCAAGTGATCAAATGCCGACCACTCCCACACTGTGTTCCCATCAGTATCGATTTCTAAAATGGCATCTCCTTGTAAAAAATGCTCACCAAACTGGCCCGTTTCGTTAGTTAACACCAACAAATTGCCATTCTCCAGCAATTGAACATCGTGGTGATAACTCGGCAATTCGAAAGAGGACAACACCTCTCCGGCGAAGGAAATTACTCGGGCCTCCCCGCTGAATAGTAAAAGTAAACGCCCATCATGCAGATTTCTCGCTACTGGGGCACCAGTTAATGGGACATCACCGTGCAGATACCAAACAACCTCTCCCTCTTCATCAAATCCCCAGAAAGTGTTATCCCTCTCCGCTGATGGCGCAAAGATAGTAATGCCCCCCTCAGACTTAACCGTTTTATTCAAAAGTTCAACAGCGGGAACTCCCGCAGGCACCGACCCTGTTTTAAACTCTACGATTTCACTGCGAACAACCTCACCACTACCTAAAAGTGCAACCGCTGTAAACCGATAAGTAGTATCAGCGCGCAGACCGACGACGGTTACTTCGTGGTCTGTGCCTGGCTCACTATACGCTGTACGTCGTCGACTGGTGTCTGCAGAGTTAAACCTTATTGCCACTCTCGCCGCTTCCGCAGTAATCACACTGGCATTCACCATCAGATGGTTTTCAGGGTGAGCGCTGAGTGTTAATTGAACAGTATCATCCTGCTGTGCAAAAACCTCAGAGACAGTACCTGTTAAAAACAGCAAGAATACTGATTGAAAAACAGCCAACCTAAAATATTTACTCATTGGGGATCTCACAGTTTGTTATGAATACAACTGTTTAACGCAACCATTGCCTTCTGGTTTACAGAGAAATTGACTTTTCAAGAGACTGTAATCGATCGTAATGGATGATTATTGACTAGACGCACCTGATGCTGCACTATGCGCCAAAATTGAGAACTGGTACGCATTTACCAAGCTTTGAAGAATGCATTACAGAATTTGATACTTCACCTCTCTGCCAATTCATCACCACAAAATACTCACCGCTGCCTACTTATCCAGGTAGGTGGTCTTTTATATTGATGTAAGGATATCCTTTGAAAAGATTTATTCTCAGCTCCGTTATCGCTCTTTCCGCATCCAATACTATGGCAATGGAAAACAGCTTCTACCTTAAGTCATCTTATGGAAAGGTAGATACAGATATTTCTTCACAAGAAGCTCAGGAACTGTTCGGAACAAAACTCTCAGATCCTAACGGCTGGTCTTTCACATTGGGTTACCGCTTCAATAATTTTCTTGCGATTGAGGGTGGTTATGCCGATCTGGGAGAGGCTGAAGCTAAAGACAGTCAAAGCGGCTTTATGCCTTACAACGATTATGAAACTGTTTATTACGACTATAGCTATAAATCCAAAATTAGTGCCCAAACAAAAATGTTGGGCGTGTTCCTATCCACCGATACCAATAAACCGTTTTATGCAGGCCTTCGAGCAGGGTATCAATCATGGGATGCCGAAATTGAACTCACAGGAAAAGTGAGCGAAAGCCTTGTATGGAGCAATGGCTACGATCAAACAGTAGAATTGTATTCCTACCAGGAAGATCTTTCTTATAGCGATGACACTGATGGCAGTGACCTCTACTATGGTGTTTCCGCTGGCTGGAACTACAATAACTGGAGCCTCAGCCTGGAGCACACTATTTTCGAAATGGATGAGCAAAAGCCCAGTCTCTCCTCCCTGGGGCTGACTTACAATTTCTAAAGACCGCTCTTACTTTTTTCAGCAGCCATATCGGCTGCTGAATTTCTCTCTAAAAAACTCTAAAGCTACTTTATCCCAGCAAACAATACCTCAAACCAACGCAAATCCTCCGGCCCCAACTGAGCATTTTTGGCCAGCTTCTTATCCAGATACACGTCCTTATATACATGGTAAACCGCTCGCTCGGTCAACTCGCGCCAGCGCTCGCTATCCAACTCAGGGACTGAGCCATCGGCTAAATTGGGATCGGTCAATGGGTCGTGTTGGGTTTCAGTGGTTCTCAGCGCTAATTCCAATTCTTGTAGAATCGGATTGATCACCTTGAGGGTATTGGATTTGGAAAACTGCTTGGCAACTTCTTCCTCTGCCTGGCGAAGCATTTTTTTGCTCTGTAATTCCGATAGCTTTTCTCCGGCTGGGCGCAAGCCGAATTTATTGACCAGGCCACTCATACCGGGCAGCACCGCCTTGGCTGCCAGCCCGGCACCGATCAGGGGGTTAAACACAGCGGCAACACCCCCAACTAATAGCATACCAACGGTCAATTTTCTATCGAGTTTGTCGATATCATCCGCCAGTCTTTCGAGAGAACTCTTTCCAGAATTTCCCTTTTCCAGGGATAACTCTACGGCGCTCTCCACCATAAATTTACGTAAACTCCCCTCATAATAGGAGTTGGGAAAGTGAAATATTCGGCGTTTGGGTAGATCATTTACCTCTGGGGCATCATCAGGCAAACAACGCATTGTGTGCAGAGTAAAGCCAGTTTGTGAGAGTTTATAGGGGATCACAAAGTAGTGCTTTTCATCGTATCTCTGCACAAAATTCTCACTGCGCTCCGCAGAAGAAAATATTGGCAGTCCGGCAACTACTTCTTGAAAAACTTTTAAACTGCCGGTGATTTCAGCTGGCACTTTACGGGAAAGGTCAATCAGGCCCTTCTTGCCTTTATCGAAATATTGCTTCATATCCGTTTATTCACTGGGGAGCTAAGAATCACTTAGAACGATTCGCAGTATTCCTTAGGCCTTTTTGAATCCATTTCCCTGTGAAAAATATCCCTTGCCTAGGTATTGTTAAAAGGTTAATGGCATTAAGTGAGAATGCTTTAATTAGCTTCGGCATAAATCCAAGCTTTTGTACAAGATTTCAACTTGGCGGCAACCCGCTGATAGGCATCCACTTCATAGGCATCAGATTGAGCGAGTTCTTCGGCAGAAATCTCAAAGACCGTTCCCTCAACTTCGTCAGAGAAATTCCCGGTATATTTCAGAATGGGATGAAATTCCTTGCCACTAGTTTGAATAACCTGTGGATCTATGATTCTTATCTCGGAAAGCTGATAGCCAATTAAGATATCTCCAGATCCCTTTAACTTACGTCCAAAAGTTTCCAGCTGGACATTCTCCTGCTGAAGCGTACCGTAAGAAAATAAACGTTCCATAGTTCAAGCCTTAATCCTGCTAATAACTTACTGGCTGCAATGTAAAAATACACCCGCTATATCGCCAGGGTATTTTACCTGTTTAGAATCGGGTAAAAGAAGCCCCAAAGTAGTGGCCCTGTAGATTTAAGTTCTTTCTCTTAAAACTGGGAAAACCTACCAGCTAGCTGTATTTCAGGTTAATAACCAGTGATTCACTTATTCCTTTTTGATGTGACTGGCCTAAGACACCGACCTTAACATCCCTTGGACCTGCATTGGTAAAAACCTGTGCTAACCCATCCCGCAGCTGAGGCTGAGTATACGGCGAGCTGCTTTGGGGAAATCTCTAACCTGCGCCTTGCCCCAACTAGGGTGCGCATGGATTTTGCCCCCAGGAAGGCAATGGTTTGACTCTAAACCCATGGTTGTTTACACGGCCCACTGGCAATAGAGAGGTGTGTAATGCATAACCGACCTTCGCTGCAAAACCATCAAACTTTACCTACACGACAGAAAACATCCCTACAAAAAGTACAAGGAACTCTACGTAAAAACGCTTCATTCGCCGCTGCGCTGATGGTTGTAGGATCGGCAATATTGGCCCCCCTGGCCTATGCTGCAGATTATTCCAATCCTTACTCCCGCCAGGGCTCAAGGTATGTCGCTCATCAGGGACATGGAGGGCATTATGACCGGCACTCCAGATACAGCAGGGATTACAGGTACCGAAGAGAGTACAGAGGACACTCGCGATACAACAGGAATCAAAGAAGTTATTCTCGATACAACCAGAACCAAAGGAGCTATTCTCGATACGGCAGATATCAACGGGCACAGCCACAGAATGGCCGTCATATGTGGTTTAAAGCCAACGTTCAAGGCACACCGCGTATTGTGATCGACCTCAGTGACCAGATGGCCTACTTCTACAAGGGCGGACGTCTTGCCGGCATGTCCCCGGTCTCTACCGGTAAACCCGGCCACCGTACACCTACTGGCAACTTCCGTATTTCAGAGAAGAAATACAGTCACCGCTCAAACCTGTACGGTCACTATGTAAGTTCCCGAGGCTATGTAGTGCGCAGTAATGTGGATGTGCGCCGTCACCGTAAACCTGCCGGGTCTCGTTTCCGCGGAGCCTCTATGGATTACATGATGCGGATTAATGGTCCGGTCACCATGCACGCCGGTTATGTACCCGGCTACCCGGCCTCCCACGGCTGTATCCGTATCCCCTGGCATATGGCGAAAATCTTCTACAGCCACGCCAGAGTCGGTACTAAGGTATCCGTCGTGCCCTAGGCAAAACCTGCGTGCTTGCTAAAAAGGCACCATAAAAAAGGCGGACTTAACAGTCCGCCTTTTTCTTTGTCTGGAAAAACTGCTGTTATTGAGAGACTTCTGCCCCTTCTCGCTTTGCAGTTTCCATACGGGTGAAATAATCGTGAGCTGCACGGTTAACGTGTCTTGCCAGCAATAATGTAGAAAGCATGGTGGGTACGGCCATTACGGCGTACATACCGATAATAATGCTGTTAACCGCGCTCAAAGACGCGACCGCACCCAATACAATCAGAACCATATAGAGTCCGGTATACAGCCCCTGCCAACGGCCACCGAAAAGAAATACATAGCACTTCATACCGTAATACCAACAAGTGACGATGGTGCTAAAAGCCAGGGGAAAAACCATAAACAGCAGCAGAATGGGGCCCAATTGACCAAACACTTGAGAAAACGCCTGGGCAGTCAGAGTCACACCGGCCACCCCCTCACCCTGTTGCCAGGCGCCAGTGAGTAGTATCACCAGAGCGGTACAGGTGCAGATCAGCAGGGTATCTACGATAGGCCCGAGCATAGCCACCACGCCTTCGCGCACTGGCTCGCGGGTTTTTGCCGCACCATGGGCCAAAGATTCCGTACCGATTCCCGCCTCGTTGGAGAAAGCCCCACGGCTTACGCCAATGGTAATTACCGTACCCAAGGCACCGCCTGCAATCGCCTGGCCACTAAACGCATCGCTAAAAATCAGGGCAAATGCCGCGGGCACCTGCTCCCAAAAACTCGCTATCACGATCAGAGTCATTACCAGATAAAACAGTACCATGCCCGGTACTATGCGCGCGGAGAATTTACCGATGCGCTGGATACGCCCGGCAATCACATAGGCAGAGGCGATCGCAATTAATAAACCAATGACAAAATCAAACAATAGCGAACCACCCGGTGCGACCCAGCCCATCGGCTCGGCGAAGGATTCACGTAACAATTGAGTAGTCTGATTAGACTGGAATACCGGCAACATACCGCACAGCCCCGCCACGGCAAACAGCACCGCCAGCGGTGTCCAGCGCTTGCCCAAGCCTTCGCGAATCACATACATGGGCCCGCCCTGCAGTTCCCCATTGGCATCGCGGCCACGGAACATCACCGCCAGAGTCGCGGTATAAAATTTGGTGGCCACACCCACTAAGGCCGTGATCCACATCCAGAAAATCGCCCCTGGGCCACCGGCAGTGATGGCAATGGCCACGCCGGCAATATTGCCCAAACCCAAAGTGCCAGAGAGCGCGGTGGAGAGTGCCTGGCTATGGTTTACCTGGCCGGGATCATTGGGGTCATCATAACGGCCACTCAACAAGCCAATGCTATGGCTCAAATGGCGGTAGGGGCGGCCCCGGGAATAAATCAGCAGTGCCAAACCACCGCCAACCAGTAACACCAATAAAGGCGGCCCCCAAACAAAATTAGCGAAGGCCTGTAAGGCCCGATCAATGGCATCGAAAAAAGACATAAGCTTGCGTCGTTTTCTGTAAGACACCGCCAGTCTAGGTAGGCTCACACCAAGCTGTCAAAATGCTCCCATGAAATCCCATAGGTCAATCAATGCGAAGATTTTGGAAAAACAGGGAATCCCAGCAATAAAAAAGCCCCAAATAGGGGCTTTTCTAACGATCTTTTACGGCTTTTTATCAAGCTGTAGTAGTTGCCTTTAATGCGGGCTCGGGTTCTGAACTCTCCCTCACAAGCGCCACCGATATAGCGCCAAGCAGCATACACACCCCCGCCAAAACAATGATGTAAATTGCCTGGTTTTCGAAAACTGTTTTCAATATCAAGCCAGCTGCCAGGGCGGAAACAATCTGCGGTGCGGCGATAGTGAAATTAAAAATCCCCATATAAACACCCGTTTTATCCGCCGGCAGCGAGTCGGAGAGGATCGCATAGGGCATCGCCAGAATTGCGGCCCAGGCAATCCCCACTCCCACCATCGGTAACAATAACCCCAGGGCGCCACTGGGTACGGAAACTTCTGTGATCAACAGATTCACTTGCGTAGGCTCGCCCCCCTGGAAGAACAGGAAGCTGATGTAGCCCAAACCGCCCAGTGCCAGCGATAGGGAGTAAGTCAGCTTACGCCCCAGTACCTGAGACAAACGGGCCAGGACAATGGAGAAGATCGCTGCGAACAGGGAGTAAGCAGCAAAAATAATTCCTACCCAGTCACCGGCAGCACCCTTAGCGGCAGCGATATGTGCGGGAATTTCTTTGACGCTTTCCAGGTAAGCTGGATCAAACCACTTGGCTTCCACTCCCCAAACATGCTGAGTGATCGCAGGCGTGGTGTAAACCCACATAATAAACAGGGCAAACCAGGAGAAGAATTGCACCAGGGCCAGCTGGCGCATAGTGCGCGGCATTTTCATTAGCAGCTGGAAAAAACCGATCAAGCGCTTTGCCAGTGGGGCTTTTTGCTGTCGCTCCCGCTCAAGTTGCGCAGAGTCGAGACCTTTATAGGCATTGTACTGCTCCGGCGGATACTCTTTGGTGCGCAGCACAGTCCACAACACACTACCCAGCAGCACTGTGGCGCCGATATAGAAAGCCCATATAACGGAGGGCGCCACCTCTCCCGCACGGGCAGTATTTTCCAGACCAATCACATTAGTCAGGATGAATGGCAACATGGAGCCGAAGATGGCGCCAATGTTAATCAGCAAAGACTGTATCGAGTAACCCAGGGTGCGCTGCTCTGATGGCACCATATCGGACACCAGTGCGCGGAAAGGCTGCATGGTCACGTTAAAGGCCGCATCCATCATTGCCAACATAACGCCGCCGAAAATAATGGGGGCCACTATCGCCACCACAATCCCGGCATTGGGCATAAACGCCATCCCCAGGGCTGCGGCGATGGCACCAAAAAGGATAAAGGGGTTGCGGCGACCGAAGCGACTCCAGGTCCGGTCCGAGGCTGAACCCACGATCGGCTGTACGATCAGTCCCATGAGCGGCGCCACTATCCAGAATAGAGACAGGGAGTGAAGGTCCGCCCCCAGATCAGACAAGATTCTACTGGCATTGGCATTTTGCAGAGAAAAGCCAAATTGCACCCCGAGAAAACCGAGACTGACATTCCACACCTGCCAAAAGGGCAGACGGGGCTGTTGAATAGGATTGGGCTCTGATTGGCTCATAGGGTCACCGCATCTCTCGTTATGCTTATTTTGCCATTCTGACACGCCCACCACAGACCTCCATCCTCCCCCCAGCGGGGAGGATGCGGGCCAGATTCTGCGCTTTAGGATAAACTCAGGCCCATGCGTATACGCCGGGCCAACACGAAACTGTGAATCCTAATCAAGCAACTGAAGTCCCGCGCGATGATCCTAAAACTCCCACTCCTGCGCCTGGTGTGCCTCGCAGCTACACTCTGCCTGAGCGCTCAATCCCTGGCCGCTGAACAGCGCAACTACCGCGATCACACCATGAGCGAAGACTCACTAACTGTACAGACGAGTGAGGGCGAGGTCACCCTCACACCGGTTGGTCCGTCAGCGCTATCGGTGCACTATCGCCGCGAAGGCCTGAAGCAGTTGCCCTCATTCGCGTTAGCCACCAGTTCTGCTGGCCGATCCGAGGCGACGCTGGAGCAACAAGGGGACAAACTCGTTTACCGCACTGGCTCGCTTACTGCAGTCATCCACAAGTCTCCCTTCCGAATCGAGTACTTGCGCGGCAGCGAACAAATCCTGAGTGAAGAGAGTGGTTTCTTTGCCACCGAGACGATGCGCGGATTCCGTTTCGCACTGTCGCCAGAGGAAAAACTGCTGGGTGGCGGAGAGCGGGTTATGGGGATGGACCGTCGCGGTCAACGCCTGCCCCTGTATAACCGTGCCCATTACGGATACACCACCGAATCCAACCAGATGTATTTTTCCCTGCCAGCAGTACTGTCCAGCAACAAATACATTCTGCTGTTCGACAACTCTGCCACCGGCACCCTGGATCTGGGCGCAAACGAAGAAGATATCCTGCAATTTGAAGCTGTAGCCGGGCGCACCGCTTACATCGTGGTAGCCGGTGCGACTTATCCACAGTTGCTGGAAAATTATGTATCCACCACCGGCAAACAGCCCCTGCCCCCCCGTTGGGCCCTGGGTAATTTCGCCTCCCGCTTTGGCTATCACAGTGAAGCTGAAGTCCGCGCAACCGTGGATAAGTTTTCCGAAGAAGATTTCCCCCTGGACGCCCTGGTGTTGGACCTCTACTGGTTTGGCCCGGATATAAAAGGCCATATGGGCAACCTGGCCTGGGACAAGGAAGCCTTTCCCGAACCAGAAAAGATGATGGCCGACCTTAAAAAGCGCGGCATCAATACCATCCTGGTGACCGAGCCTTTTGTCCTCTCCACCTCCGAACGCTGGCAGGAAGCCGTGGCGAATAATGCCCTGGCGAAAAACCTGGCCGGAGAGCCCAAGCGTTTTGATTTCTATTTCGGCAATACCGGCCTGATCGATGTCTTCTCTGAAGATGGTCGCGACTGGTTCTGGAATATTTACGACGGGTTATTGGAACAGGGCGTAGCCGGCTGGTGGGGCGACCTGGGTGAGCCGGAAGTTCACCCCTCCGATACCGTTCACGCAATCGGTATGGCCGATGAAATCCACAACGCCTTCGGCCACGCCTGGGCGCAATTACTGCACGAACGCCAAACGGCAAAATACCCAGAGCGCCGCCCCTTTATTATGATGCGCGCCGGTTTTGCCGGCTCCCAGCGCTACGGCATGATTCCCTGGACCGGCGACGTCGCTCGGGAATGGGGTGGCTTACAGCCCCAGGTGGAATTGGCTCTGAGTATGGGCTTGCTGGGCTTTGGCTACACCCATTCAGACCTGGGCGGCTTTGCCGGTGGTGAGAAATTTGACCGCGAACTCTACATCCGCTGGTTACAGTACGGCGTATTCCAACCGGTTTACCGCCCGCACGCCCAGGAGCATATTGCTTCCGAGCCAGTTTTCCACGACCGCCGTACCCGCGATATCCTGCGCGAGTATGTAAAACTGCGCTATCGCCTGCTGCCCTACAACTACACCCTCGCCTTCGAAAACAGCCAGACCGGCATGCCACTGATGCGCCCGCTGTTTTTCGAAAACGAAAGTGACCTGTCCCTACTGGACTACAAGGATGCCTACCTGTGGGGTCAGGATTTCCTCGTTGCCCCAGTCGTGGAGGAGGATGTGGATGAGGTCGCGGTAAAACTGCCCGGCGGCACCTGGTTCGATTACTGGACTGATGAACAATATTCTGGCGATCAGGCCCAGGTAGAAGTGGACCTGAAAACGATTCCTGTAATGGTGCGGGCCGGCGCCATTATTCCCACCATTGACGATGTCCACAGCAGTCGTGATTACTCCAGTAAAAATCTGACCTTGGACTACTACGCGCACCCATCAGCAGCAAAGTCCGAGCGCTATGTTTATGAAGATGATGGCGCTACCGCGCAGGCTTTTGAAAAAGGCAAATACGAGAAGCTACATTTCTCAGCTGAAAACAAACAGCAGGGTTTAACCTTCGCCTTTAATCGAGAAGGAGACGGTTATACCGGTATGCCGGAATCCCGCAAGGTCAATTTAAAGATCCACAACTGGCAACAAGTGCCTGCGCAGCTCGATGTTACCGGCGAATCCCTGCCTATTTTCGACAGTGAAAAAGACTTTGCTCAGGCACCCCGTGGGGCCTGGTACAACAAGCGCAAGCAGCAACTGCTGGTTAAATTTGACTGGCACAAAGAACCGCTGGATTTAGTGCTCAAAAATCAATAATTCAGCAAACCGCTGTTCACTGACAAAAAAAATTTAAAGTCATCAGGAAACAATGAAGAAGTTACATTCCCTTTTTATTGCCAAACTCCTTTCGGCTTCCCTACTGGGCGCTGCTCTATTCGGCACTGCCGGCTGCAGCCAGGAGAGCAGCCCGGAAGAAATACAGCCCGCTGAAAAAGTTGCGGAGAAAAAAGCCGTTATCTACCAAGTGCTACCGCGCTTATTTGGCAACACTAACAGTACCAACAAACCCTGGGGCACACTCGAAGAGAATGGTGTGGGTAAGTTCGCTGACTTTACCCCAAAAGCACTGAATGAAATCCACGCGCTGGGCGCCACCCATATCTGGTATACCGGCGCCCTGCACCACGCGCTAGTTGGCGACTATACGGAATACGGTATCAGTAACGATGATCCAGATGTGGTCAAAGGCCGCGCCGGCTCTCCCTATGCCATCAAGGATTACTACAGCGTCAACCCAGACCTGGCCAATAACCCAGCAGAGCGATTACAGGAATTCCGCGCACTGGTGGAACGCAGCCACGCGGCCGGCCTGAAAGTAATTATCGATATAGTGCCTAACCATGTAGCCCGCGCCTATCATTCTCTCGATAAACCCCAAGGCGTGCAGGATTTTGGAGCTGGCGACAACACCCAGGTCACCTACGCCCGCAATAACAATTTCTACTATGTGGTGGGCAAAGACTTCCGCGTGCCCGTTGCAGAGGACAGCTACAAGCCACTCAATGGCGAAGCCAATGATCTTGTCGATGGGCAATTTATAGAGAGTCCAGCCAAATGGACCGGTAATGGCGCGCGCAGTGCACAACCTGCCATGCACGACTGGTATGAAACCGTCAAAATTAATTTTGGCGTTCGCCCCGATGACAGCAAGAATTTTTCTGAGCTACCCCAGGAATATGCCAAGCGCGACTACCGGGCCCACGCCCAGTTTTGGGCAGACAAGAAAGTCCCGGACACCTGGGAAAAATTCCGCGATATCGCCCACTACTGGCTGGACTTTGGCGTCGATGGATTCCGCTATGATATGGCCGGTATGGTGCCGGTAGAATTCTGGAGCTACCTGAATTCCTCCATCAAAATGCGCAACCCCAACACACTGTTACTTGCCGAAATCTATACTCCAGAGCGCTATCGGGATTATCTGCATCTGGGCAAAATGGATTACCTCTACGATAAAGTCGGCACCTACGACGCTATTCGTGCAGTCATGGAGAACAAGGGCAGTACAGATAAAATCGCAGAGGTGCAGGCAAATCTGGTAGATATTTCCTCTCATATGTTGCGCTTTATGGAGAACCACGACGAGCAGCGTATTGCCAGCCCACAATTTTCTGGCAACCCAGAGGCAGGCAAACCTGCAATGCTGGTGTCTGCCGCGCTCTCTCCAGCCCCTACCTTGGTTTACTTTGGACAGGAGTTAGGAGAGCCCGCCAACAAAGATGCCGGCTTCGGCAAAGCCAGCCGCACCACCATTTTCGACTACTGGTCAGTACCCAGTGTGCGTCGCTGGAACAATGAGGGCGCTTTTGACACTGTACTGCTGACAAAAGAAGAAAAAGAGCTGCGCAGCTTCTACCAGCGCCTGCTCAATTTCTCCAAGCAGAGCCCGGCCTTACTTGGCGATTACCTGGACTTGCACAGCTACAACCGCAAGCAAAACTCTGGCTATGGAGAAAAACAATTCTCCTTTGCGCGCTGGAATAAAACGGAAAAACTCTTGATCGTTGCAAATTTTGATCGAGGAGACAGCAAATTCGAACTACTGATCCCCAATGAGCTACTTAAGCAATGGAAACTGAAAGACGGCAGCTATGCATTAGAAGGGCAGATCAGCAATGCGAAGCAACAGCTGGTTATCCAAAATGGCCAAGGCAGAATAACACTTAATCTTCTCCCCTTTGAAGGCCATATCTTCAAGCTTGACAATTGACTAGCAAATACAGTCTTTTATTACAGAAAACCCGGCTCGAAGCCGGGTTTTCTGTATCAATACTAGATAATATTCACTGGGCTACCAGACTATAAATCAAGGTCTGATCATTCACCTGCACCTTGTAGCTTCCGTTTACAGAAGTGTAGATATCAGATCCACCCTGCTCCAAGTCACCATCGGAGTCGCTATCGCCGTAGTTTTCACTCCAGTCAGCATTAACATCGAACTTGAAACGCTGCTGTGATTGACCATCAAAATTTACCTGGATTTCCCAGGTATTGTCGGCAACTAATTCCATAGCGTCAGCACCCCAACTATTTGGTGTGCCACGGAAATAAAGTGAGGAAAAGTTGGATGCGTAACTACCACAGTCTGCACAGGCCAGGCTGTAGCTCAGGGTTTCATCATTTACCTCAACAATATAAGTCCCTGATACATCGGTGTAGATATCATCCCCACCCTGCTCCAGAGAGCCATCCGCATTGTTATCCCCGTAGTTTTCAGCCCAGTCACTGCTGACATCAAACTTAAAGCGCTGGTTACTGCTGCCATCAAACACCACAGTGGAACGCCAGGTATTATCTGCAACCAGGGTCATCGCCTGAGTGCCCCAGCTATTGGGCGTACCGCGGAAATTTAATGCCGTAAAATTTTGAGCATAACCAGCATTGGGATCAGTCACGGTGATGGTTGCCGTAGCACTATCGGTCAGGCCATCGCTGTCAGTAACAGTGACTGTCTCGGTATAAGTGCCCGCAGTGGCGAAGCTCAAAGTCGTCGAGGAAGAACTACCACCACTGCTCCAGCTATAGGAAATCACACTACCGTCGCTATCAGTAGAGCTGCTGGCATCCAGGGTGACACTCTGATTGACTTCTACTGTGCTGGATACTGGAGTCACACTTGCAGTGGGTGCCTGCTGGGAAGAGACCTCGGTGATCGAATAGGCCAGAGTCTCATCATTTACTTCAATCAAGTAGTTACCGGTTACAGAGGTATAAATATCTGCTCCGGTTTGATCCAGCGTGCCATCAGCACCATCGTCACCGTAATTTTCGGCCCAGTCACCATAGATATCCAACTTAAAGCGTTGGTCTGCCTGGCCATCAAAATTAACCACCAATTGCCAGGTATTATCTGCTACCAATTCAAAAGCTGTTGCTTCCCAATTATTCGCAGTGCCACGGAAATAAAGGCTGGGGAAACCCGTCCCAGAACATTCATCACCACAGGAACCAGATAGCTGCCCACCGTGAATGGCAGCAGCGGAATAAGCTGCGACATTGAAGGTGGCATAACCATTGCTGCCTACGGAAATAACATCGCCACTGCACTCATCATCTCCCGCCAGGACATTGCAGTAGTCCCCTGCAGGAAGGCCTGTATACAGTGTCTGGCTGAAAGAATTACCCTCGTTATTGATAACGACATAGCCTTTATCACCGCGTCCAAAGGCAATCTGGTTATCTCCGTTATCCCACCAATTTTCCATACTGGTGCCATCGGTATAGTTACGGAAACCCACCATATTGGCAATATTGCCCCACCGGTGCTGACATACCCATTCGTTGTTTTCACAACTCTCCGGACCAGTATTGGGGGGACCAATATCCGTATCGGTAAAGTCATAACCTGACATTACCTTCGGATAGCCATAAGGGTGTGCCAGCATAAAAACGTTGGCCAGGTTGTACTTGTAGCCATCGTGATAGGTCAGGTTACCGCCACCACCGTGGCCACGCTCACGATCATGGTTGTCTATAAAGTGAACTGCATCTCTGGAAGACAAAAGCCCCCAACTCTCGCCAATAGTGGCAAGATTTTTAATCTGACCGTTAAAGTTGCTGGCTACATCGGTGCCATATTTAAATTCAGTAACACGGCCTAGAAAAGTATAATTGTAAGGCTGAATTTCTGAGGCCTCGCCAGCAGCACCAATAACCTCGGAAAAGATCCAGGGGTTGCCAGCTTGATTCACAATTGCCTGTAAATCGCCGGGGGACATATGCTTGACAGCATCAATACGGAAGCCATCAATCCCCATGCCTTTTAATTTACTGAGGTAGCCAGCGAGTTCTCCTTGCACATAACTGGAGCCGGTATCCAAATCTGGTAAACCACTCAACCGACAGCTCCACACATGATTAGCATCATTGTAGTTATTAATGGTGCAATCGGAGTGATAGTCGTTATCAGAAAACTCCGGATGGTCCAGCAAGGTCCACTGAGTGCCCCCCCAACCGGTGCCACCGCCATTCCAGGCCGCCGTATGGTTAATTACCGCATCGGCGTAAACTTTCACACCTGCTGCATGACAACGGTTGATCATACTTTGCAGCTCTTGCTCAGTACCGCTGCGACTGGTTAAGTTGGTATAAGTCACTGGCTGATAGCGCGCCCACCAGGTGGACAGGCTGATATGCTCATTGGGTGGAGATATTTGCACCGCATCAAACCCCTTAGGCCCGAGAAAGTTCTCACATTCACTGGCGATATCATTCCAGCTCCACTCGAATAAATGTACAAAAGCGGTACCGGCATTAACGTGGGCACTAGACAGTGTACCAAGCAAAAGGCCCGCACTGGCCAGTAGCCTTTTTGGGGGAAATGGATTGTTCATCTTTGCTTTCTCTTTACTCATCTTTTCGCTGTTATTTTTTAAAAGCCAGGTATCCGAGCCCTCAATCACACAAACAGTGAGCCAAGGGGACTAGATCTCCTGAATTTGAAGACCGAAGTCACGGATTGAGAAACAGCAAGCTTTGACGCTGAGAAAGGTTCTTCCACCAAAGGTAAACAAAACCAAGGGCGCAACAATCAAAATGAGGTTCAAATTGTCAGGCATTCACGACTAGGCTCAGCAACCGGAAACATCCAAGCAAAAAGCTGGTATCCGTGAGGGCAAATGACTGCCAGTGAATGTCAAACATGGAAATAAATAAACCTAGTTATTGTTGTTATACCTAACTCAAAAAGCGCTTCTAACCCAATGACTCTGGCACAAGTGTCCACCCTCTCTGAGGTGTGACCTATTGCAGAGTAAAGAAGTGGTACTAACGCACACATCCCCCTTCAGGGGGGGCGTAGTAGTTTTATCTGCAGAAATTTGAACTTAGCAACAAGAGAGGCAGTGCGGTGTTCAAAAAACAACAGGTTTAAATTTTAGGCGACAGCTTTCAAATTAAGTTGAGTCAGTGAAGCTTAAGGATTAATAACCATTTAAAAACAACCCTATTTGACATAGACCAATACCATTTTATCTTGCTAAAGATCAGTTCATGGTAGCTAGAGCAATTACAATTATCACTCTCGTATAAATTACTAACATGTCAATCACTATAGGGGTTCAGATTATTAGCCACAGACTGCTCTAATATTTCCTTTCTATTTACTAGGCGACCCTATTCTGCCTAAAACCCATCGTTTTGATTCCACCTAAAGAAATTAGGCATGTATCATCCATGAGACCATGTTGAACTAGAGACTTCTTTCACTATGATCATTATTTCCGATCTAGCGAAATTAAAATTATAATTTTTTAAAAGCCTATTGGAATGGTAAGGAATTATTGAGATAGTTGTAACAATATCCGCATCGCAAATGTTACATCAGTGCCAAATTCATAAAAAAAGATAATTTAACTTATTTCTTGGTAGCTAAGGTTAAACTACTTCCAGAATAGTAATCAAAATAATAGTGGTCATGATGATCACTATATAAATGTTAGCCCCTTAAGGACATTTACAAAGGCATCCCATATGAATCGACTTATGTTGTTTGTACTGTTTTTTGTATCCTCCAGCGTCTACGCAATCGTCATTCGAGATGACGTTGACGATTCAAAATATAGAGTGCTTGGGTCTGAATATCCTGCTCTTGCAGACATACCTGGTGAGGGGCACGGAATACTCATTGCTCCTCAATGGGTAATAACTGCCGCACATGCGGTCACATGGCGCCCTGAACAGATAATCCTCAATGGCAAACCCAGGAATATAGAGCGCCTGATAATACACTCGGGATACAAAAAACCGTCACAGGAGCTACTTGATCATGCATTGGCCACTTGGGAGTGGACGCTGTTTGCAGTGCTGCTCTCCTCCTCAGATGACATTGCACTTCTCAAATTGGCACAGCCCATTACTGATGTCTCTCCTGTCGCCATCTACAAAGGAGATAATGAGTTCGGTCAGAGCATCAAGATCATAGGAAAAGGCGCTACAGGTACCGGCTTCACTGGGTACAACTTTCATGACTCGCACCGTACTGAACTTCGTCGTGCGGAAAATAAAGTCACAAGCGCTCATGGCCGCTGGTTCTGCTATGTGTTTGATGCACCACCGGAAGCACTACCCCTTGAGGGCGGAGAGGGGAATGGTGATAGCGGCGGTCCAATCTTTATCCAAACTGATGACGATTGGCTGTTGGCAGGATTGACTTCATGGACAGCTCCACAAGGTGCTATCAGGAATCCCCCGGGGCAGTATGGGCAAATTAGTTGTAATGTCCGCTTGAGTCACTATAAAGAGTGGATTGGAAATGTAATCTCTGCACAGTCGCGAGCAGATAACTAACACAAAATCACCGGACCAGAGCCACAAGCCACACAGGTCGGTGAATTCAAACGTAGATTTTATGGGGCATCTGGATGCTTGAATGGATTTTGATATTGGTGTTTGGTGGTAGTACCATTGTTACTCCTGAACCAATTTACATATCCGATCAACCGTCCTTAATCTCTTTTGACAAACCAATTACCGCTTATAGCAAGTGGGCTAGATTTTACGTTGATATTAGCCAATATTCTAATGAAGGCTTACTAATAAGGCGGAAGGGAAGAATACCCCTCTCCCGGGACCGTATGAGGCATGGATGCCGATTACGAGCATACAGGGATGTATTCACAGCGTGTCCCGGGAGAGGGGTATTCTTTTCTTCCGTCCCGATAGTAGATTATCTGAAATAAAATCAGTATCTACGCTCAACTTTCCCAGAAGGCTGTATAAAACTTATTCTTATTGGTAAAAATGGTAGTAAGTATAACTTTACTAATTCGGCCTTTGGGCGAAATAGTGCTACTGAGATTTGGTCCACACTGAGCACTAGTGAAAATGTACCTAACATTAAATATGTATCTGCAAGAGTTTCATCTTGCAAAGCATTGTCAGCTATCCAAATAAGCTGGTTCAACCATGGAAAAATCTAACAATCGCATGCATAAAAAACCTAAGTATCGACAATTATGGTACTCCAGGCGCACTTTGCTACAATTTGATCTACTACAATGTCTCCGGTGATACGGGCATTAGGCAGAGGCCAAAGTCATGGAAAGGTATAAATATAATATTTTTGGTAGAGAAGTCTTAGTTGAAAGAAACAAAAATCACTGGAAAACCTTCTATCAGAGTTCTGAAGGCAAGCGCCGAGACACCGAAATATTTGTTCCGCCAGAAATTACGGAAGGTGAGTTAACTCAGTATTTATCTGATCTCTGCCATGAATGGGCAACTGAAAGGCACCCGTTTGTGGTACGTCTCGGTAAAAAATAAACGGATATTCACAAAGAGTCCGCTTAACAGCTTCAAGCAGAATATTGAGGGTGTTAGTAGTAAGACCTATACACAATTATTAGACACCTTGTATAGTTAGACCTCGGCCTAACACAAAGGCAAGATCAGTAATCAACAAAATTTTAGCCACACGGGAAAAAGCATGTTAAAGAAGATCATGAAAGCCACATTGGTTTATTCATTTTTTATGGGCCAAAGCTTAAATGCCTCTACTGTTGATTTTAATTTAGAGAACAACGATTTTGTCGGAAAATATTATCCATCTTCATCAGCTGAGCAGCAGGTTGCTGTGTTGGTCCTGGGCGGGTCAGAAGGCGGGCTACCTGAAAAGCTCGCTCAGCCAGTTGTCGACGCAGGATATCCAACGTTGGCTTTAGCCTATTTTAATGCCGATGGATTACCCCAAGAACTAGAGAAGATCCCGCTGGAATATTTCACTGAGGCTAAGTCTTGGTTAAAGAGTCAGAATAATGTAAAGCCAGATGAGTTAATAATTGTTGGCTGGTCTAAGGGTGCCGAACTGGCATTACTCTTAGCATCAAAAGATGCAGAGATTTCAAAGGTAGTGGCAATAGCACCAAGCTCAGTAGTTTGGGCAGGCATTTTAAAAGATTGGACAAAAGTACCTGCATCAAGTTGGACGGAGAAAGGGCAAGAGTTAACTCATATCCCATTTAAACCCTCTGGGCCGGTAAACGGTTTGCGGGATCTATATGCCCAGTCATTAGCGAACCGTGTTGATGGCAATAAAGCAGATATTTCTGTTAATGATATAAGAGCCAGAGTCGTACTGATGACCGGCGAAAATGATGCAATTTGGCCGGCGCCTCAGATGGCAAATGATATTTGCGATAAAATGAACGCTAAGAGTGAAAATCAGTGTGAGCACATTAATTACGAGGATTTGGATCACTTGCTAGATTATAAGTTTTTAGAAAAAGGCACGGACATCAACGATGCCTTTATCGATAAACTTAAAGGCAACTAACAAACATCGTCAGCAGATGTGTATCTCACTGCTACTTTGATCATTATTTGTAAGCGCATAATTGCGACACTAATCGTAGAGTGAGTTTAAGGCTACCATGATTCTAGAAACGATGATTACTTGCCCCAAGTGCCGACATCAAAAGACTGAGACCATGCCTACGAATTATTGTGTCTTTTTTTATGAATGTGAACAGTGCCGAACACTGCTTAAGCCAAAGCCTGGTGATTGCTGCGTTTTCTGTTCTTATGGCACGGTAAAATGTCCGCCAATCCAGCGAGGACAAAACTGTTGCGGGTAACACACATAGCAAGGGTTGTAGTCGCTGCGAAACAACACGGTTGGGGCTACCTATACTCCGCTCCAGCGGCCCCTAACCCGAACACCATAAATCATGAACAGGCTCAGCACACAAGATACTAAGAAACCTAACAAGTAATAGTGTAATTATGATCACTAGTGGTCTAAAAATCATAAGCGGTAGATCGCATATAAAGTCGTACCTCTACTTTAAGGAGTACGATGCACAATGAGTAAATTCAATTCGACTACCATCGCAATTTATGGCGGTGCTTTAGCGTTAGTAATTGGGCTCATTGCATTTGCGTTAAATTGGAATGTCTGGGGCGGCGGTATGCCTGGGTACAAGATATTTCTATTTCCAGGAAATTTGACTCTTGTATATGTTTGGCACCCACTGCTAACTGAGGAAATAGATTTCTGGCCGAAACTCTTTCTCCACTCACTAGGTCAATTTGCAGTAGCATCTGTTATTGTTTGGTTAAATACTGTTACGATAAGAAAACTACTCGCTGTTCGTTCCTTGTAATGTGCAGCAGTAACTTCGATCTTACAGGCCTGTACTCACTACGTTACAGTGGGTGTTTTACTCAATTAGGGAAACATGAGAAAACTAATCTCTTCAGGTTCTCATCTGGAAGAGCCGATAGGATTTTCTAGAGCGTGCCGAGTGGGAAACCTAATTTCTGTTTCTGGTACGGCACCTATCAAGGATGGCCAGACCGCTTACATAGGTGATGTGTATGCTCAAACGAAGTACTGTATGGAGCTTTCAATGAAGGCCATACTAGAAGCAGGTGGAGAACCAGCGGGTATCATCAGAACCCGTATCATGCTTACGGATATATCCCGCTGGGAAGAAGCAGCAAAAGCACATGGAGAGCTATTCTCTACAATAAAGCCTGCATGCACATTTGTTGAGGTAAGTCGCTTTATAGATCTGGCATGGCTTGTGGAAACAGAAATGGACTGTGTATTGGGCTAGATATAAAAATTCGCTCAAGTACGCTCTGAGCTTAAGACCCGTCACTGAACGGATTTACGACGCGTTAATATTACCCGAACCGCCCCCTTACCCCTGTATTAAGATTTTATATGAACTGGAAAGCACTAATAGAATTCGGAGCCCCTAGGCAATCTCATCAGCCGCCAATCATCAACTTGCTGATAGCTTCAGGTATATTTTTAGGGCTAATTCCTTGGCTTATGCTGGATGGAAAATTCCTCCTAACAAAGGGACGTTTTCGTCCAGAAGAAATTCTTTTAACAGTCAAAGATCAACCTGTATTTTTTTGGATTCTAGCCTTCTTCGCCTTCATTTGCGGTGTTGTGTGCTTGCTGTCTAGCGTTGGAGATTACCAACTGAATGTTCGAGCACAAAAGATTAATAATCGCCGGCAGTAAACTGGTGTTCTTACTGGTTCCTAGAGGATTGCTCAGATAGCACCAGCGGTGAAAAACCATAATGAGAAATGGAACTCTTGTATTAGTTTGTTTGACTCCACTTTTTGCAGTAGCCTCATATATAATCTTTCACAGATAAAAGAAGGCCAAGGAAATTCTCGCGAAGCCTATTACCTATTCAATAAATTGATGTATATGCTTGTGATAACTGCGAGTTGAAAAGCAAAGTTCTCAATAAAGCCAAGTGCCTAAGAAAGTATTTAGACCAGTGAACGACGGCTAGTGATTCAAGTAAACCCACAATGTAGAACAAAGGCACTCACTGCTCTGTGTTCCACTCCTATAAATTAATATTAGTCTTCCCATTGTATATAAAAAGGATTTATATCATTGAACATTAATTTACGAGAAATAACAAAAGATAACTGGGTCGATATGATTGACCTCGATATTACAAAAGAGCAGGAAAATTATGTTGCTCTACCTTCAGAAGCTATTGCCGCATCCAAGTTTTATGATCATTACATCAATCGAGGCGTTTATCTTGGGGATAAGCCCATTGGATTTATCCAATATTACCCAAATCATGGCAATGGCAAATCAGACGAAATCTTTATAGATCAATTATTGATTGACATCAGCTTTCAAGGTCAAGGCTACAATTCAGAAGCAGTGAAACTCGCATTAGCAGAAATAAAGAAACTTGAAGGCTTTGATTCTATATCCATTTGTTACGTTGAAGGATATGACACCATGAAACCTTTTTTCGAACGATTTGGGTTTAAAGTCGTAAATCAGGATGAGTTCGATGAAACGATTATGGAGCTCCATTATAATTAAGGGCATTTCTTCGATATATATTTCAGATAGCGGTAGGGTTCACATTTAGCAGGTTAAAACTGCTTAATAATTTTATAAACTCTTGAGGTATGGTGGCTGACCCAGCAGTGTCGGCTACATATTTTTATTTATGAAATATACGATAAAACCACTATGTAAAAGACTTGATATTTAAAATTCTAGTAGTTAGTAGACCATGAATTTATCCAAAAAATGTATTATCGCTGATGGCACAGTAACTATTAAGAGAAACTCTTACTGTGTTATCTTTATTGTTTTAGCAGGATTAAGCTTGCTAACTTTATATATCGCTAATATCACGCTGGATCTTGGTCCTGAGTGGGTTATTCTCTGTGTATCTCCTATATTGCTCTCCACCTTAATAGGTCTAAGGGGACAGCTCTTTCCTGTTCAGACAAAAATAGACTTTAATAGAAAGATAGTGTTCATGAGAGGATTAATCCCATGGAAATGGAAGCCCATGTGCAGATTAAAATGGGGGCTAAAAGACCTATATATTTCAAGCTATATTATGAACACTAAGCACACACCAGCCGCAAAATTCAATACACTCTGTCTCAAAGCAGGATTGCGCGAATATGTGTTATTTGAGAGTATGGATGATTCGGCCATGAGAATGAAAGACTATATTTACGAGAATGCCCTCAATAAGAAAAGACGTAAATAAAGCCTCATGGAATAACTTATCTACCACTAGTTAATCTCTGGAACACCTACAATAAACACCCCCAAGCACGCACAGCATAAGAAAAATACTGCCTGCGTAGACCATTACTTCCAGAGGGGTCGGTGTGGCTTCGTAACCAGCTACAGCAAAGAGTAGCTGCCCGGGGATTGAGTCCTCCCTTAATAGTTGGGAACTATCCCAGAGGGGCTCTTGCCCAGGCAGTAAATTTGCTTGAATGAATAATTGCGTGGCCTGAAGAATCATTCCGGCTGCCAAGATGGTGAGTAATATACAGGAGGCCATCAAAGTATATTTGGGTGATAGACTACATAAAAAGTAATAAAATAATGCACCTAAACTGTAGCCGATACCGGCACCTAGCAATGCACCGATTATTACAGAGGGTAAGAGTGGTGGGTGCAGCCAAAAGGAAGTAAGATAAACATAAACTTCTGACCCCTCACGCATAATTGCGAGTGTGACTGCCAGTAGCATAGCGCCCTGTAAGATGGATAAATGGTATTGCTGCTTACGCCAGTTAAATAACAACAAGGTGGTGACTATTGCTAATAATATATAGATTGTGATTAATATTCCGGCATTCACCAGCTCCTGGCCTGTACCATTTATTGCCTGGGAGACTCGCGCAAGGTTTTCACCATAGACGATTGCAGCCAATCCACCGAGTAACAGCGCGATATAAAACCAGCGGGCGCGAAGATCCAGTATTCGGGTAGTCGCCAATAGCACACTGAGCAGCAGCGCCACTTCCAACACTTCCCGCAGTACTACCATTACAGAGGTTAATAACATAAGCCTTTCGCTACTGTGCGATAATTTTTCCCTGAGCCGTTATGGAATGGAATTCACCAAAAAACAGATATTCACCTGCTGGCAAAGGGCCAATAAATAGCACTGCCTTGCTATTACCCATGATCACTTTTTTTCGGTTGAGCTGGTAACTCTCAAATTCTTCTGGGGAGGCATCTCGATTGTAGATCACCAGTTTAATTTCCGTATCGGCGGGTACCACCAGTTCGGAAGGGTTAAAAAGATGGTTGTGGATTTCTAATTTTACAGTGGGTTTATTAGTATCTGGAGCGCAGGCACCCAATAAAATTGAAACCAAAATCCAAAGACCTGCAACCAAAGCGCCGCTCTTTTTCTGTTTTTTATAGGTTTTTCTTCGCACCTGTAAGCAACTACGCATCCTTGTCGTCCTTTGCTTTTTTAAAACGCACGGTTATTGAAAGCCCTTGGCCAAAGTGTGACTGGCCGAGTTCGATTGAAGCTCCGTGAAGGCGAGCGATATGCTGCACAATGGAAAGGCCCAATCCGCAACCGGGGGCAGTGCTCTGGTGGCGGTCGCCCCCCACTCGGTAGAACCGTTCAAAAACCCTGGGGTACTCTTCCTCTGGAATCCCCGGCCCTGAATCCTCCACTTGTAGAAGAATATCCCCTTTGATTAACCGGGTACTCACTTGCACATGGCCCTCCTTAGGAGTGTATTTCGCCGCATTGCGCAGGAGATTTTTTAAAAGAATAGTCAGTGCAAAACGGTCGCCACGCAGAAATACCCTACCGCCCAGTAGTTCCACCTGTTGCTTTCTCTGGGCAAAGATCGGGTATTCCTCTGCCAATACCTCTCGTGCCAGGGCGTGAAGATTGAGTATCTCAAAGCGCGCCGGGTAGTGTTCGGGTGTAGTGCGAAATAAATCCAGCATTTGCTCTACTAAGTGCGCCATGCGCTGAACACTATCTTCCAGCTTGACCAGACTCTGGGGCATTACTGTTTGCCCAGCCCGCTCAAAATCACTCTCCAGATTATGCGCGTGTACCTGGATGGCGGCGATGGGCGTGCGCAATTCATGGGCAGCATCGGCAGAAAAGCGCCGCTCGCGCTCAAAAGAGGCCTGCAGGCGCGCGAGTAACGCATTAATGGATTGCACCACCGGGAGCAGTTCCTGTGGGGGGCTACCCTCTGACAGTGGTGTCAGATCTTCGGCGCGTTTGCTATGCAGGTCTTCGGCGAGTTTGCGCAAACTGGAAAGGCCGCGCCCCACTACAAACCAAATCAGCAACCCGGCAATCGGTAGGCCCAACAGTATCGGGAGTACTGCGGCAATCGCCAATTTTTCTGCCAGCTGGTAACGCAGGTCAGATCTCTCGGCAACGATAATCCAGTGGCCATTATCGGGAAAGTATTCGGCGAGACTGCGCCAACGGTAGCCCGAGAAATTTATTTCCTTATAGCCAACGGCAAAGTCACTGAGGGGTTGCGTCGGGGCCTCGGCGGAGCGCACCAGTAATTTCTTATCCTCAGACCATACCTGCATCACCATGGCCTCGGGTTGGGCCACCACCCGCTCGGCCCCTGTTGCCACCGGCATATCTGCCAATAACCTGGCGGAGGCGCTTAATTGGCGGTCAAACAGTCGCTGCGCTTCCGCCATGGTGTCGCGGTAGCCGCGCAGTGCCGAGACAAAATTGACCAGCATGATAATACTGAGCAGCGCGATCAGCAGAAAAATACGGATAGATTTCATGCGCCGCCAGCCGCTTCCAGTTTGTAGCCAACGCCGCGAATGGTCTGAATAAACTCTGGATAGATTTTTTTGCGTAAATTGTGGATATGCACATCCACAGTATTACTGGAAACCTCCTCACCCCAGCTGTACAGCTTATCCTCCAGCTGTTCGCGACTGAGAATATGGCCGGGGCGCTCGGCCAAGGCGCGCAGCAGGCTGAATTCCCGCCGCGAAAGTTTTATTTCCTGCCCAGCCCTCGTCACGCTATGACTGGATAAATTAATGGCTACATCGCCAATCAGGATTTCCGCACTGAGACCGCTGCCGCCGCGCCTTTCCAGAGCGCGCAAGCGCGCCAGTAGCTCATCTACTGCAAAGGGCTTGGTCAGATAGTCATCGGCACCGGCATCCAGGCCCTGCACTTTTGAGGGGAGATCATCGCGGGCGGTGAGAATCAATACCGGCGAGCGAATTGATTTAGCCCGCAACCGTTTCAACACCTCCACACCATCCAGGTCTGGCAGGCCTAGATCGAGAATAATCACATCCGGTATCGCCGCCTGAGTCAGAGCAATGCCCTCACTGCCGCGGGCCGCGTGATCAACGGCATAGCCCCCTCTCTGCAGGGCGGTGACCATCCCCTCGGCCAGGGATTGGTTATCTTCGATCAGCAGGATGCGCATTGGCCTGGGCTCTTCAGCAATGGAAACAGGTTAGGAGAGCGCTGTGCAACGCCCTCCCCCACCGCCAGAGCATAGTGCCTTTGCCGGGACGGTGGGTGGCGCGGGAGTGGTTGTTGAATTAGTTGTTGAATTGAAAAGGCCGGCGCGCTCAGAGCGCGCCGGGAGCCGTCTTATCCTGTACTGTTGGCGGAGTTCTCCCGCGGACAAATTGGCGAACCAAAGGCAGTTTCTTTGCCAGCGCGCTATCCACAAGAGAGGGCAGGAGCGCATTGACCTTGATAAACAGGCGCTCGGGCCAGCCGATGAAGCGCCTGCGGCCGTGTTTACTCTGTAGTAAACGCAGGCATTGGGCGGCGACAAATTGTGGCGAGTCGGACTTGTTGCCGAGTGCCCGATTCAAATCGTTGACTGCGTCGCTGTTGAGAGGGGTATCCACCGCCCTGGGCGCCAGGTAGTGCACACGCACCTTACTGCCCGCCAACTCCCGGCGCAGGGTTTCGGTAAAGCCGTGCAACCCCGCTTTACTGGCACCATAGGCCCCAAAGCCCGGATGACCGATATGACCAAAGGCCGAGCCGATGTTAATGATGGCGGCGTGTTCGCTGCGCTGTAGTGTCGGCAGCAAATCGCGAGTAAGCGCCATAGGCGCGATCAGGTTGGTGTGTAACAACCTGCCCAGCTCGGCATCACCAATGTCGCTGAGCAGGGAAAAAGAAGCGATGCCGGCGTTGTTGACCAGCACATCCACACCGCCAGGCAGTTGCTCGCAGCTACGCACCAGCTCGGAACGGCTTGCGCCATCACACAGATCGGCCACCAGTACCTGGTGCCTGTCGCTGTGGGGCAGCCCCACTTTTAACTGTTGCAGGCGCGCAGTGTTGCGCCCCTGCAATAGCAGCCGGTGGCCCTGTTCGGCCAGCAAGCGGCTGATGGCACTGCCAATTCCGCCGCTGGCACCGGTAATCAGTACCGTGAGCGTTTCTCTTGCCGTCATATCAAGCGGCCTCCTGCACGTTAAAGGGGTTGTCCAGTTCGCGGAAAATATCCCCATACAGGCGGTACATCACCCGCGAGCAGTGCAGGATCACGGCCTGGTCATCGGGATTATCGATGCGATTCATCAGCCCCTTGAAGAAATCCACATGGCCGATATCCAGATCGCCGTGAGAGAGCAGATAGCTGAATGCCTTGTTGGGCAGCCCGTGGGTTTTCTGAATGGCGCGCGCGGCTTGCGTTGCTACGGCGGTACTGGTGCCTTCAAGCACATGCACCATGCCGAAAAAGCCGAGGGGATTGCCGCGGGCGATGTTGTCATAGGCGTAGGACACCATCAGTTCGGTACTCAGGTTGGGGCGGCCGTTGCGCACCGCTTCCGCATCGCCGCCACAGGCGGCAATATCGTTGAGCACCCATTCCTGGTGACCGGTTTCCTCCTCGATATATTCCGCAACCGCCTCGCGCAACCATTCCTGTTGCTGAGTCAGGCGACTGCCACAGGCCATCATCAGCGGCACCGTGTGCTTGACGTGGTGATAGGCCTGAGTGAGGAAGGCCACATATTCCTGCAAGGCAATCTCACCCCGTGCGGCGCGTTGGATAAAAGGTACCTCCATCAGAGACTGACGGGCGTCGGCAGTTTGCTGTTCAAGCAGATTGTAAAAACTCATGAGGAGATACCTCCATAAAGGCTATCAATAGAATTTTGGAACTGCGCGGCGATGCGATCGCGGCGCGGGCGGCCGTTGGCAGTGAGCAGGCCATCGGCAAACGTTAATGGCGCCGGCAGCGCGGTCCAGGTGCGCACCTGGGCGTAATCCGGCAATTTGCGATTCACTGCCTGCAACCAACTGTCGAGTTGCTCGCGGCTGCTGCCGGGGCGTGCAAAAATTAGGGCAGCACAGTGGGGGCGAGCATCGCCGACCACCACGCACTGTTGCACTATCGGCTCCAGCAGTACTTCGCTCTCAATCCACTCCGGCGAGATATTGCGCCCAAAAGCGCTGATCAGGATGTTCTTGCGGCGCCCGGTGATGTGCAGAAACCCTTCTGCGTCTAATTCACCCAGATCACCGGTGGCGAGCCACTGCGTTTCGCCATCCTCGTCACTATCCAGGTATCCCAGGTAGCGGGGACCGCGCACCATCACCTCGCCATTACGAATGGCGATATCACAGTGAGATAAGGGCAGACCCACGCTGCCTGGAAGGTCAGCGCCTGGCACATTCAGGGCTACCACCGAGCCACATTCGGACAATCCGTAACCTTCATAAACCGGCAAGCCAATACTGCGCGCCTGCAACAACAGCCGGGCCGAGACCTTACCGCCGCCCACGGCGACAAAGCGCACTGAGCTCGGCGGCTGCCAGCCGTTGCGCTCACTGTGTTCCAGCAGCGCCTTCAACATCTGCGGCAGCAGGATCACGCTGTGGGGACGATACTCATCGATACAGCTCGCCAGCTGGGCTACATCCAGACCCGAACTGCCACTGAGGCCCAGGCGCGCCGTAGTCGGCACCACCACCTCACCACCACGCAACCAACTACTGTAAGCCCCGGCCACATTCTCCAGCAGAGTGGCCAGAGGCAGCAGGCACAGGTGCACACGGTTGCCCTGAGGCTGTAGTTGCTGCGCCAATACACTGGCGGTGGTGAACTGGGTTCGGGCTGACAGGCAAACACCGCGCGGCGTGCCGGTAGAGCCAGAGGTAAAAGTGATTTTGGCGGTGTGTTCCGGCAGCGCCGTTGTCGCTTCCGCATGGATATCGATCAGGGCCATACCGGCCAACTCAGCCCTAGCCTGGCCCACCATATCGAGCGCAGTAAAACGTTCACAGCTATCGCTCAACAGGGCCTGCATACCACTCACGCGCAGGGTATGTGCCAGCTGCTGCTGGGAAAAGAAAACCGGCAGCGGTACCAATGTGATCTGCGCTATCTGGCAGGCCAGATCCACTAACAACCAATTGGGACCATTGTCGGCATAGAGGCCCAGCACACGGATCTCGCG